>JBKPBY010000182.1:0-55865 GCA_046727075.1 bacterium | reverse complement strand
GATTTTCCCGCCTTACTTCGTCGCAGGCGCGATCTTCGGCGGATTCGCCATGGTGTTAACGCTCATGATACCGGCGCGATCGCTCTATAAGCTGCATGACGTCGTCACTTGGAATCACATCGATGTGATGTGCAAAATCCTGCTACTGACCGGATCGATCGTCGGGTACGCCTATACCATGGAGATCTTTGTTGCATTCTATGGCGCTAACCCATTTGAACGATTTGCATTCCTGAACCGCTACTTCGGTCCTTATTGGTGGGCTTCCTGGTCGATGTTCGCCTGTAACGTTGTCATGCCACAGCTCATGTGGGTGCGCGCGTTTCGGCGGAATGTTGTTGTGGTGTTTTTCGTCGCGATGTGCGCAAACGCCGGTATGTGGTTCGAGCGGTTCGTTATCTTTGTGATCTCGCTGCACCGCGACTTCTTACCGTCCGCCTGGCGTATGTATCATCCGACCTGGGTCGATGTATTCACTTTCATTGGATCTCACGGAATCTTTCTTACGCTCTTCCTGCTCTTTATCCGGTTTTTGCCGATGGTGGCGATCTCAGAAGTGAAAGGTGTGCTCCCGGAAGCGGATCCTCATTATCACCCGCCCTCTGACGGCGGACAAGAATCACCGAAGGAGGTACACGCATGAGTGCTGCCGCTGCTGCAAAAAAAACGGCCTGGGGTGTAATTGCGGAATTTTCCAGCGCTGCCGCCCTCTACGACGCCGCGGAGAAAGTGCGGGATAAAGGGTTCAAGTTCTGGGATTGCCACTCGCCGTTTCCAATCCACGGAATGGACAAAGCGATGGGACTAAGAAGATCGCCGCTTGGCTACATCATTTTCTGTGGCGGTCTGACCGGATTCCTTACAGCCGTATCGCTGGAATACATTCCCTCATCGTTTCTTTATCCCCTCATCGTTCACGGGAAGCCGGTGAACTTCTTTACGGTTCCAGCGTTTTTCCCAATCATGTTCGAGCTGACCATCTTGTTCTCGGCGTTCACCGCTTTCTTTGGTGTTTTCATCCTGAACCGGCTGCCGCGGTATCATCATCCGCTTTTTGATTTCGAACGTTTCAAGGAGTTTTCCAACGACGCGTTTTTCCTCGTGATCGAGTCAGTCGACCCGAAGTTTTCTGAGACCGGAACTCGCGACTTCCTGGAAGAGATCGGCGGTCAGGGCGTGACCGTGCTTTACGAAAATGATTAAGAATTTCCTGATCGTCTTCCTGCTTCTATCGATTATCACCGTAGCACTGCTGGGGTTCCAGGGGCAGCATCGTCCTGTGCCGGCAATCGAGTTCTTCGGCGATATGAAGCGACAGGACAAAATCAAATACCAGAAACCGAGCGCATTCTTCGCTGACGGTCGCGGCGCCCGTCCTCCGGTCGAAGGCACGATCCCAATGGGATACGATATTCCAGGGCATGTGACGCAAAACTCCGATGTGCCGGATCCGGCAACGCATATTGACTCGCCGCTGGGTGAATTCTCCGCTGGCACCGACTACTACAATACCGGAAAGATGGGCAACAATTGGGGAACAGGCATACCGTTACCGGTTACGCCGGACCTTTTGAAGCGCGGTCAGGCGGTTTATTCGATCGATTGTGCCGTCTGCCACGGAGCAACAGGGCAGGGTAACGGAATCACGTCGAAACACGGCCTCAACAGCATCGCCAATTACCATCAGGACAAGTATCGGACCATGGCGGATGGGCAGATCTTCAATACGATCACCAATGGGTTCAATACGATGATGCCGTACGCAGACAAGGTGACGGTGAAAGACCGCTGGGCAATCATCGCTTACATTCGGACGCTTCAGAAGAGCGAATACGCGCGATTAGAGGACGTGCCCCCGGATAAACGAGCAGCACTGCAAGCGGAAGCGGCTGCGCAACCGAACCAACCTCAACCGGCGGCTTCGCCCGCACCAGCAGCGCATTGACGAGATATGAGATCGATCACTATTCCCAGCGCAGAGAGGTTTGAAGGACGCAACCTTGGAAGAGTTTTCTTTGTGTTACTTGCTGTCGGCGGGATTTCGCTGGTGGTCGCGCTGGCGGCCGGATTCATGGCGCCGCAGGGCAGCGAACTGCGTCGCCAAGTTGCTTTTTCCTGGCTGTTCGGGTTCCTCTACTTTTTTACAATGCTGGCCGGAGTCTTTTTCTGGATTCTAGTGCATCACACGACAGACTCAGGCTGGGGGATCGTGGTTCGGCGGCAGATGGAAAATCTGGCGACAATTTTGCCCTGGGTTTTCTTGTTCTTCATACCAGTCATATTGTTCCGGCATGATTTGTGGAGCTGGATCGCAGCGTTGAAACACCCGAGTGAAGATCCTTCCCTTAGGGACAAGCTCGGTTATTTCGTCCTGCAGTTTGGCACCGTAACGATCCCGTTTTTCTGGCTGAGGGCAGTGCTTTACTTCTTCTTTTTTACGTTTGCGACCTTTTACTTCCGGCGGATGTCTGTGCGGCAGGATACAGATGGAGATCCGAAGCGCTCGATCCAGATGCGGGGTGTGTCGTTTGTTTGCCTTTTGCTTTTCGCGGCCTTGATGACTCTTGCCGCGTTCGATTGGTTTTCATCTTTGGATTATCACTGGGCATCCACCATGTGGGGCGTCTACGTTTTTGCAGGCGCGGCTGGCGCCGGCATGGCGTTGCTCATCATCGTTGTGTTCGCTCTCCAGAAAGCCGGCTACCTGGCGTTTGTGAACGAAGAGCACTACCACATCATGGGTAAGTTGCTGTTCACGTTCTCGATCTTCTGGGGTTACATCGGGTTCAGCCAGTACATGCTGATCTGGTATAGTAATATCCCTGAAGAGACCACTTGGTTCCTGCGACGGAACATCGGTTCTTGGCATACCTTGAGTACTGCGCTGGTGGTGGGACGGTTCTTCATCCCGTTTCTCTATCTCCTGTTCCAGTACAACAAGCGAAACACCCCTTTCCTGGTCCCGATCTGTTTCTGGGTGCTCGCGATGCATATTCTGGATCTCTACGTCATCGTTCTCCCATTTATGCATCCGGCCGGATTTCAGGTGAGCGTTTTCGATCTGCTTTCTTTATTAGCGATCGGTTGTCCTCTCGCCTTCATTTTCCTGGTACGGCTAAGCGGCGCCTCGCTATTCCCGACGCGTGACCCGCGACTGCTGGAATCGCTGAAACTGAGTAACTAAGCATGACTGAACAACGCCAAAAAAGAGGAACATTCACAGGCCTGATCATTGTCCTGTTGTTCGCCGTGCTGGCGGCTTTACTTGTCTGGCAGCGCCAAAGCATCCCGACCGTTGAGGATGTCAGGAAGCAAGAGCGGCTTAAGATCCTCGCCGACTTGAACGCAGAGAACCAAAAAATATTAACCCAGTACCGGTGGATTGATAAATCGAAGGGCATCGTTGGAATTCCGATTGATCGCGCGATGGACCTGGTGCTGGCCGATCTCAAAGCAAATAAACCTCATGCAGCGGGCCCCGTAGCTACTCCTGCTCCGGCTGCGACACCGGCGCCGAATGCGGCGCAGCCCGCAGCCAGTCCAGCGGCTCCTGCTGCACCTCAAGGGTCTAAACCGTGAGTGCGATGAACCAACAGATTCGTTTGTTGCAAGAACCGACCGATTCGGTTGAACGATCGATCCGGGTCCCGGTCCTGATTTTGTTTGGAGCTGCGGCCTTTTGGCTGGCGCTTGGATCGCTCTTCTGGCTGCTCAACGTCTCTCAAATGTACACGCCTGAGGCCTGGTGGGCGCTACCGGGAATCGGTTGGCTGAGCTTCGGCCGCAGCTATCCAGTCTTTCTGAATTGCATGGTCTACGGCTGGGCATCAGGCGCCGGCATTGGTGTTGGGCTGTGGCTCCTGGCGAAACTTTGTGGCACTCCGTTGCGAAGACCTTCACTGCCGATTGTTGGGGCGGTCCTTTGGAACGTAGGCGTCGGGCTCGGCATATTATCGATTCTTGCCGGGAACGGTAACGGAAAAGAAATGCTCGAATTTCCCGGCCCTGTAGCGTTCATACTTTTTCTCGCGCTTTTGATTATCGGGTTCTGGGCGGTATCGATGTTCGTCCATCGGGAGCCTGGAGCGACCTATGTTTCTCAATGGTATCTGGTCGGTGCATTCCTATGGTTCCCATGGATGTACGCGACAGCGAGCGCATTGTTGAATCCGTTCCAGATACCGGGAGTCGCACAGTCGGCTATTCACTGGTGGTTCTGCGGCGCGCTCATGCAGCTTTGGTTGTCGCCGATTGCACTAGCCGCTTCTTACTATTTTCTTCCCAAAATCGCCGGGAAGCCGGTCTACAGTTACCGGCTTGCCTTAGTTGGATTCTGGGGAACGGCCATTTTTGGCGGTTGGACAGGCTTGATACACGGGATGGGCGGCCCGCTACCAGCCTGGACGATTACTGCCAGCGTCGTAGCGAATGTATTGATGCTGATTCCAGTTATTGCCGCCGCTCTCAACTTTCATCTTACCGTCCGGGATAGCTTCGAAGATTTGCGATGGCATCTGCCGTTGCGTTTCCTATTGTTTGGCGGCTTTGCCTACATGGTCTGGAATAGCCTGGGAGCATTACTGTCGTTCCGAACATTCGGCCACCTTGCGCAATTCACCTTTGTATCGGCGGGCCACCGCTACCTTGGACTCATCGCCTTTTGCAGCATGATTCTGTTTGGCGCTCTCTATCTGATCGTACCGAGGTTGCTGGGCCGGGATTGGCAGTATCCTTGGCTGGCTAAAACGCATCTCTGGTTCAACGTAGTTGGACTCGGCATGATCGGCTTTGATCTGGTGATTGGAGGCGCAATTCAAGGGTTCGCTCTTCAGGATTCGAAGATTTCAATGGATGCAATCAACGATCTGATTCAGCCATTCTTACTCGTACAAAACGTCGCCGTTCTGCTCATTTTTGTGGCCAACATCAGCTTCGCGGCGGCGGTGAAACTGATTCTGCTGCTTCCGACTCGGGTACGTCCGCAGGAACCCGCTGCCGAATCTTCGAAAGAATCTCTGCCGGAGGTGAGTGTCGCTTGAATAAGTTCGTGAAATTGTTTTTCGGAGTATTCGGTGCCTTTGGCGTTTCGTGGCTCGGATTTGTCGCATATCCGTACCTGACATTTGCTGGGCTGCAGCCGAATAAGGATCCGAATACGCAAGAGGTAGCGCCTCCGGCAAAACCAGGCATTGCGGAGCAAGGCTACCACGTATATGCATCCAATGGGTGCATCTATTGCCACAGCCAATTCGTCCGTGACAAAAACGAAGGAAGCGATATCGATCGCGAATGGGGTAAGCGCCGGACAGTAGCGCGCGACTACTTGTACGATCGGCAAGTCTTCTTAGGGACTTCACGACTCGGAGCAGATCTTACGAATGTGGGCGTGCGCCAGACTGACCCCCAGTGGTTTTACCGTTACCTCTACGCAGCTCATCCGGAGTCAGCGATGCCAGCTTACAAGTGGCTGTTCCGGACCCAGAAGATTGTTGGCCAGCCGTCCCTGGATGCGGTCAAACTTGACGGAGCAGATGCGCCACCTCCCGGCTATGAAGTTGTGCCCACGGAGAATGGAAAGGCCCTGGTTGATTATCTGCTTTCCCTGAAGAGAAACTACGCCTTACCGGAGGCGCCAGAACCGACAGAATGAGCGACCATAGCAGGACAGACGAGAGTACAGCATCTGCACCCGAGATAGGATCGGCTCCAGTCCCTGTCTGGCTGATGGGACTAGTTGGCCTTGGCGTGTTTTGGGCGGGCGCCTATTTGTTCACCTATAGCGGCGGCTTTAAGCCGGATGTTTTTGATTACGAACCCAAATATGGCGCTCAAGTTGGGGGAAAGACCACGGTCGACCCGAAGGTCGTTGGCAAAGCGCTTTTCTCATCTAACTGCATCACATGCCATCAGGTGACTGGTCAGGGCCTGGAAGGGCAGTATCCGCCGTTGGCCGGCTCGGAAGTTGTTCTGGGCAACGCCACGAACCATCTGATTGCGATTGTGCTGAAGGGCTTGCAGGGGCCGGTCCAGATCAAAGGAAAAGCTTTCAACAACTCGATGCAGGCCTGGGAGGGTCAGTATTCAGATCAACAGCTCGCCTCTATTTTGACCTATGTGCGGTCTGACTGGGGGAACAACGCGCCTCCGATCACAGCCGACATGGTGAAGCAAATGCGCGATCAGTTTAAAGATCGAAAAGAGCAATGGACATGGCCCGAAGTAGAGAAAATTCCTCCCCAGGACCTGACCGGCGGAGGCGCTGCCCAGCAGGGCCAGAAGCCGGGAGCTCCGGCTGCGCCAGGTAAGCCGGCCGCTCCCGCCGGACAACCGGCCCCTCCCGGATCGTCACCACCACCCCCTGCGCAAGGGGCACCAGCGAAACCATGATGAATTCCCCAATGTCAAACAGCGTCGATAGGGCTGCGATTCCGCCGTCGCCCAGGCTATGGCGGACAGGTCATCGCGACCTCGTCGATGTAGCAGCCCGAGAAGGTCGAGATAAAGCTCGGCCCTGCCGCTCGTGGACGATTGTTGTTTTGACCTTGCTTTTCATTGTTGGTCTGAGCCTGTCTGTCCACGCAGCTCCGCGAACTTCGGATCTTTGGTGGGTACCCGACGTTGCCAGCGCGCACGGTAAGCGGATCGATGAGCTGATGTACTTTATCTACTACCTGACGGGCGGCGTTTTTGTGCTGACGCAGATTGTTTACATTTATTTCCTGGTCAAATATCGCGCCCGTAAGGGTATCAAAGCGATCTACAGCCACGGTAACAATCGGCTGGAGTTCGTTTGGACAATTATCCCGACGCTTATCTTTCTCGGCCTTTGGGGTTACAGCAATCACCTCTGGTGGAATGTGATTCACACAGATCCCCCACAGGATGCGATGGAAATCGGGACGCTCGCTTACCAGTTCGGATGGAGCTTCCAGTACCCCGGCCCGAGCGGGAAACTTGGGCGTTCCGACCCGAAGTTGATCTCTAATGAAAACATCTTTGGGAATGACCCGAACGATCCTTTAACCAAGCAGAACTTTCAATCTGGTGTCCTTGAGCTGCCCGTCAATAAGCCGGTCAGGATTCGCTTGAATTCACGAGACGTGATCCATGCCTTCTACATTCCGGAGTTCCGCGTTTATCAGGACATTATTCCGGGCCGTACGATCGATTGGGTCTGGTTTATTCCGACCAAAGTCGGTTCATATCAGCTTGCTTGTAATCAGCTTTGCGGCTCCGGGCACTACAATATGAAGGCGCAGGTTCAAGTTGTGTCCCAGGCAGATTTCGACAAATGGTATATAGAGAAGGTAGCGCCGCCGCCTGCCAATAACCCTCCCCCGCCGGCGCGGACCAAATAGTTGTAGGAATACCGTCATGGCACAGACAATCGCTCACGTTGCTCCCGGAGAAGCGCACGAACACCACGCGCATCATCCGGAGTTAAGCTTTTTCAGCAAGTACATCTGGTCCGAGGATCATAAGACCATCGGGATGCAGTACTTGTTTGCCAGTCTATTCTTTCTTTTAATTGGTGGTCTGTTGGCTATGGCGGTCCGGTTCCAGCTGGCGTTCCCGAACGTTCCCGTGCCGATAATTGGTCATCTGTTGCCGAGCTGGCTGGTGACCCCGCAGGGCGCAATTCAACCGGGGGGATACAACGGACTGTTCACCATGCATGCGACGGTCATGGTGTTCCTTGTCATCATGCCGCTGCTGATCGGTGTTTTTGGCAACTTCCTGATTCCGTTGAAGATCGGTGCCCCGGACATGGCGTTCCCCTGGTTCAATGCGCTTTCTTTCTGGCTCTTCTTGCTGTCCGGCATCGTTATTCTTTCCAGCTTTTTCGTGCCGAGCGGGTTCCCGGCTTCAGGCTGGACTTCGTATGCGCCGCTCTCCTCTCACGCCAACTACAACGGCACGCAATGGGGACAGAGCCTCTGGTGTGTCGGCTTGTTCATCAACGGACTCGCATCGATCGCCGGCGCGATGAATTACATCACGACAACCATCAACATGCGCGCTCCCGGTATGACGATGTTCCGGTTGCCGTTGCCGGTCTGGGCGCTGCTTATCACGGCGTTTCTATTACTGTTGGCGGTCCCAGTTCTTTCGGCGGCCGCGGCGATGCTTTTCTTCGATCTGAACTTTGGTACAACTTTCTTCGCATCGAGCAACTACGGACAACCGTTGCTGTGGCAACACCTGTTCTGGTTCTTCGGTCACCCGGAAGTTTATATCATGATGTTGCCGGCGATGGGTCTGGTGTCGGAGATCATTGCTGTAAACTCGCGTAAGCCGGTGTTCGGATACAAAGCGATGGTGTGGGCGATGGGAGCGATCGCTTTCCTCGGCTTCATTGTTTGGGGACACCACATGTTCGTCAGCGGAATGAATCTCTTGCTTTCCGCGACGTTTTCGTTTTCGACCATGCTGATTGCGGTGCCCTCTGCCATCAAAACCTTTAACTGGATGGGAACGGTCTGGGGCGGCTCAGTCCGTTTCACGACGGCGATGTGTTTCGCCTTGGCTTTCGTCTCGATGTTCGTGATTGGCGGCTTGAGTGGGATTTACATGGCTGCGACACCTGTGGACATCTTCATCCACCACACCTACTTCATCGTCGCCCACATCCACTACGTTCTGTTTGGCGGCAGTCTGTTCGGAGTGTTCGGCGGGATCTATTTCTGGTTTCCGAAAATGTTCGGTCGCATGATGAGCGAGTTTTGGGGCAAAGTTCACTTCGCCTTAGCCTTCATTTTCTTCAACTGCACCTTCTTCCCGATGCACAACCTTGGGTTGAATGGAATGATGCGCCGAATCGCAGATCCGACCCAGTACGACCATTTGCGTAGTCAGCAGCCGGTCAATGTCTTTATCTCGATCAGCGCGTTCATGCTCGGTCTCTCGACTATCCCGTTTCTGATCAATTTCTTCTACAGTATGTTCAAAGGCCCCAAGGCACCAAAGAATCCGTGGCAATCCACGACATTAGAGTGGACGCTGCCGTCACCTCCAGGACATGGGAATTTCGAGAAGACGCCAACGGTTTACCATGGTCCTTATGAATATAGCGTCCCGGGCATAGACCAGGATTATTTACCGCAAGATCAGCCTGCGCCTGAGACTGCGAGGATTGAGGCTCACTAATGTCCGCGATCGATCTGCCAAAGCGGCTTCTTCATTGGTATTCGATTTTCGTTGCCGTCGCCGTCCTGGTTTTGATCTGTAGCGGCGGGCTGGTTACCAGCCATGAAGCAGGAATGGCGGTTCCAGATTGGCCGAACAGTTTCGGGTACAACATGTTTCTGTTCCCGGTGTCAAAGTGGATCGGCGGAATTTTCTACGAGCACACGCATCGGTTGATCGCGAGCACCGTTGGATTATTCACGCTCGTTTTGTGTGCAGTCACACTGATGATTGAAGAACGGCCGTGGGTAAAATGGATGTCCGGCATCGCCGTGCTAGCTGTAGTGACCCAAGGCGTTCTAGGCGGTTTGCGGGTAACTGAACACAATCCGGTGCTTGGTCTCTTTCACGCTTGCCTGGCCCAGAGCTTTTTTGCGCTTGTAGCGACGATTGCTTTAGTAAACTCACGTTTCTGGAAGGCGATAGCATCGGTCGAACCTGGTGATTCCATCTTGCGCAAGAGCCGGATCTCAGCGATCGCGCTGACTGTGGCCATCTTCGTGCAATTGGCTTTGGGTGCCGCCATGCGTCACTCCCATAGCGGACTCTCGATCCCTGACTTCCCAACCGTATATGGCGGCCTTTTTCCCCCATCAACATCTGATGCGATCGCAAGAATCAACGCCGTCCGATCACCCGCGCAACAGCCAATCACCGCGGGCTTGATTTGGCTTCAGTACATTCATCGGTTCTTGGCACTTTGTATTTCAATTGAAGTGATTCGAAGCGCAACACGGCTGTTGCGGCAACCGCATTTGCTCGGCCCAATTCGGTTTGCGGCGGCCGGGTGGATCGGTTTGGTGATCGTACAGGTTGGGTTAGGAGCCTGGACTGTTTGGAGCAACAAGGCGGCAGATGTCGCGACAGCGCATGTTCTTGTAGGTGCTCTCACTTTGGTGACAGGCGTATTGTTGAGCGTTTCGCTTTCCAGGTTGTTGTGGAGAGCCACCACGCCGGTGGGAGAGATCGATCATATCGCGGTGAGCAGAGCATGAGCACGGTTTTAGCCAATAATCCTAATTCGCAAGTCCGCCGATTGGTCTCGGATATTGCCGAGCTCGTGAAGGCTCGCCTCTCTCTGCTCGTGCTCAGCACGACGCTGATCGGATTCCTGTTTGGGTGGCGCGGAGAGATGAACGTCCCGTACCTTTTGCAGACATTGTTCGCCACCGCCCTTGCCGCCGCCGGGGCAGCTGCCCTGAATCAGGTGTTTGAGGTCGAATTTGATGCCCGCATGCGACGGACTCGAAACCGACCGTTGCCTTCGCACCGAATGAGCGTGGAAGAAGGAATGATCATCGGTGTCGGTTGTTCGATCGCCGGCATTCTGTGGCTTGCACTGGGGACTAATCTGCTGGCCGGTGTTCTTGCGGCGGGCACCATCGGTTCGTACGTCTTTGTTTACACACCGCTCAAAAGGGTAACTACCTTGAACACAATTGTGGGTGCTTTACCCGGTGCGCTGCCTCCAGTGATCGGATGGGTGGCAGCGCGCGGGCGAATCGATTTTGAAGCATGGCTTCTGTTCGCAATTCTATTCCTCTGGCAGATGCCTCACTTTCTCGCGCTCGCGTGGTTGTTCCGAGAAGATTACAAGCAAGCAGGTTTTGTCATGCTGGGCGGCACGGATCAAAGTGCCGCAATGATTGGCCGTCAGGGTCTGCTTTATACAATGGCTTTGATCTCCGTTAGCTTGATGCCGGCAATGGCAGGGCTGACTACGGTCTGGTATTTCGTAATCGCGGCCGCGACCGGTATCTATTTTGGCTGGATGTCGCTCCAATTTGCGTTCCACGGATCTGAGAAAACTGCGCGGCGCCTGTTCGTCGCTTCAATTGTTTATCTACCGATCACGTTGGGCGCCCTTGTATTGACTCGAGCGTAATGGATGAAGAACTACGAAGAAGGAATCGGCGCCTCTGGATCGCATTGGTCACTTTTGCGATTCTGCTGACCTTACTCGTAATCCTCTGGAAACTATCGATCTATCAAAAGATTTAACTATGGAAGCCACAGCAACCACCTTCGACGAGATTCAAAAACCAGGACCGAACATCGTGCGGTTCGGAATGCTGACGTTTCTAGCCTCTGAAGCGATGCTGTTCGCCGGACTAATCGGTGGTTACATGGTGCTTCGTGGCGGAGCCGGGCCAGGGTGGCAAATGCCGGAAATGCTGAGGGGTGGCGACACAATGGTCAAAACGATCATCGCCACGATCTTTCTGATCAGCAGCAGTTTTACGCTGCATTTCTCGGAGGCCGCACTGATTAAACGAGGTAAAGGCGGCAAGCTTCTTTTGTTAGCCACGATCGTTCTCGGTTCATTGTTCCTTACCAATCAGGCGCTCGAGTGGATCCATCTCCATCATGAAGGATTCTGGTTTAATACTGCTGGCATCATGGGCTCCTGTTTCTTCGTGCTCACGGGATTCCACGGCTGCCACGTGCTGATCGGTGTTTTCCTTCTGATTGCCTCGTTGATTCGAGCACTGATGGGTCACGTAACACCTCAGAAACATGGATTCCTCGAGTGCACAGGTCTTTACTGGCACTTCGTCGATATCGTCTGGGTGTTTCTGTTCACGATTCTTTATATCGTGTGATGCTATAGGGCGGCAGGCCCTGCCGCCGACATCTGTAACGTGCCGAGCTGCTATAAATGTCGAGCTGGAAGCTGATATCAGTTGCGTAACCCGCTCTTTCTCTCGAATAACACCCGTCGCCGAACCGTCTGCACTTAAAAGACGCAATCTCAACCCGACGTAACCCCCCAGACTCGAACCTGATCTGTACCGGGTCTAGTTTCGCTGCCCAAGGACGGTATGCAGCACAACAAACTAGCGAGCATCCAAATTCTTCGTGGGGTAGCAGCAATTTTTGTTGTGATCTCGCACCTCTGCACGCAGATGCGCGACAATCATCCGGCGCCCTGTCATCTTGCCTGCTGCGCCAATTTGGGTGGCGTAGGCGTCGACATATTTTTTGTGATCAGCGGGTTTATTATGGTTCGTTACGACGACTGGACGTCCTGACGGCCTTGCTGCGTCTCTCAATTTTCTTCGCAAACGTGTCCTGCGCATTTATCCAGCCTATTGGGTCTGGACGACCGTCTTGCTCCTGCTTTGGGGATTCAAACTGGCGGATCAGGCACCGAGCCTGACGCCGTCTTATGTCATCTCATCCTATTTCCTGTGGCCTGCGTTGAATGATGTCGGCAAATGGATGCCAATGATTAATCAGGGATGGAGTCTATCTTTCGAACTCTGTTTCTATCTCTTTTTTGCCGCCTCCATCTCTTTGAAAACCCGGCGCTTAACTATGCTGTTTCTTCTAGCCGCGTTCCTCGCTCTGTTCGCTTTGTCAAGAATCGTTAACCTGCCGCCGGCGCTCCATTACCTGGCTTCGTCGCCGCTTATATTCGAGTTCCTGCTCGGTGTCGCCGCCGGCGCGATCTATGTGCGTACCAGAGGAGGCGATCACCTTTTGGAGGCCGTTGCTATGATGTCTCTCGCGACTCTAGGATTCTTGTTTGCACTGTTTACTACCACCTCGTTCCCACACCTGTTGACCCACGGCTTGCCAGCTCTGCTCCTGGTTTTGGGGGCCTCGTTGCTTCCTACACCGAATACACGTTGCTTGGCGGTTCCGATACTGTTCGGAGACGCTTCCTACTCGATTTACCTGACTCACAGTTTCCTGATGGGCGTGTTGGGCAATCTTCTAAGAAAAGGCATAGCCACACAGATCCAGCCGGACCTACTCATCGTTATCCTGACAATTTTCTTCGTCGCTATCTGTGTGCAAGCCTATCGGTTCGTCGAAGCTCCACTGATTGCGTTTGCCTCCGAGAAATGGAAGCCAAGAATCGCTCGTTCGATCGTGCCCGCCAGCTAACACTCTCGCATTGGACTTATACGTCCCATACGTCTTATCTTTGCGCCAAACAAGCGCGCCGAATTCAAAATGAACGTCAGCTCCGATCCAACGTGTATGAGCGCTGCGATGACCGGAGCCAGCAAACCGAAGAAGGCCAACACAATACCAACAGTGTCAACCAGGATCGTTCCCCAGAAATTAAACATGATCACCCGGTAGCAGCGTTTGGCGCTATCGAACACCTCAGGAAGACGGGACAAATCACTGGTCATCAGCGTGACATCGGCGGTTTCCAGCGCGACATCCGTCCCTCCTCCCATCGCGATGCCTACGGTTGCCTCTGCCAGGGCTGGAGCATCATTGATTCCATCGCCGACCATTGCCACTTTCCGGCCGGCTTTAAGGAGTGCGCGGACCTTGTCCAGTTTGTCCTCAGGAAGAAGCTCACCAAAAACCTCATCCACCTTGAGTTGGTCGCCGATCGCCGATGCTGTTTCTTTGCTGTCCCCGGTCAAAAGCAGGGTCCAGTACCCGCGTCGTTTCAGCTCAGCAACGGCTTGAAGTGATTCCTGCCGGAGTTGATCGGCGATTGCAAGCGCGCCCAGATATTTCCGGTCTCTTGCCACATGAACAAGGGTTTCTCCTCGTGCTGAATCCTTTTCGAGGCCATCCAGGCCGTCGACTCCATTCTCCTCCAACAGGGGCCGGCTTCCGACTACAATTTTGCTTGTGCCATCGAGACATGTCAGCCCCTTGCCCGGGGAATAGCGAAGATCAGTGTATCCACGTAAGGCCAAGTTTGCTGCCTTAGCTTTTCGAACAATCGCTTCACCTAATGGATGTTCCGAATGCTGTTCAACAATTGCGGCCGTCTCCAGGAGATTCTGTTCCGTAGCTCCGTTGGTTGTTCGGATGGCGGTCACTTCGGGAACGCCCATCGTCAGTGTCCCAGTCTTGTCCAGAACGATCGTATCGATCTCTGCCAGTTTTTCCAGGAAGAGGCCTCCTTTGACAATGATCCCGCGTCGAGCTGCACTTCCAATTCCGGCTAGAATGGCTAGAGGCGTGCCGGCAGCGACTCCACAAGCGCCCGCGACGATGATCACAGCGATGGTAGAGGTAACGTTGCGCGTAACTACAAATGTCAGGACCGCTGCTCCAAAGGCGAAGTAGACGAGGCCCGCCGCCAGACGATCTGCAATCCCTTGCACCGGTGCTTTCGATTTCTCCGCCTGCTCGACAATCTCGATGATCCGGCCGAAGGTCGTGTCGCGTCCAATCCGCTCAACGCTGACCTCCAGGACACCGCTTTTGTTGATCGATCCGGCGACGACTTTGCTCAGTTCCGTCTTCTCAACCGGTAACGATTTCCCTGTGATCGCTGACTGATCGACGTAACTGCTGCCTTTTGTAACCGAGCCATCGACCGGGATCCTTTCGCCTGGCCGAATCACGATGATCTCGCCGGCCGAAAGCTCCTCGGTTTTTATATGGCTATCGACTCCGTTGCGCCGGACCGTGACCTGTCGGGGTAGCGCATTGACCAGTGCTTCGATAGCGCGTCGTCCGCCACCTGTTGTGTAGCCTTCCAGGAGTTCGGCGAACAAGACGAAAAACGCGATTACCAGCGCCGTAAAAAACTGACCAATGAGCAGCGCTGCGACCAGAGCAATGGTCATTGAAAGCTCCATGGTCATTCGTCGCTTGCGCAGATTCTCCCAAGCCTCTCGGTAGATTGGGAGTCCGCCAATCAGCGTTCCGGCAAAAGCCAGCCAATCGCGATCCATGAGGCCGCGCCACCAGCCGGTCAGGCTCGCGACAATGATCAACCCCATCGCAGCGAGCCGGACATACTCGGCCGCGTCAGTTTCATGATCATGGCCGTCATGGTTATGGTCGTGATCATGATCGTGATCGTGATCATCGTGGTAACCGTGATGGCCATGCTCGTCCAGCTTTCCAGCCTGCGCTGCAGATACTCTATCGAGTCTTGCGATGGCTGGGGTTCCCTGGGTGTCCTTGGTTTGCAACTTCATGAAATGCTCCGGATGTTTCAGTTCAAATACTTTCGCAGCACTTCGATTAGTTCCTCGGCCGCTTCTTCTTGCTGACGAGTCTTTCCGGAATCATTCGTCATAAGGTGGAAACGGATATGTCCTTCCACGATCTCATGCATCAGGCTGCTCATCGACCCGCGGCAACTGGCTAAGAGATGCAATACTTCGGTACAATCGTCTTTGGTTTCCAGAACCTTGTAGAGAGCGGTGATCTGTCCCTGAAGACGCCGAACCCGATCGAGAAGCTTTTTTCTATCTCGCGAGATATGGGCCATTGCATAGGATACCCTGGTATCCTATTGTTACAAAACCAATTGTACGACAAACAATTGTAAAGCGCCTGAAAAAGTAGTTATAATCGTGAAATCCCGCGTCTAAAAGACCCAATTTCTTATGGTTGGGAAAAATTTGGTTGTTAATAAAATTTACACTCATTTCTAACGAATCCTTGACAGCAGTGTTCTAAATCCCGAAAAAAGTAACTTGCTCCTGTTGTGCAATTTGAGCCTTATCGCCGTTTCGGGCGGGGCTAAATATGAACTCCAACCTCATCGATAGCAGCTCTGAGAGGATCTTGCTCGTCGAAGATGAACCAACACTGCGAGAATTGTACCGCGTCATCCTCCTGCGGTCCGGCTATCAAGTCCTGGAAGCTGCCTCAGGATCTCAAGCGCTCGCGGTTTGGGACGAGAGCAATGGACAGATCGATTTGTTGCTCACCGATATCGTCATGCAAGACGGGTTGGACGGCATCCGGCTAGCCGACGAGTTGGCGGCGCGCAAGCCGAGCCTGAAAATCGTCTATACCAGCGGTTCGCCGGCTTATCAGGACGCGAACGGCCTCAAAATGCGAGAAGGTTCTCTCTTCCTGCAAAAACCGTTCTTGCCTGAACAATTGATCCAAATTGTCCAGAAGAGCCTGAGCGGCGCTCCACCTGCGGCCCGTGAATAGGTAATCCGTAATCCGTGTTCCGTAATCCGTGTTCGCTCCGAAAACGTGCGCCACTTGGCGGATCAGGGCTTAGGGATGACAATTACGGTTTGCGGACTACCGATTACGGTTTACGGACTGCCGGCTACGGTTTACCGATTTCTGACCATGGTATCGGTCGCTCAGCCTAGTTTTCGCCAGGGGTTGCTTGGAGCACTCATTGCAACCATTGCGATTGTCGTCCTCGCGTTCGGGTATCAATCTTGGAAATCTGCGCAGCAGAGATTCATCAAGGATTTCGAACGATTCAACACAGTCCCTGACTTTTCGTTCGTTGATCAGACTGGTCAGACTGTGACGAAGGACGCTCTTAAAGGTAAAGTCTGGGTCGCGGACTTTTTCTTCACGCGGTGCCCTGGACCATGTCCGATCATGAGCAGCCGGTTCGCCGAGCTCGATCGCAATTTCTCCAAGGGCAGTTCCCTCGCCTTGGTCTCGTTTACCGTCGATCCACAATTCGACACTTCATCTGTGCTCAGCCGGTACGCCCAACGATATGAAGCATCCAATCGCTGGCATTTTTTGACCGGGGAGAAACAACAGATTTATGATTTGGCGATCAACGGCTTCCAACTCGCCGTACAGGATCCGGGGAGCGTGATGCCAAATTTTATCCACAGCACAAAATTCGCGCTGGTCGATATAGACGGCGTCATTCGGGGCTATTACGACGGAACTTCTGAGGAGGTCGTGCAGAAGCTGCTGCTTGATGTCGGAAGTCTCTTGCGTCGGGGCGGAAGATAATTCAAACTATTTCATGGTGAGGTTTTTGTCGCTGCTCAGTGCGCTGTTTCTCGGTTTCGCGCCGTCGCTGTTCGCATGCCCTGGATGCAAGGAACCTTCCAATGTGGCAGGTGACGGCGGCGTTTCGGGCATCAGCGCAGGTTTTTCGCTGAGCGTGCTTTTTATGATCGGGTTCGTCGTCTTGCTCCTCACCGGCATGACTTTCATGATCGTGCGTTCGTGTAAACAGCTGGATGCTAAACACCGGATGGTTAGCGCCCAGTCTCATTGATCTCCCTGGTACTTGATCGAATCGACTTTAACGCGGGAGAATGCTAAGCGCCTGAGCGCACAGGGTCTCTCTGTCGCCGGGCATCCATTTATTTTTACGCCGATTGTGGCGCTAATCGTCGGCTGGCGAATGCTCGCACCCCTTGAGGCGGTATTGGGTGTGCTAACGGTTGTCTTGGCATCCTTGCTGCCGGTTTCGCTTTACATTTGGCTGAAGGTCCGCAGGGGCCAGTGGAGCAATTTGGACGTTTCCGAGCAGAAGGATCGTCCGCATCTGTTTGCGATTGGAATTTCTCTGCTATTGTTTGCCTGCCTGGTGCTTTACCTGACGCATCAGCCGAGCGCGTTCATTAGAGGATGTGCGGCTGCGATGGTGCTGGTCGGAGCTGCCTGGGGAGCAAATCTCTGGATCAAGCCATCGATGCACGCGGGCTTCGCGATGTTGACTAGCTGTTCGCTCTGGCCGCTCGGAGCAAAGATCGCGCTTCCCTGGATCTTTTTCTCCGTGCTCGTCGGCTGGTCCCGATCCGCGTTACAGCGCCACACTCGCCTTGAAGTAATCATTGGCCTGATGCTCGGCGCAATCGTCGCGAAGCTATTTATGTATTAAGCGGAGGCTCCTCGTCGGGTCCTCGTTGTCGATAGGGCGGAATAGGACCTATAGGACCAATAGGACTAATATGGCACGCCGACACGCCGCCTTCCGAGAAACGCCTCCGCCAAACGCATTTGCTTTTGGCCGGAAATGCATAGATACGTAACAAAATAAGTTCCTCTAATAGTTTGTAGCTCGTGACCGTCTTCGATTTGCCCCCAATCAATGCGACCCTGAACGCAATCAGTACCTGTCTGATTGCGACCGGTTGGCTGGCGATTCTCCGTGACCGGAAAAGGATTCATATTACCTGCATGGTTAGCGCTTTGGCATGCTCCACGCTCTTCCTTGCTTGTTACCTCACGTACCATTTCGGGATGATCCATGCGGTTGGCGAGGGTTCAGTGAAGTTCACCACAGATGGCTGGATTAAACCTGTCTATTACGTCCTTCTGCTCACCCACCTGGTGCTGGCATTTACCATTCTTCCACTTGTAGCCGTGACCGTGATTCCTGCGTTGCGCGCCCGTTTCGATCGGCACCGCAGGATGGGTAAGATCACGATGCCAATCTGGCTCTACGTGTCAGTGACCGGTGTACTTGTTTATTTCATGCTCTATCAGTGGTTCCCATCGACCCATTTTCAAGAGCTGAAGCAAAAATACGAGCTGCGGACCGCCGGTAGATGAGATATGAGAAAGGTGGCTTATTTCTTCTGTCTTCTGTCTCCTGTCTTCTGTCTCCTATTGGTTTCCTGCGACAATCAACAGATCGAGGTCTACCGGATTCCTAAAGAGCAAGTCGCGCTCGAGAATAGCTCTCCTGGACTAGTGCCGCCTGCGCCGGAGGCCAAACCGGTTTGGACCAAGCCGGAGGGATGGCAGACAGAACCTCTCTCCGAGATGCGGCTTGGTAGCTTCAAAGTAAATGGCCCGAACGGTCGGTCAGCCGACATTAGCGTAACAGCATTCCCCGGCGACGCGGGCGGTATTGCTTCAAACGTGAATAGATGGCGTGGTCAGGTGCAACAGCAGTCGTTACCCGAGGCCGATCTGGAGAAGTCGATCCAAAAAAGTGACGTCAACGGTGTCGAGTGCTACTTTGTCGACCTGCAGACCCCGGAAAACGCTGCAACGCCGTCACGAATCTTAGGCGCCGTTATCCCGCAGTCTGATCGTACTTGGTTCGTGAAGATGACAGGGGACCCAACGCTATTGGAAGAGCAACGTTCAAAATTCCAGGATTTCGTGCGTTCCTTCCGGTTTGGAAAACCGGGCGGTGAATTGATTACTCCACCAAAAACAAAGTCGACGAATGACAAGCAATAGTATTCTGCATTGGCTTAAGCCATTGACCTCTCTCAAGCTGACCATCTTCTGTCTGGCTTGCGCGATGGTGTTGGTCTTCGTCGGTACGCTGGATCAAGTTCATATTGGGATCTACGAGGCGCAGAATCGTTATTTCAAAAGCTTCTTCCTGTATTTCACGCCGCCCCGGACTACGCTTCAAATTCCCTGGTTCCCCGGTGGCTATCTGATCGGCGGGCTGTTGCTTATTAACCTGATCGCGGCGCACGTTTCCCGTTTCAAGTTTTCATGGAAAAGAGCCGGAATTCTTCTGGTACATTCAGGATTGATTCTGCTGCTCGTAGGTCAATTGCTGACCGGATTGTTTCAAGTGGAAAGCCAGCTACGGCTTAATCAGGGTGAGGCGAAAAACTATTCCGAAGGCTTTTATCACGACGAACTCGCGTTGATCGACACGAACGCCAACGATTCTGATCGGGTTGTTTCGATACCAGACTCCAAGCTTTCTCGTGGGAACAAGATCGATCTGCCGGTCGACTCTCTACGGCTCGTCGTCAACGATTTTTACCCGAACTCGGTCCTAATCAATCCCTCACAACTTCCATCGCCCAATTATCCGCATCTCCAACTCGGGCCGATGGCCGTTGCTGCGCGAGTAGCGAAAACATATAAGCAGAATGAACGGAACACGCCTTCGGTGAATGTCTCGGTGATCCGAAATGGCGAGACCGTCGGAACATGGAGCCTGGCCTCAGCGTTTCCCCGACCCGTAAGCTTCCAGTCAGATGGAAAGAGTTATCAGCTTGTGCTGCGTCCGAAGCGGTATTACAAGCCGTTCTCGGTTCAGCTTGTTCAATTCAGCCACGATCGGTACGCAGGGACAGAAATCCCTAAGAATTTTTCCAGCCGAGTCCGGATCTCAGATCCGACGGCCCGGAGCGGGAGAGAGACGTTGATCTTCATGAACAATCCGCTCCGGTACCGTGGGCTAACATTCTACCAGGCCGGTTTTGATAACAACGATACGACCAGCATTCTCCAAGTTGTCAAGAACCCGAGCTGGTTGCTGCCGTATATATCGTGCGGCGTCATTATTTTTGGACTGCTCGTTCAGTTCTCCATGCACTTAATTGGATTTGTGAGGCGTCGCGTTATCGCATGAAGCGGTTTCTTCCCTGGATTATCTGTTTGTTGTGCGCCGCCTGGGCCATCTCGAAGATGATGCCCGCGCGACAAAACCCGGGCTTTAACGTCGATGGCTTTGGCCAGCTTCCGGTGCTGGTAGGGGGAAGGGTAATGCCGATGGACACGCTCGCCCGGGTCTCGCTTTCGGCCATGAACCATCATGGCACTTATGACTCTGGCGATGGCAGAAAGCTGACCGGTTCCCAGAGTCAGTGGTTGCTCGAAACTTTCGCGATGCCCGAGCACGCCGACCTTGCGAAGGTTTTCGAAGTTAAAGCGTTACCCGGCATCCTGAGTCTTTTTGGATCAAGTGAAGCGACTGGTGGATTCCTGCATTATTCGTTTCAAGACCTGAAACCATTCTTCTCCAGAATCGAAGAGCAGGCCGGATTGGCATCGCAGACCGACGCTGAAAGCCGGGACGAGTTTCAGCGCGAGATCATAAAGCTACGCGAAGGTCTACGCCTTTATATTCAACTGAAAAACACTCTCCAGCCCGAAGATTCGCCTGATTTCGGAAAAGAAATTCAAGCATTTGAGCAGACGATTGAGCCCGGCATGGAGGCTATTCGCAATCGCGACGCAAACAAGCCGTTCGATCAGCAGGATTTTGAACGCATTATTCTATTTACAGATCGTTATCAGAAGCTGAGCCAAGTGAGGTTCGCATACGCATTCCCAGCCGTCAGCGGATCGCTGCCACACAACTTGGACCCGGAACATGGCATCACCAGTGACCGATGGCAGCACATTTCGGGAGCGCTGCTCAGAGCAATCGCGACTGGGAAACTTCCTTATCCGGTGACCGCGTACGGAAAACTGATTTCTGCCTACCAAGGAGGAGACAGCAACGCGTTCAATCAGGGCCTGCAAGAGTACCAACAATACTTGCAAAAGACCCTGCCCGAAGAGTTGAACCGGCCGCGTCTCGAGTTTCTCTTCAATCATGCGCAGCCTTTTTATCAAGCGATCTTGCTTTACGGATTGGTCTTTCTGTTTGCCCTGCTTTCTTGGCTGATTTGGCCCAATGTCCTGGGCCGGACTGCGGTCACACTTCTTCTTTTTACCTTCTTGTTGCATACAGCCGGTCTGGTAACCCGCATGTATTTGCAAGGGCGGCCTCCAGTCACCAACCTTTACAGCTCGGCTATTTTTGTCGGTTGGGGCGCAGTCCTTTTCTGCCTGTTTCTCGAACGGTTATACAAAAACGGCGTCGGAAGCGTTTGCGGATCGGCAATTGGTTTCCTGACCCTGCTGATAGCTCAGAACCTGCAGTGGGATGGCGACAGCCTGGAGATGTTGCGGGCCGTTCTTGACACAAACATTTGGCTCGCCACGCATGTCGTTGTCGTAACCCTTGGCTATTCCGCCACCTTTTTGTCTGGTTTCCTTGGCATTGTCTATATCGCGCGAGGATTGCTGACCAAATCCTTCGACCAAGAAACCTCAAAATCGCTCGCCCGAATGATCTATGGGGTCGTCTGTTTCGCCACACTATTCAGTTTCACTGGCACGATCCTTGGTGGGATCTGGGCGGACCAATCATGGGGTAGATTCTGGGGTTGGGATCCAAAGGAGAACGGAGCGCTGCTAATTGTTCTCTGGAATGCGATTATCCTTCACGCCCGATGGGGAGGCTACGCGCGCGAACGAGGAATTGCCGCGCTTGCGGTCTTTGGAAACATCGTTACCAGCTTATCCTGGTTTGGCGTCAATATGTTGGGAGTCGGTCTGCATTCCTACGGATTCATGGACCGCGCCTTTGGCCCGTTGATGCTTTTCATCATCAGCCAGCTGCTCATTGTGGCAGCCGCGATGATTCCCCTCAAATATTGGCGCGGAATCCGGGCAAGAGAAGAAAAGGCGCCAATAACCGAGGATGGCGCTCTTCTGTATAATCGGTGAGGCTTTACCGATCAGGGGCTCGCGCGCTATCGCCTTTCGCAGAAAGACGCTTGATCTAGCCATTCCTCGGCATTCACACTCGTCTGCATGCCTCATAACCCCCGGAACGTTGTAGTCGTCGGTAGCTCAAATACCGATCTTGTTGTCATTTGTGATCACTTGCCTCGGCCAGGCGAAACTGTGCTCGGGGGCGATTTCCAGATGTTCGGTGGAGGCAAAGGCGCAAACCAGGCAGTAGCTGCTGCCAGGGCCGGCGCAAATGTCACCTTCGTTGGAGCCCACGGCGCGGATTCGTATGGAGCCGCTGCACATGAGCGACTCGCCAAAGAAGGGATCGAAACCAAATATTTCCAGTGTCTACCTAATGCAACAAGCGGCGTGGCGCTCATTTTTATTGATAGCCAGAGTCGCGAAAACATGATCGCCGTCGCGAGGTCGGCCAACGAGCTTGTTGATTCGGTAATTGTTTCAAGCGCTCGCGACGCATTTGAAACTGCGGATGTCGTAATCTCCCAATTGGAAATTCGAGATGGCGCAATTGAAGCTGTTGCACGGCTTTGTCACGAACAGCGCAAACCTTTTGTTTTAAATCCGGCGCCAGCCAGGGTCCTGCCTAAGACGATTTATGAAAGTTTGCATACTATCGTGGTAAATGAACATGAGGCCGCGACGTTGAGTGGAGAAACTGACATCCGGAAGGCAATCACTTGGTTTCACCGCCAAGGGTGCCGTCAGGTCGTTGTGACGCTTGGAGCGGAGGGAATCACCATTTCCGACGGCGAAAACATCGATCATTTTCCAGCGCGCAAAGTTAAGGCCGTAGATACAACTGGAGCAGGGGACTGTTTTGTCGGTTGGCTCGGAGCGAGTATAGCCGAGGGCTTGCCTCTTCGGAACGCTGCCCAACGCGCTGGCGTAGCCGCCTCAATCAAGGTTACGCGAGCAGGTGCACAACCAGGGATGCCGTATCGGAAGGAGATCGACGAACTGGAATCGCTGTCTTAGCGTACGAACGCTTCCGACGTCGCCAAGGCTCTGTCGGACGGATCAACTCAGGCTCGTGCCGTGCCACGCCCGAACCCCTACGCTCCCACCAATTTCTCGAGGTGATCCACGCAAATCTGCGACCAGCCCTCTAGGCTTTCTCTCTCAGCGCGCAATTCTTCCGGTGTCAGAAACTTCAGCGACGTGATTACGCTCTCTCGCTTTTCGGCAATTGGGCGCGCCAAAGTAATGACGTGAATAACGCCAAGATGTACCTGACCAACTTCGGTTGAATCATCGTTGAGCAAAGCCACAATCCGGTTCGAGATTGGTGGAGCGATCTGGACTTCTTCTTGCACCTCGCGCAAAACACCGGCCAGATAAGCTTGGTCATCCAGTGCGAACAGGCCTTCATCGTGCTCGTTCATATGGCCGCCAATGCCGATAGATCCTTTGGAAACCAGCCGCTGTTCGCCGGCTCGCTTGCCCCTTTTGTACCGCAAGATCTTTCCTTCGCTGACAATCAAAGCATACGGGATGATCTGTTTCAGGCTGGGATCGGTTTCAGCCGAGGACCGTGGCGCGAAGAAATTGTTTTCTCGGGACAAGAACACCGGCAAGTAATGTCCCACATCGAAATTTAAACCTTGGAACATGCTGAGCGATTCCAAGAGCGATCGGCGAACCACTAAAACCATTTCTTCTTCCATAGACGACCGAGAAATTCAGGCTGAAAACTTGGCGTTACGCTCCTTTGGATCGCGCCCTTCGTCCAGCTCAATATAGTCAAACGAGGTCTGAATATCGTCTCGGTCCCCAAAACCGCTTTCTATCTTTCGCTGTTGTATCCGCTTCGATAACGGGTCGCGCCAGCCCATTTTCCGCATGTATTCATTCCACATTTCGATTTCTTCGTCCGTTGGCTTCCTTCCATGGCTGAAACACCAGTCAGCGATTTCTTCGTCCGAGCCGCCCTCAAGAACACGCTGGACGAGAGCGTCATAGTTGATCCGCAGAAACGCGCATGTCTTTCCGTCATTATGAAGGCCACAGTTCGGAACGTAGTCCGGAGGCAACTTACCCGCTGCGCGCAACCGTATTTTGTCGAGCATCCGCCCGAAATTATAGAGCCCGCGAACCTTGTCATAAGGGCTCCGCAGATTCTCCACTTTCATATCACCAATCTAAAAACCTCACTCCCGCGGCTCAATGACATTTTGGCTTAAGAGCCGACACCGATCCGCCGATCCGCCGCGACGCCGATACGCCGGCACGCCGCTACGCTCACCCATTGTCTCTCTCGCTTCCCACCTGTATCCTATTGCCACTTATGACCAGCCCGTTTCTCAACTTCGACTACGATCATCGACGTCATTTCGCGAGCGATAATAATGCTGGCGTCTGTCCCCCGGTTTGGGAGGCTTTGCAGGCAGCCAATGCTGGTCATTTGGTCGCTTACGGCGATGACACGATCACTAATCAGGCAAGAAAAGCCTTTTGCGATCTTTTCGAGACAGATTGTGAAACATACTTCGCATCGGGTGGCACCGCGGCGAACGGACTTGCCATCGGGAGCTTCTGTGAGCGTCACAACAGCGTCATCTGTCACAGGTTTTCCCATGTCGAGACGGATGAATGTAACGCCGTCGGCTTTTTGAATCCCGGCCTCAAAACCCGAGTCGTGGAGGGCCCAAATGGTAAGATTGATCTGTCCGCCGTTGGCGAAGCATTTCTCGGTCTTCGCGAGGTACACTCCTCTCGGCCGCGTGTTTTGAGTCTGACCAACGCGACCGAGCTCGGGACAATCTATCGGCCCGCGGAAGTTGCGGAGTTCTCGGCTTTATGCAAACGGCACGAACTTGCGTTGCATGTGGACGGTGCGCGATTTGCAAATGCAGCGGCGTCCGCCAATTGCACCCCGGCAGAGCTGACATGGAAAGCGGGCGTCGATGTGCTCGTCTTTGGAGGAATAAAAAACGGATTGGCCTTTGGTGAAGCGATCGTCTTTTTTAATCGGTCGTTCGAACAGGAATTTCTCTATCGGATGCAGCAGAGCGGCCAACTCACCGCCAAAATGAGGTTTCTAGCTGCTCAATGGTTGGGTTTGTTAGCGAACAGTCAATGGCTTGACAACGCCAAGCACGCCAACGCCATGGCTCAACGACTAGCCGCCCAGTTGGCAAGCATCCCTGGTATTAATGTGCTGTTCCCGACCGAAGCAAACGCTGTCTTCGCGAAACTGCCAGGCCATGTCGTCACGAGATTGCACAACCGCGGCTGGCGATTCTATACTGATGTCGGCCCTGGCGGCGGCGCCCGTCTCATGTGCTCTTGGGACACCACCGAGAGTGACGTCGACCAGTTTATCCAAGACTTGCGAACCCCATAAGTGCCATTCGTCGCATACCGGTCACAACCCACGCAGCCACGGGCCCGCAGCTACTTCAACACCCTGAAACTTGCCAGGAAAACCTTAATGTTCGTATCCTTCCACGGCTGCTGGTCATTTTGCTTCATCCCAGCTAGCTGATAGATCCGGCCATTAGCCTCGTACATATCCACCACCAGGCCATAATGTCCCCCACTGTGAACCTGATCGCCCGTCAGCCGGAACCCGTTCATGCCGTTCAGAGTGATCCGTTGCAACCCATGCCAAAACCCTTGGCCTGGACCAAAAAAACGCTTCTGCAATATCTCAATCGATTTTGCATCCAGATGGCGCACTTTCGGCTCTTTTGCCAGATCGACGTAGCCGCAAAATAGATAGATTGTCCCCTCTACGTTTCTAGAGCCGACCAGGGTGCCCGGTTCGACTGAGCCGAGCGTGATCCATTTGTCAATCCGTGGCTCCCCGTCCGGTAGATAGACTTGGCATTTGTAGTCGGAAGACTTCCATAGAGCGCCAAATAAACTGCTGCTCATTAAAAACAGCGTTCCAAGTATTGCTAAATGTTTCCGGATCAGCATAGTCAGATCACGATTCCCGGATCCTTATCTAGCGCAAGGCCAATATGACAGAGCTGGTGGAGGGTCTCTCCGAAAAGCATGTAAAGCTCCTTCAAGCGGGCCAAATCTTTGATTTCGCCTTTCGCTTCCAGCGAAAGCTCATGCATACCGTTCGGATATTGTTTGTTAAACCAGGCAGACTCAAAACGGACGCGAAGAAAAATGTCTCTTTGCTTGATTAACGCAGCTCGCAGCTTGTCGTCACTGAACAGATCCTTCACTTTCTGAAGGTCGTTACTCTTGATCACAAACTCCTGGTCAAAGAACGCCCGCCCGATCTCCAGATCTTCGCGATCTGTCCATCGGTCCTTGTGGTCAAAGCTTTGATCCCGATAAATGGCAAAAGTGAAGTTATCGGTGTTGAGATAAGGAGCGCGAACCCGAGTGAACGTTGCGCCATGCGAATCCTTGTAGGTGTCCAAAGTCACCGGCCATCCGTCGACATGCGCCCGTACCTTGCTATCACCAAGCCACAAGCCTCCTTCAAAGAAATTCCCGCCAACCTCATCGGCCAAACGCTGCCACACATCATCTTTGCTTGGTCCGAAAAAGCCTAACAGTGCCATAATTATTTCCCCGTCTTTGGTTAGTTCTCAGTGGCGAGAGATGCACGCTAAAGTATCAGCGCGCGCCTGCAAAGGATATTGTTGGTAAGCATCAAAATGCGCATACTTTTCGTCTCCGTTTGAAAAATCGCACCACGTTAATCAGCCCGACCGATCGTGGGAGTTCAGACATCTCCGGAGGGCAATCGACCGCTACCCTTTCAAGAAATAATTTCTCTGCCGTTCCGTAACTGGTCTCTCCAGTCGTTCCAGCACGAGCAACATATCCTCCCATACTTTCCGCTTCTCGGTAAGCGCCTGATTTCGAAGCAAGTAGGACGGATGGAAAGTGGCCATTACCGGGACCGAGCCAAATGAATGCCAACGCCCTCGCAGGTTCTTCATCGGCTCGTTCTTGCCAAAGAGGCCTCGCATCGCAACGCCTCCCAGAGCGACTATCACCTTCGGTTGAATCAATTGTATCTGTTGACGCAAATAGGGAAGGCAATTAGCCATTTCCTGCTCCGTCGGTTGCCGGTTCCCCGCCGTTCCGACCGGCATATCGGGCCGGCATTTCAGAACGTTGGCAATATAAACCTCCGAACGTTCGAAACCCATGGTCTGTATGATCTTCGTCAGCAGTTCGCCGGCGCGCCCGACGAAAGGTTCTCCCCTCAAATCTTCGTCGGCGCCAGGAGCTTCCCCGACAAACATCAGATCCGCATTCGGGTTCCCGACGCCAAATACAACGGTGTGCCGGGATGACGCAAGATGCGGGCACTTCGTGCACACAGAAGCCACCGAACGAAGCTCTGCCAGGGCTTCAACGTTCGATTTGTCGTGCGCCGGTGAACAGTCGTGAAAGACGGAATCCGCGTCCCCGGGCGCCGCCCGGTCAGTGTCGCCGGTTCCTCTCAACTCAGCAATACGTTCAATCAAATTCGCGGTAGCACGCACGTCATCGCGCCCCTGCAGCTTCTGCAGGGCTTCGATCACCAAGTCCAATCCTTGTACGAACAATAACCTGCTCATCGATTCCGAATTCCAGGAAATCGTTGGGCAATTGAGCTTCAAATTGCAACCAATTCTGGTGCGTTGGATGAAAAAAGCCCAGACGCCAGGCGTGAAGCAAATGTCGGCCCTCCGTCGCCTTGTGCTTCCCATAAACTTTATCGCCCAAAATCGGATGTCCGAGCGAATGCAGATGTACTCGAATCTGATGAGTTCTTCCGCTGAAAATTTGACAGACCACGAGCGACCAGCTTTTGCCTTCTTGGACCACTTCAAATCGCGTGTGAGCCGCACGTCCGCGCTCTACCACAGCCATCTTTTTGCGATGCACCGGATGCCGTCCAATCGGAGCCGTTATGTCGCCGCTCTTTCTTCTGAAATGCCCCGCACAAAATGCCAGATAGACTTTTTTTACATCGCGCTGCGCGAACTGGGCGCTCAATCGTGCGTGAGCCTCGTCATTTTTAGCGAGAACAAGGCAGCCACTGGTCTCTTTATCCAGTCGGTGAACGATTCCAGGTCTTAATTCGCCCCCAATCCCGCTCAAATTCCTGCAATGAAAAAGTAGAGCATTGACCAGCGTGCCACTCTGTGCACCCGCACCCGGATGTACCACGATGCCGGCCGGCTTATTGATGACGACCAAATCGTCGTCTTCGAACAAAATCGATAGATCGATCGGCTCAGGAGCCAACGCTACCGGCACAGGCGCCGGCTCGCTTAATGTGACGACATCACCAGCTTTAACCGGCCGGCTGGCCCTGGTCGACTGCCCGTTGAGTAATACGTGGCCGTCAGCGATCAGTTGTTGAATGCGGGCTCTTGACAGGCGCGGTGCCTGTTTCGCCAAAAAAAGATCCAGCCGTTTACGTGCTTCCTCTTTGGGGACATCGAAGGCTTCAACCATTTGCAGCCCTGCGAAAATCCTGAAGCAGTGCCTTAGGATCAGATGCGCGCATTAACGATTCCCCGATCAGTGCCGCATCCACCCCGGCTGCCACAACCCGACGGATATCGTCCTCTGTCCGGATTCCACTCTCGCTGACAACCGTGACTTCGTCGGGAATTTTTGAGGCTAACCTTTCAGTAACCGCGAGGTCGAGTTCGAATGTCCCAAGGTTCCGATTGTTGATTCCAATCAAGTCGCATCCAAGCCCAAGTGCACGGTCCAATTCAGCCTCCTCATGCACTTCAACCAAACAGTCAATGCCGATTCTTCTCGCCACTTCCAGGAGATGTTTCAATTCGTCGACCGTGAGCGCGCTCACAATTAGAAGCACCGCGTCAGCGCCGGCAAGTGCGGCCTGGTAAATCTGCACCTCGTGCAACGTGAAGTCCTTTCGCAAGAGCGGCCGCGAAACACGTGTTCGAACCAGCGCCAGATAGTCGAGGTGCCCCAAAAAGTATTTTTCATCTGTCAGAACCGAAATGCAGTCTGCGCCCGCCTCTTCGTAGATAGTGGCAATTTTGGCCGGGTCGAATTCCGGCGCGATGATACCAGCCGAAGGTGACGCTTTCTTGATTTCGCCGATCAATCCAAACTCGTTGTTTGTTAATGCCGCGCAAAACCCTCGGAATCTCGGCAGCGATTCGGTTCTCCTACGCCACTCATCCGTGTGTTCCAGCCACGGCTCGATCTCTTTCCGCTTATGCGCAATGATTTCTATCAGCCGGCCCATAGTGAATCATCCTACCACGCCTGAGACGTTTTTCGCAAAGCCCTACATCAGGAACCCGGACCCGTAATCCGTAACCCGTAATCCGTGGAACGGGAACGGGACAGACATCGGTAACGCTTTTGGTTCAACACATCGGTAACACTTTTGGGTTTAAGGGTTAGATATTTTCAATTGTTTTTGTCAGCGGAAATTTCTGCTGTTTTCGCGCATGCGAGCCGGGGCTCTGCGAAGCCCAAGGTTTGTCTTTTTTTTCGCCCCTGGAGCTTGTCGATCACAAGATGTTGGCGTTGTACTCATCTTGAGCTATCGGCCCGGAAAAAAATCCCCGATTCTGGCTCTATCCATCCCAGTAAGAGTCGAGCAAACCAGACTGCAATCTCTCCTTGGGCATCGCTTTGAAGGCCCAGGTTCCATCCGGCCAGACTCTTGCTGATTAACAGTGCCCGGTCATTCCAACTGATTGCTCCGCTGCTTCTGACTTTGCGGCCGGCCATCTTGTCGTACTGCAGTTGCGGCCCTGTCCGACGACCCGTCCAACGACGCGTCCGACGAAGCCTTGGCGGAGGCGAAAACCCCACTCCATACTAGCCACCAGCCACCAGCCACTCTACACTACCTCTAGTTGCCAATGCCCCCTGATTCTGCTCAACTTCGACGCCTCTCCTCTGAACTGGAAGGCGAGTTCCATCTTGATCACACGACGCGGACTTTGTATGCCACCGATGCCTCGGTTTACCGCGAAATGCCGCTGGCAGTCGCGTTTCCAAAGAATGAGCAGGACATTTGTAAGCTTGTCCGATTTGCTCACGACACTAAGACTCCGCTCATTCCTCGAACAGCCGGGACCTCGCTGGCAGGACAGGTTGTTGGAACAGGCATTGTCGTCGATCTATCTCGCCATTTAACTCGCATCCTTCAAATCGACAAAGATCGAAAAACGGTTCGTGCGCAGCCAGGCGTGGTGCGTAACGAATTGAACCTCGCACTCTCGCCTCACGGCCTTTTCTTTGCTCCAGAGACTTCTACCCAGAACCGCGCAATGATCGGCGGCATGATCGGCAATAACGCCTGCGGCGCGAATTCCGTTGTGTACGGTAGCACGCGAGATCATCTCATTTCTGCACGGGCAGTCCTGAGCGATGGCTCGATCGCCGAGTTCGGGCCGCTCTCAAGCAGTCAGTTGAAAATGAAGTGCGCAGGAAACGATCTGGAGTCCGCGATCTACCGAGACGCTTTTACCTTGTTGAATGACGCTGACCAGCGAGCCGAAATCTATCGGGAATTTCCGAAGAACTCGATTCATCGCAGGAATACCGGCTACGCCCTCGATTTGCTTGCGGCGTGTTCACCGTTCGCTTCCCATGGTCCGGAGTTCAACCTCTGTCGTTTGTTGGCCGGATCGGAAGGAACTCTGGCATTCTTAACCGAAGCGACCCTTGCTTGCGAACCGCTGCCACCTGCCGCTAGTGCTTTAGTTTGTGTGCACTGCGCAACGATCGATGAGGCTCTGCGAGCGAATCTGGTTGCTCTCCGATACAGTCCGCGGTCTTGCGAGCTGATTGATAATAATATCCTCGAGTGTACAAAAACAAATCTGGAGCAACGCCAAAATCGATTCTTCGTGCAAGGTGACCCAGGCGCCATCCTGGCAGTTGAACTTGCAGCAGATAAGCGTGAGGAGGTCGAATCGGTAGCCCATGAATTGGAAAAAGAGTTGCGCGGCTTGAATTTGGGCTACCACTACCCGGTCGTTTGGGGAAAAGACCAAAATCGTGTCTGGAACTTGCGTAAGGCTGCGCTCGGTTTGCTCTCCAACATTCCCGGAGACGCCAAACCAGTGGCTGTCATTGAAGATACAGCACTAGATCCGGAAGATCTGCCTGCGTTCGTGCGCGAGATTGATGAGATTCTAGCGCGTCACAATCTATCCGCCGTCCACTATGGACATGCAGCTTCCGGTGAACTCCATCTGAGGCCGATCCTTGACCTGAAATCTGTCGAAGGACGCCGCCTCTTTCGCGAGGTCGCCACTGAGGTGGCGCATCTGGTGAAGCGGTACGGCGGTTCTTTAAGTGGTGAACATGGCGATGGACGGGTGAGAGGCGAATTCCTTCGTCTGATGGTAGGCGAACGAAACTACCAACTATTTAGAAGGGTCAAACAAAGCTGGGATCCTGCTGGTATTTTCAACCCGGGCAAGATCACCGATACGCCGCCAATGGATGCCAGCTTGCGCTACGAAGCGAATCAAGCGGTGCGTGAGTTCGCCACCGTATTCAATTTTTCCGATTCCAAAGGCGTTCTCCGCGCTGCGGAACAATGTAACGGTTCGGGCGATTGCCGGAAGTCCCATCTTATGGGCGGTACTATGTGCCCGAGTTACATGGCGACACGTGACGAGAAGGACACCACTCGAGCGCGGGCAAATATTTTGCGCGAAGTTTTGTCGCGATCGGAAAAGGCAAACCCGTTCGACAGCGATGAGATCGCTTCGGTTATGGATCTTTGTCTTTCATGTAAAGGATGCAAAGCGGAATGCCCCTCTAACGTGGATGTCGCCCGGCTGAAAGCAGAATGGCTACAGCAGTTTTATGATGCGAGAGGGGTGCCGCGACGCGCACGCCTGATCGCCGATTTCTCTCGCGCGATGCGGGTGGCCTCGCTGGCGCCTTCCATTCACAATTTCTTGGTTACAAACAGCTTGATTGCCGCATTCCTTAAACGGTTTGCTGGGTTCGCTGTTGACCGATCCATTCCAGAATTGCCAAGGACAACTCTGCGCCGTTGGCATCGCGAACACGCTAACAAAGGATCTTACACGCGCCGCATTTTTCTGTTTTGTGACGAGTTTACCAACTACCACGATGCAGGTATCGGCATAAAGGCAGTGCAATTGTTGAACCGTCTCGGATATGAAGTTGTTATCCCCAATCATGTCGATAGCGGTCGCGCACAAATTTCCAAAGGCCTTGTGCGCGAAGCCAGAGAATTAGCGATCCGGAACGTGGAGCTATTGAAAGATATAATTACCGAGCAAGCTCCGATGATTGGGATCGAACCCTCGGCAATTCTCGGATTTCGCGACGAAGTCCTCGATCTCGTGCCGTCGCACCTTTTGGAGAGCGCGAAGATGCTGGCGAAGAATTCTCTGCTCGTTGACGAGTTCGTCGCACGCGAGGCTGATCTCGGGAATATTCGGAGCGACGCGTTCGTCAGCGATTCGCGCCAGATCAAGCTGCACGGCCACTGCCACCAGAAGGCCCTCGCATCATTGACTCCGACGGTGAAAATGCTCGAGCTTCCCAAAAATTATCGCGTTCAACTGATCCCCTCCGGTTGTTGTGGTATGGCTGGCTCGTTCGGGTATGAAAAGGAACATTTCGATCTTTCTATGAAGATCGGCGGCTTAGTTTTGTTTCCAGCTGTTCGTTCTGCCCCGGCCGATACACTCATTGCGGCCCCAGGTACAAGTTGCCGGCACCAGATTAAGGACGGCACTGGTCGCATCGCTCACCACCCAATCGAAATTCTGCATAACGCCCTGGCCTGAAGCTGCGCTTACCCCGAATGCTTTCTGCGAAAGCTTTCGGGGCGGTTAACAGTTAACGGTTAACGGTTTTCAGTTTTCGGTCCTTTTACGCTGAAGCGGAGCTTCTTTCTGGCAAATTCGCGTCGCACGAATCTGAACCTGGAGGACCGTGCTCTAGGAGCCTTGCCCCCAAGGGTGGTACCCGTATTTCGATCGCCACGCCTTACATCTCAAGAACCGAAAACTGAAAACCGTTGACAGCCGCGCTGCGAGCCCGGCTATCCTCATCCTCATGATCGGTCGATTTACGGCATCTCTGTTCTCGATTGCTGGTTTGCTCGCAATGCTACCGATTCTCTCGCAGACGACATCTCCGCTTTGCGTCGGCTAGAGTAATCAAAGAGTCGCGACATTTAGTCGACGCCGGTAAATGGGATGAAGCAGGCAAGTTGCTCGAAGAACAACTAAAGAGGACGAAGGATACCGCCGAGGTGGCGCGGCTGAGGGCTGAGCTAGCGCACTACGCAGCCGACCGAAATACATACTTTCAAAAGAACGAGGACTCTGTCCGGGAAGCGATTGCCGTAGCCCGGTCCGATGTCCAAGAGAGCGGTGACAACCAAGCGTTAGCAACCTTGGAAATGGCGGAGGGACGATTTACTTACTTCAGGGCGCTCGACAAAGTAGGGGATTGGCAAGCTCCAACGGAACACTTCGATCGAGCTCTCAAGACTTTCGAAGAAGTGGGCGACGGCATCGGGCTCGCCGAGGCGATGTTCTATCGCGGCCTCGTTTATCAAATGCAGGATCGGGATAAACCTGCGCGCGAGACCTTCGACAGAGGCCTCGAACTCACAAATCGAACCGGTGATGAGCGAATGCGATCATTCATTGTACGACACATTGCCTATCTCCAACAGAAGGCGGGAGAGATTGATCTCGCCCGCATCAACTTCCGTGAGTCCCTGCGACTGAGACAGCAAAATCAGATGCATCTCTTTGTTCCATTCGCGCTGCTTGTGTTAGCCGAGCTCGAGCTGGATCAAAAGAATACTGTTGAAGCGATTAAACTAACCGAGGAAGCGATCCCGCTCAGTAAATCGGGAAATAGCCCACGCGCTCTCTATTCAGGTCAGTTGCTTTTGGCGAAGCTCTATTCGGAGGTGGGCAGAACAGCCGAAGCGAAAAGCCTCGGCGAGCAAAGCCGGGACGGAGCCAAAGCTTTCGGGGACCTGGAAGCCTCAAAAGAAGCAGAGGGTTTTCTTCAGGAGCACCAAGGCTAGCCTCATCATCGTCCTCTTCCTCCATCAACAGCCGGACGATGCAACTCACATGATGGGTAAGCTAACCGTGGTGTAAGTTTGACGAGCGGAAGAAATAGGACGTATAGGAGCTATACGACCTATATGACGTATATGACCCATGCCTTCGGCTCTCGGCGTTCCGGCGCTAACTATGTCGGCGATGACGGCGTTGACGGCGTTCCCTCTCAGGTGCATGAATGCTCCAGTTCATGAGCACTCCAGCCGCGCAAATCTTGATCGCTGACGACCAACTCGCTGTCCGCCAGGCGTTACGGCTGCTTCTCAAGAACGAGGGTTACGAAACTGCGCTCGCCCAGTCGCCGGCTGAAACGTTAGAAGCGGTCCAACGTCACGAATTCGCGCTGGCTTTTGTCGACCTTAACTACACGCGAGACACGACCAGCGGACAGGAAGGACTCGATCTGTTGAGCCGGTTGCAGACTGTCGAAGGTGCGCCGCGAGTCGTTGTCATGACGGCCTGGGCAACCATCGATCTGGCAGTCGAGGCGATGCGGCGCGGCGCCAAAGACTTTATCCAAAAACCTTGGGAGAACGCGCGAGTACTGGCGATCGTCCGAACCCAGCTGGAACTGGCGGCTGCCGCCCGGCGCAGCCAGAGCCTGGAAGCCGAGAACGAATATCTACGCCGCGATCGGGGCGAGTTCCCTTCAGGTGACGGCGGAGAGCTTTTGGCGACCTCAAACGCAATGAAACCGGTCCTCGAGGTTATCCGCCGGATCGGTCCTTCAGACGCAAATGTTCTTATCACTGGTGAGAACGGAACAGGAAAGGGCTTAATCGCCCGATGCTTGCATGCGGCAAGCAGCCGGTCCCAGCAACCGTTGATCACGGTGAATATGGGGGGATTGAGTGAGAACCTTTTTGAGAGTGAACTGTTTGGACACGTAAAAGGCGCGTTTACTGACGCGAAGAGTGATCGTGCCGGCCGGTTCGAGTTAGCGGACAACGGTACGCTTTTTCTCGACGAGATCGGTAACGTGCCGCTGGCACAGCAAGCCAAGCTATTGCGTACGCTCGAGACCGGGGAATTTGAGCGGGTCGGTTCCTCCAAGACACGCCACGCAAACGTCCGTCTCCTTTCCGCCACAAATTCGGATCTTGAAGCAGAAGTCGGCTCTGGGCGTTTCCGGCGGGATTTGTTGTTCCGATTGAATACCGTTGAGTTACGGTTACCGTCGCTGCGAGACCGTCGCGAAGACATTCCTTTGCTCGGGAATCATTTTCTGCAGCGACACGCAAAACGGTATCGGAAACAGTTCCAAGGCTTCGAAGACGACGCTGCGCGTGCTCTGGTGGCCCATTCTTGGCCCGGCAACGTCAGAGAATTGGATCACACGATCGAGCGCGCTGTTTTGATGGCCACCAGTCCAAAGATACGTGTCGACGATCTCGGTCTTCAACGCTCGCAACCGAACGTCGCTGCGCAGATCGAAGACATGAGCCTCGAAGAAATAGAAAGACTTCTGATCCAGAAAAGCCTTGCTCGCTTCGGCGGCAACGCTCGACAAGCTGCCGAAGCCCTCGGCCTCAGCCGGAGCACCTTCTACCGGCGATTACAGCAGTACGGTCTCTGACATGCCAACAACGCCGACATCGCCGACAATGCCATCAACCAAGGAATTTCGAGGAAACTATCTTCGTTGTTGGCATTGCTGGCATTGACAGCGATGTTGGCATTTCCTTCCCCATGCCCCGCAAGCTTCCGCACGAAACCGCGATCCAGCTGATCGCGTTTCTGGGTGGTTTGCCGGCGGTTGTAGCTTGCCTGTTTCTACTCTGGTTCGGCGGTTGGACCGCGAAAGTACAATGGACGCTCTCTATCCTGGTGGTCAGCGTCTGGATTGGATGTGTCATCGCGTTAAGAAATAGAGTTGTCTTCCCGATGCAGACTTTAACCAATCTGCTGGCCGCTTTACGCGAAGGAGATTATTCGCTGCGGTCACGTCGTGCACGAAGAGAAGATTCACTCGGCCAAGTAATGCGCGAAGTTAACTCACTGAGCGAAACTTTATTGATCGGCCGGCGCGAGGCAGCGGAAGCCACGGCGCTCCTTCGCGCTGTCATGGCAGAGATCGCTGTCGCGGTGTTCACATTCGATGATGAAGGCCGTCTGCGTTTGATTAACCGAACCGGAACTGAGTTGCTCGGAAAGCCCGAATCGGAGTTGCTCGGCCACGGTGCGAAGGAGGTCGGGCTTGACCAATGTCTGGAAGGGGAGCCGTCACGTATCTTGACTCGGCAATTCCCAGGTCGCGCCGGTGGCCGTTGGGGTTTGCGCCGGACCTCTTTCCGCGAAGGAGGCCGGCCGCATCAGCTCCTGGTGCTCGCCGATTTAAGCCAGCCGTTGCGCGAAGAAGAGCGCGCCGCCTGGCAACGTTTGATTCGTGTGCTTGGACATGAACTGAACAATTCGTTGGCGCCGATCCATTCAATTGCTGACAGTCTTGTTACGTTGCTGCGTCGCCCGGTAACGCAAAGGTCGGGAGACTGGCAACAGGATATCGAAGGGGGACTGGAAGTTATTGCGTCTAGAGCCGAGGCGCTGAGCCACTTCATGGGCGGCTATTCTAAACTGGCCCGTTTACCGGCTCCGGTGATTCGTGATTGCGAGATTGAACCATTGATTCGGCATGCCGCAGCGCTCGAGGTGCGATTGCCGGTAACGATCCATCCAGACAAACCGTTCACGCTTCCTTTGGACAGCGATCAAATGAGTCAGGCCTTGATCAATCTGATTCGCAATGGAGCTGACGCAGCCTTGGAAACCGGCAGCGGCGTCGACGTCGGTTGGAAGGTCGAAGAAGCATTTGTCGAGATCTATGTGGATGACGGTGGTCACGGACTAACCAACACCACCAACTTGTTCGTTCCTTTTTTCACCACCAAACCCAAAGGCAGCGGTATCGGGTTGGTATTAAGCCGCCAAATCATCGAAGCACACGCCGGATCACTCGTGCTGATGAATCGCCCGGACGGCAAAGAAGGCTGTCGCGCCGCAGTCCGGCTGCCGTGGGCGGAGGAATCGAGCGGGATCGAGCGGGATCGAACGGAGATCGAGCGGCATCGAGCGGCATCGAGCGGCATCGAGCGGCATCGGGCCGTATCGGGCGCGAGATCGAGTGAGAACTGAGGCGAGCCGCACGCCCGTGCACTCAAGAACGCCCTCGAGGCGACGGATCTGGAGGTGTTGGAACCGCGGCCGTCCGCTCGATGCTGCTCGATTCTCATTTTGAGACTGACAGGTCTCTCGATGAGACGCATTCAATGATGGGTGAAAATAGCGATTTCGCATAAGATGCTGTTTTTCAATCACTTACGTAACTGGAAAAAGGTTGGCATGGGACTTGCCCTATCCTTTTCCCGTGAAAGGACAACCAATGAAAACTATGAATCCAGTTGCTGACAATGTAGTGATCGAGTTCCCGCTAAACGCGCAGCGCCGGTCGATCGCCAAGCCATTGCCCACGGAAGGTGCCCGACGCCAGCCCGATGTTTTGGTCTTCCTGCTCCTGGCGATCTGCTCGCTCGTGTCGATCGGAATCAGTGCGAAGCAATCAGTAACGACTGGATTTGGCACAAGCCAGCAATCCGTGGTCGCCTGTTCGCACTCGCTCCCTCCGAAGGCCTGATAGCAACAACGATCGAAAAGCAACGATGAACCGTGTAAGAAACTTCACCGGTAATCACGCGACGGAGAAACAGTCTCCAACAGAGAATCCATCTCTGAAAGAGAACCGACCTTCGGTCGCGAATCAATCCTCCAATATGGATGTCCTCCGTACCGGTGTAAAAGCGCGCAAGCTCCGGCGCCGGATAATGATCGGTGGTGCTGCCGTTGTTGGGCTTGTGGCGATCACGATTGGACTTGCCCAACTTAAGCCCGCGTTGCCAACGGTCGCGCGCAACTCGGTCTGGATCGACACGGTGAAACGAGGACCGCTTTTGCGTCAGGTGCGCGGTCTAGGGACATTGGTTCCCGAAGACATTAGCTGGATCGCTGCCCGCAACGACGCGCGAGTAGACAAAATTATTATCTGGCCGGGAACAGAAGTGAATGCCGATACCGTCATCCTCACGCTGACCAACCCTGAATTGCAGCAAGCTGCTTTGGACGCTGATGCGGCGGTGACAAGCGCTCAGGCCAGACTGGTTAACCTGAGAGCGCAGCTACAAGGGCAAGCGCTTGAACGCCGGGCTGCTTTGACCCAGGCAGAAGGGGAGAGCGACGCGGCAAACGCCGAGCGCGACGTAAACGAGCGACTGGCCAAAGAAGGATTAATCGCAGCACTCGATCTGAAAAAATCGCAGATCACCGCGCGCGAAAAGGCCGCCTCCTTTGACATTGAAAAACAGCGTTATGATTTTACCCAGCAAGCGATTGAACCGCAGCTTGCCGTTGCGCAGAGCGATCTGGACCAAGCGAAAGCGCTGGCTGCCTTGAAACATAGCCAAGTCGATGCTCTTCAGGTGCGGGCAGGAATGAAAGGAGTTCTTCAGCAGATCGCAGTGGCTGTCGGACAACAGGTAACAGCCGGAACCAACCTGGCCCGGGTCGCCGACCCGATGAAACTGAAAGCACAGATCAAAATCGCAGAGACACAAGCGCGCGATATCAAAATTGGTGAATCAGCCAGCATCGATACACGAACAAGTGGGATCGTACCCGGGAAGGTCTCGCGAGTTGACCCGGCAGTCCAGCAAGGCACCGTGCTGGTTGATGTAAGCTTCGGCGAGAAGGTCTTGCCGAAAACCGTGCGTTCGGATCTCGGAGTTGAAGGTACCATTGAGCTCGAACGGCTAACCGATGTCATTTATGTCGGGCGCCCTGCCTTTGGTCAGGACGAAAGCACCATTGGGCTCTTTAAGCTTACACCGGATGCTAACGAAGCCGTGCGGACCAAAGTCGCACTCGGGCGCGGTTCCGTGAACGCAATTGAAATCAGATCAGGCCTGCAACCTGGAGACCAGGTGATCCTCTCCGACACCAGCGCTTACGATAACCAGGAACGCATCAGGCTCCGTTGACAACGCCGGGAACGCACGAGAACGCCGTGATCGCCGTGAACTGAAAAACCGAAACCCTTTGAAGCTACTACGCCCACGATTCTGAGCTGATCTGTCCGACATAGCCTTGGCGACGTCGGATTCCAAGCCCTGGCAACACTAACACTAGCACTGACCCCCAATGCTCCGCTACGCGGTCCGTTCTCTTCGCAGCTCTCCGGCGTTCACACTGGTGGCCGTGTTGACGCTCGCCGTCGGCATCGGAGCCAACGTGACAATCTTCAGCGTGATCAATGCCGTGCTGGTTCGCGCTTTGCCTGTTGCTCAGCCAGGACAGCTGATGCGCGTCTGGTCGACATGGGAACCGAACTGGCCGTTGTCGAACGTATCCGCGCCAGACTTTCTCGACTGGAGAGAACGAAACACCGTATTTTCAGAGTTGGCCGCTTACCGGGACGGAGGCATCGCACTGCAAGGAAACGAAGGAGCCGAACGCATCGAAGGTGCAACTGTCTCCGCCAATTATTTTCATTTGCTCGGCGTCAGCCCTCGTTCTGGCCGCGGATTCGAAATGGGAGAAGATCAGGCCGGCAGAGATCATGTTGCGATTCTTAGTGCCAGGCTAGCGCGCCGCCTTTTTGGTCAATCCGAAGGAATCCTCGGCCGCACTGTCCAGCTAAACGGCGAAAGCCACACCATCGTTGGTGTTATGCAGGATGATTTTCGGCTCCCGACCGAAAGAGTGGAGCTATGGATCCCGTACACCTTCACGAAGAGCAAACTGCAAAGCCGTGGGTACAGGCTTGCTTACATCATTGGCAGGTTGAAGCCGGGTATAGCTGTTAATCAGGCTCAGGCCCAGATGTCCAGTATTGCAGCGACTCTCGCTTTGAAGTATCCGGACGACAATAGCGGATTCGGCATACGTTTGATCCCGTTTCAGGAAGACATGGTGGGAAATCAGCGGGCCGGGCTGTTCCTTCTTCAGGCAGCCGTCGGCTGTATGCTTCTGATCGCCGCGCTAAACCTCGCGAACCTGTTGTTGACTCGTATCGCAGGTCGGCGGAGAGAGCTGGCCATCCGGGTATCGCTGGGCGCCACCCGTTGGAATCTGGCCAAGCAACTGCTCGCTGAGAGCATTTTGTTAAGTGCCATTGGCGGAATCTGTGGCGTACTCCTTTCGTTGTTTGGCACCGACCTCTTCGTATCAATCGCAGGCACAAATCTCCCCCGTGCATCCGAGGTCAGAATTGATTTTGGCGTACTCGCTTTTACGATCGCTCTTTCAACGATGGTCGGCATTGTGTCCGGATCACTGCCGCTCATCACTATCTCGCGAAGGCGTAATGTCGATTTGCAGTCAGCGTTGGCCGAAAGCTCGCGCGGAACAGTGGGTGGTGGGCGTCAGGGATATCTTCGCAACGTCCTGGTAATTGCGGAAATCGCGTGCGCTTTGATTGTTCTCAGCTGCGCCGGACTCTTGTTCCGGTCATTTCTAAAACTGCAAGAATCCAGCACTGGTATAGCAGCCCCGGAGAGAGTTCTGACCGGTTCGATTGCTTTACCACCAAACCGCTACTCGTCAGATGAATCGGTCTATACCTTTTATCGTGCTGTTCAGGAACGCATCGCTACTCTGCCCGGCGTAAAGTCAGCCGGAGCAATCGGCTTGCTGCCACTTACTCGGAGTGACAATGACACTAGTTTCCAGATCGAGGGAAGATCAGCTTTCGAAAATGGGAAACAACCTGTCGCCCAGCTCCGAGCGATCAGTGGCGAATATTTCCAGACTGCCGGCATCCCATTGCTTGCTGGCCGTTTCCTCGATGCCCGCGACACTGCCGGCGCTCAACGTGTGATCTTAATTAATCGCTCAATGGCGCTTCGTTACTGGAAAAGCGCTGAGAACGCGATTGGTCATAGGCTCAACCTTGATGTCAACCTGTCCGTTACAATTGTCGGCGTTGTCGGCGACGTAAGTCCTCAGCGCCTTGGTGAACCGACACGAGACGAGTTTTATTTTCCGGTTGCTCAATCGCCAACTTCCGGACCAGGTGAAAGCTGGGCGCAAAACATGGTCCTTGTTGTCCGCGCGAATGACTCGATTGATCCGCTCACTCTCGTTGCGCCCATCAGAAGGGCCACCGCAGAGGTTGATCCCCAGATTCCACTTTCACGAGTAAGCCTGTGGTCGAATCTGATCGCCGATTCGGTCGGCGACCGCCGAGCGAACCTCTGGATGATCGGCAGCTTTGCCGCCGTCGCACTGCTTTTAGCCGCAATAGGCCTGTATGGGTTAATCTCTTATGGAGTCCTCCAACGCACACGCGAGATCGGCGTTCGGATGGCATTGGGTGCTCAGAGGTTCGATGTGTTGCGAATGATCTTGACAGACGGTACACGCCTGGTCTTAGCAGGAGTCCTAATCGGTGCAGTTGTTTCCATCGGATTAACCCGGCTGATGCAGAGCTTACTTTATGGTATCGGCGCGACTGACCCTGTCACTTTCGCAGGGGTCATTGTCTTGCTGATGCTCGTAAGTCTGGTCGCAAACTACCTCCCCACTCGCCGCGCGATGAAAATCAATCCCACAATCGCCCTCCGGCAAGAATGAGAGAGTGCTGGTGCGAGCGCTAGTACTAGCACGAACCGAAAACTGAAAAATTGAAAACCAAACGTGTCTGTAACTTTCTTCAAGCAGTCCGTGTCCTACCAGAATGAACAACGCTCCGAATGTTAACGATCCAGATCTAGACTTCCTTAATTCGTCCGACGACGCGTATAACCCCCTTCTTCTAACCGCTCAAGTCCTCGAATTCCTGATGAGTGAAAGTGCCGGAACCAAAAAACTGAAAACTGAAAACTGAAACTGAAAACTGATAACTGATAACAACTCACACTAGCACCAGCGCTCGGACTCAAATGAACTCACCCGAAACCCCTACTACACACGAACAGCAAGCGTCCCTGATTCACCTGTGCGACGTAAAGAAAGTTTTTCTAACTGATGAAGTTGAAACGCATGCGCTGGACGGGATTTATCTAGATATTTATTCCGGCGAATATGTAGCCATTGCTGGACCGAGCGGGTGTGGTAAATCAACGTTGCTTTCCATTCTGGGGCTGCTCGATTCCCCGTCTGGCGGACAGTATCTATTGAACGGGCGCCAGGTAGAAAGTCTCTCGTTTGCTGAACGCGCCAGGATCCGGAATCGGGAAATCGGCTTCATCTTTCAGAGTTTCAATCTGATTGGCGATCTGACAGTCCTGGAAAATGTTGAGTTACCACTCACTTACCGATCAGAGGTCAGGGGCGTAGAACGCAAACGGCGCGCAATCGAATCGCTGGAGAGAGTAGGGATGCAACATCGCCAGAAACATTTCCCGAACCAATTGAGTGGTGGTCAACAGCAACGCGTAGCGGTCGCGCGTGCGCTTGCCGGCTCGCCTTCGGTCCTGCTCGCCGACGAGCCGACTGGTAACCTCGACAGCAAAAACGGCGACGCAGTGATGGAGCTGCTAGCAGACCTGCACCAAGGCGGAGCCACAATCTGCATGGTCACCCACGACAGCCGCTTCGCCGGCTACGCCGAACGCACCATCCATTTGTTCGACGGAAAAGTCGTCGAAGACAAAGAACGCGAACGTCAACTGGAAGAAGAACTGCGGACCTAGCGTGCCGTAGTCCGGCCTTGGCCAGACGAAGGCGGAAAACTGGAAACCGAATAGCACTCACACTCCCCCATGCTATCCGACGTCAAATTCTCCATCCGCACGCTGCTGTCATCGAAACTGTTTAACGTCCTCCGAATGGAGCCGGTGGTAGGGCGCAACTTCGGGCCAGGGGACAACGAGCCTGGTAGCCGCTCCGTTGCGATTATCAGTTACGACCTTTGGATGAGCCGTTTCGGAGGTCGCTTAAGTGCGTTGGGAAGAACCGACATCCCTACACTACTAACAGTCACTATCCTACTAACAATTGTTGCACTGATCGCTCTTTGGCTTCCCGCTCATCGAGCATCTCGAATTGATCCCGTCGTCGCACTCAGGAGGGAAGCATGAGCAACGCTGTCAATGCCACCATCGCCGTCAGCGCCAACAACCGAAAACCGAGAACCGAAAACACAAGGCGGAACTGAAGACGGAAAGCCGACTAGCACTAACACTCATCCCATGGTCTCCGATCTCAAATTCGCTATCCGCACTTTAGGCAAGAGCCCAGCTTTTACTATCACCGCGGTTCTGACTCTCGCTCTTGGCATTGGAGCTAATACTGCGGTGTTCAGCGTGGTGAATGCTGTGCTGTTGCAGGCGTTACCCTATCACGATCCGGATCGATTGGTTAACATTGAAGAACGACGCCAAAGCTTCGGCACCATGTCCGTTGCCTATCCGAATTATCTGGATTGGTGCGCAACCCAGCGCTCCTTTCAAGAAATATCGATCTATCGCGGAGACAGTTTCAACCTAAAGGATGACGGTGATCCGGAACGTGCCCAAGCCGTCTATGTGAGCGCCAGCTATTTCCGTGTACTTGGAGTTACTATTAGCCCCGGACGCGGCTTTACCGATAACGAAGATCGCGACAGCGGCGCGCATGTCGCGATCCTTACAGAACAATTCTGGCGCCGGCGTTTTGGGGCTGATCCCGGAATCATCGGTAGAACGGTGACTCTGGATGAGGTGAACTACGAGATTATTGGTGTCGCGCCGCAAAACGCCATTCCATCAAGGGGGATTGGTAATCCCGCTTCGATCGCTTTGTTTGTTCCATTCGGTCCGGTTGCTAGCCAGCTTCCGCTGACCAGCCGCGATTCGCATCCCGGCCTAAAAGTAATCGGCCGTTTGAAGGACGGGATCTCCATCGATCAGGCACGAGCTGAATTCGACATAATCAGCCGGAACCTTGAGACACGGTACCCGGAAACAAACTCGCAGGCACGGATATCGATGAGTTTACTCCTGGATGCGACGGTTCAAAAGTATCGCGAGACGTTAAATGTGTTATTCGCAGTAGTCGGGTTTGTTCTCCTAATCTGTTGCGCAAATGTGGCAAATCTGCTGCTGGCCAGAGCCGCGAGTCGGGAGAAAGAGATCGCGCTGCGAACCGCTCTGGGAGCGGGCCGCCGGCGGATCATGGCCCAACTGCTGACCGAGAGTCTGCTGATCGCTTTAGGAGGTGGCGTTCTCGGAGTGATCTTCGCGTTCTGGAGTCTTGACGCGATCATTTCTCTTGCGCCTCAGGAGTCAGTCAGGTTCCAGAACATTCGCATCAATGCGCCGGTGCTCGGGTTCACCGCCATCATAACCGTGTGCACCGGGCTCCTGTTCGGTCTGTTCCCAGCCTGGAAAATCTCTCGGGCTGATCTTGGCAGTAGCCTCAAAAATACCGGAGCGCATGGAGGTACAACCAGCCGCGATCGGCAACGTGCGCAAGGCGTGCTTGTTCTGGCTCAAGTCGCGATCGCCAGCATTGTCCTGATCGGATCCGCTTTGTTAGTTGATGGTTTTCGCACGCTGCAAACCGCCAATCTCGGATTCGACCCGCATCGTCTTCTGATGGCAGGCATCGCGCTGCCGGAATCGCGATATGGCACCGAACATTCACCCGAACCGAAACAAAACGAGTTAGCTGGATTTCTCGATCAAGTGCTAGCAAAAGCTGCGGCTATTCCCGGGGTGCGTTTTGCTGCGCTGACCATCAATGCTCCGTTTGGAGGCAGCGATTGGGAATTCTTTTTCGGGATTGTTGGACGCCCTGATCCCAAGCCCGGAGAAGAACTTTCTTCGGAAGAACAGTTTGTTTCGCCAAGCTATTTCGAAACGATGCGTATCCCGATCCTGCGTGGACGAGGATTCAACGAGCAGGATCGATTTGGCAGAGAACGAGTGACAATTGTCGATGAGGCGTTTGCCAAAGAATTTTTCCCTGGTCAGGACCCAATCGGCCAACAGATTCATGAGACCGGTACCGACCCCCACACCTGGACAATCATTGGCATTGTCCCTGTCGTCGAACATCGGGAACCAGGAACAGGCCTACGAAAAATCGCGCTATCGTATCGCCCGATCGCCCAAGCGCCCAACAATTATGTCTCTGTCCTGCTTCGCAGTGACAGCGATCCACGCGCACTGATTCATTCGTTAGCCGAGGTCGTACAGTCGTTCGATACCAGGGTTCCCCTTTATGAGGTACAGAGCATGGAGCAAGCGATTTCGCTACGGCTATCGACACAACGGCTGGCGATGACACTGGTCGGCCTGTTCTCCACGATTGCTCTCGTACTTGCTGCAGTCGGCCTCTATGGAATGCTCGCTTACTCGGTGGTTCGCCGGACACGCGAGATCGGTATCCGGATCGCACTCGGCGCGATCCGCGCCAAAATTTTCCGTCTGATTCTCTGGAACGGAATGAGCGTCGTCGGTATCGGGCTCATGATTGGACTAATCCTTGCCGGAATAGTCGCCCGATTTCTCACAACTTCACTCTACGGCCTTGAGCCGAGCAACCCGAGCGTTGTGCTCATCGTTGTGATGACCCTGCTAGCAACAACCTTCTTCGCCTGCTGGTGGCCGGCCCGAAGAGCCATGAAGATTGACCCAATCATGGCACTGAGAGAGGAGTGATCAACGCCGACAATGCCAAAATCGCCGTCTACGCCGACACCGATAGGTCCTATACGTCGCATCGGTCGTATACGTCCTATACGTCCCACCAACCGAAAACTGAAAACCGAAAACCTATAGGCCCTGCCACACGCACGAGGCTGAGCTGACGTGTCCGACAAAGCCTTGGCGACGTCGGAAGCTCAGCCCTGCCAACACTCATCCCATGTTTTCATCGCTTCGCTACGCCATCCGCCTCCTCTGGAAATCTCCCGGCTTCACGCTTGTGGCGGTTCCTGACACTAGCTCTTGGGATCGGCGCAAGCACTGCGATGTTTGCTATCGTCGACTCAGTCTTGATGCGTCCGCTGCCATTCCAGGATCCGGACCGTCTGGTGAAGATCGATACGATCATGGATAGGCGCGAGGTCGTGCCGACCTCAGCGGCGGATTTCCTCGACTGGCAAAGGCGGAATCAGTGTTTCGAAAGCATAACCGCGGGCTGGGACATGGGATTCGCGTTTCAATCCGGGGATGAGCCAAGGGAAATAAATGCTGAAACTGTGTTGCCGAATTTCTTCGATGTAATCGGCGCCAGGCCGGTGCTGGGGCGAACATTTCGTTCCGACAACGGTGCGGCCGCAGAAGCGGCTGTCATACTCAGCGAGGACTTCTGGACCAGACAATTTTCGAGAGATCATCAACTCCTCGGCAGAAAAATCATGCTGGACGGACTTCGCTATGAAGTGGTCGGGGTGACGTCCGGGCAATTCATGCCAGGTAGTTTGGCGGTCGATTGCTGGATTCCGGTCGTGTTCACTAAGGCGGATCTGCAATCGCGAAGCATTCGCGGATGGACGGCGATCGCACGGTTGAAGCCAGGAGTGGCTTTGGCAAACGCTCAGGCGGAAATGACAGCGATCTCCCAGGCAATGGCCAAAGAGTACAACAATCCGTTCGGTACGCACCTTGTTCCGCTGACCGAGGCACTAACTGGATATCGGAGAAGCCAGCTGGTTTTCCTGTTTGGCATCGTCGGCTGCCTGACCCTGATCGTTTGCATCAATCTGGCCAACTTGATCCTTAGCCGCAGTTCGTCGCGTCTGCGGGAGGTCGCGATTCGCACGGCTTTGGGAGCAGGGCGCTGGCATTTAATCGGCCAGTTTATTCTGGAAACGACCCTTATCGGCCTAATTGCAGGATTTGTCGGATGCCTGGTAGCGATGTTTTTGCTGGACCTGTTTCTGAAGATTGGCGCGAGCTACATACCGAAAGCGTCACCGGTTTCGCTGAATGGTACGGTGTTCGTTTTCACGCTGGCGCTTGCGCTGCTGAGCGGGCTCCTCTCTGGTCTTTTACCAGCACGAAGACTGGTCAGTCACGCCAGCGCAGACCTGCAAACGCCATTGCGGGAGATAAACCGCGCCGGGTCAAGCGTCTCACATAGGGTGCTCCAGGACGGGTTGGTGCTCCTTGAAGTCGTCGGATCGGTTGTCATGCTTTGTGGTACTGGTCTGCTTCTCCACTCTTTTCTGGTGCTTGAGCGCACCAATACAGGGATGTCCGCGCCGGACAAGATACTTACCGCCCGGCTGACTTTGCCGAACACAACCTATCCAGGAGACGATGATTTCGCCCAGTTTGCCAAACGGCTTCGGGAAAATCTTCAACAGGAACCAGGAATCCAATCGGCCGGTTTAATTAACTTGATCCCGTTAAGCTTAAGGTGCGGTTAGGCGCAGGTGACATGATGGATTCGGCGTTCGGGGTGATTGTCCGCGGGGCCGGCGATCTCGATGGGAACAGCCTGATCGTCGGTCTGCGGAACGCAATTCGTAAGACAGACCCGAAGATGCCGGTGCAAGATATCAAGACAATTGACAACCTGGTGGGCGACACCCTTTCAAACCGGCGATTCGTGATGGGTTTGGTCGCCAGCTTCGCCGCTGCCGCTCTTTTGCTCGCCTCATTCGGGTTATATGGAGTCATTTCCTATAGCGTCGCCCAGCGCACCCACGAGTATGGGGTTCGCATCGCGCTCGGCGCTGGATCAAGAGATATCCTTCGTTTGGTGATCGGCAGCGGCATGAAGATCGTTGCGATCGGAATCGTAATCGGATTGCTGCTATCTCTAGGGATAGGAAGATTGTTAGGCGCGTTCCTCTACGGAGTTAGTTTCACCGATCCTGCAACATTGGCCGGCGTAGCAATCGTCGTCACTATCGTTGCGCTTTTAGCCAACTATTTCCCCGCACGCCGCGCCATGAAAATTAACCCGATCAAAGCGCTGAGAGAGGAATAGGAACGCCGTCAATGCCAACATCGTCGACACCGCCGGCAACTGAAAACTGAGCTGTCCGCCCTAGTCAGACCTTCGCCAGACGAAGACGGAAAACTGAAAACCGAAAACTGAAAACTAACTAGCACCAACACTCCTTCCATGCTTTCGAATATTCGTTTCATTTTTCGTGCTCTCAGCAAGAGCCCGGCATTTACGGTCACATCGATTGTGACACTGGCGCTTGGGATCGGTGCGAACACGGCGATCTTCAGTGTGATCGATGCGGTACTCCTGCAACCGCTGCCGTATCCGGATTCCAGTCGGCTGGTGGAGCTGCAGCAAACGTCCGCACAATATCCAGAAATGGCTGTGGCGTACCCGGACTACCTAGATTGGCGGGCGAATCAGCGGTCATTGATCGATATCGCTGCCTATCGCACGGATCATTTTAACCTGACAGGCGACAAAGAACCGGAACGCTTCAGAGGCGCGTATGTTACCGCGAGTTACTTTTCTGTGCTGGGTCTTCGTCCCGAACTCGGTCGAGTCTTTTCGGAAGCAGACGATCGAAAAGATTCGGAGCCAGTCGTTATTCTGGGTAACAAACTCTGGAAGAAACGGTTTGGCGCTGATCCCAACATCATTGGCCGAAAACTGGTCTTTAACGACATCAGCTATGAAGTTATCGGTGTGGCTTCGGCCCGGAACGTAACGCCGGAGAACACCGACCTGTATGTCACTTTCGGGCCGATGTCGGACCGGCCCCCGCTATCTGAAAGAGGCAGCCATCCTGGGATCCGAGCAATCGGACGTCTGCGTCCCGGAGTTTCGACGGCGCAAGCGACAGCAGATTTCGATGTGATTTGCCGAAATCTGGAATCACAGTATCCAGACACCGACACCGGCTTCAGCCTGAAAGTGGTTCCGATGATCGAGCGGGTTGTCGGAATGTATCGGCCTACGCTCTTCCTGCTGGCAGCGGTAGTCTTGGCGGTGCTTTTCATTGCTTGCGCCAATGTAGCGAACCTGATGCTCAGTCGGTCGATGTTGAGGCGCAAAGAAATAGCAGTGCGCGCGGCACTAGGGGCGACCAGACCGCAATTGATCGGCTTGCTTTTGATCGAAAGCGTCGGCCTGGCACTGTGCGGCGGGCTGCTTGGACTTCTTCTTGCCTTCTGGAGCATGGATTTGATCAAAACAATCGCGCCTCAAGGTACAATCCGATTTCAAGAACTTCATTTGAGCGGGTCAGTGATTCTGTCCACCGGGACGATCAGTCTCCTTGCCGGCATTTTCTTCGGCTTGATTCCCGCCTGGAACATGTCGAATGCTGGCGATGCTCTGAAGAATGCGGGAGGTAAATCAGGCACAACTGGAAGACAACATCAGCGAAGTCAGAGCTCGCTCGTGATTGGGCAAGTGGCACTGGCATGCGCGCTTTTGGTCGGCGCTAGCCTGCTGGTCCAAAGCTTTCGAGCGCTTCAAATGATTCCACTCGGCTTCGATCCTCACAACCTGGCGACCGTCGATATCAAATTGGCCGGCGTAAAATATCGAAACGAACCGGGCCAGCCTCCCAAAAAGACAGAAATGGCGCTGTTCTATCAACAGCTCCAACAGAAACTCCAGGCCTTGCCTGGCATTCGCTCGGTCGCATTCGGCCTCAATCTCCCTTTCGGAGGCGACACTTGGACGAACGATTTTGCGATTACGGGTCGTCCGGATCCCAGACCAGGGGAAGCGCCATCCGCACAGTATTCGACGGTTTCGCCGGATTATTTTCGCGCTATGGGAAATGAGTTAGTCCGCGGACGTACTTTCAACGCTGAGGACACACTCGATAAACCGGCAGTCGTGATTATTGACGAACGATTCGCAAACCGGTTTTTCCCCGGCGAAGACCCAATCGGCAAACAGCTTAATGATAACGCACGCACCGGCCAGCGAACTCAATACACGATCGTCGGAGTGGTTCGAACAGTGATCCATGACACCCTCGGCGCTGAACCTTCCTATGTTCAATACTACATGCCGGTGTTGCAGAGTCCGGAGCAGATATCGACTATCATCGTTCGTGCCGGCAACGACCCGTTATCGCACGTTACTGACATTCAGCGGGCCGTTCAGGCGGTTGATCCGGATATTCCGATATTCAATGTCCAGACAATGGATCAGCGGTTAGCGAACAGCCTGAAAACTCAACATCTTGCGATGACGCTGGTCGGACTGTTTTCCGGCCTTGCCTTGATTCTGGCGGCGATAGGGCTGTACGGTGTGCTTGGTTATTCTGTTGTTCAACGCACACGCGAGATCGGGATTCGCTTGGCGCTTGGCGCGTCCAGAACCAACGTACTCCGGTTGGTAGTCGGCAAAGGAATGGCGCTGGTTGGCATCGGTCTCGCATTTGGAATTGTGTTAGCTTTTATTCTCGGGCGCTTGCTGACCAGCTTCCTCCACGGTATCGGTGCAACAGACCCTTGGACGTTTATTGGAGTAATCGGAGTCCTCGGCTGTACCGCTCTACTTGCCAGCTGGCTTCCCGCACGGCGAGCAATCCGAATCGATCCGATTCACACGCTTAGGGAGGAGTAGGAACGCCGTCAATTGCCAACAGCGCCGACATCGCCGGCAGCGCATCCGTCCTATCAACCGACAACTCAAAACGGAAAACCCTCAGCGCCGTTTACGCACTGGCTTCTTCGGTCCACCATAGCTGACCGGTCTTCGTTTCGGCGCGATCTTGGCTTCGCCGGTCCCATTCTTTAGCTCCATGATCTGGTCGCGCAAAAGGGCTGCGCGCTCGTACTCCAGGTTGGCGGCGGCCATCTGCATCTCTTCTTCCAACTCGCGCAAGACTTCGGTGATATTAAAGTCGCGCCCACTCTCGCGCACTACCGATTCTTCGATCTGGCGGCCTCTCAACAGCATGTGTAAGCTCTCTTGAACTGCTCGCTTTACGCTCGCCGGGGTGATCCCGTTCTGCTCGTTATACTCAATCTGTTTGGCCCGCCGGTACTCGGTGATTGCCATGAGCTTCTGAATGCTATCGGTCATGGTATCAGCAAACAGCGCCACTTCTCCGTTGATGTGCCTGGCGGCCCGCCCCGCAGTCTGGATGAGCGATGTCTGACTTCTCAGAAAGCCTTCTTTGTCGGCATCCAGGATACAAACCAAACTGACTTCCGGGAGATCAAGGCCTTCGCGCAACAGATTGATGCCGACCAGAATGTCGAACTCGCCCGCTCTCAGTGCGCGGAGGATCTCGACTCGCTCAATGGCGTCAATCTCGCTGTGCAGATAACGAACTTTCAATCCGATATCGCGAAGATAATCGGCTAAGTCTTCCGCGGTGCGCTTCGTCAGGGTGGTAATCAGTACCCGTTCTCCCTGTTCCGCGCGTTGCCGGCAGAGCTCGATCGTCTGATCGATTTGCGTTTTAAGCGGATAGAGCGTGATCTTCGGATCAAGAAGACCAGTTGGTCGGATAATTTGTTGGATGATCAATCGAGCACCTGATGTGTGTACATCAAGAGTGTCCGAGCCTTTTCCTGTCAACATCGGGACTAGGACCGGTTCGGTTTCTTCCTGACCAATCCGTGAGCGAGTATGAGGGATGTAGCCTGCGTTGCCCACTACACTATTCTTGATCTCGAACTCGGCCGGAGTGGCGCTGATGTATAACGTCTGGTTGGTCATCTCCATGAACTCAGGAAAGTTCAAAGGACGGTTGTCCAGCGCGCTTGGAAGCCGGAATCCGTATTCTACCAGCACAGTTTTTCGAGAACGATCGCCTTCGTACATCCCCCCGATCTGCGGAATCGTCGCATGCGATTCATCTACCACCAGCAAAAAATCTTTTGGGAAGAAATCCAGTAGAGTGTAAGGGCGCGATCCCGGTGCGCGCCCGCTCAGATGCCTTGAATAGTTCTCGATTCCGCTGCAGAAGCCCATTTCCTGCATCATCTCGAGATCGAATTCGGTGCGCATCTTGATTCGTTGCGCTTCCAGAAGTTTACCGTTCGCCTCGAACCACTTGATTCGTTCATCAAGCTCTTCGCGAATTGTACGTAGCGCCCGCTGCATCTTGTCATAGGGAGTCACGAACTGTTTCGCTGGATAAAAAGGAAACCGATCCAGACTTTCGTTCCCGTGACCGGTTAGCGGGTCAAATCGTGTGATCGCTTCTACCTCGTCACCGAAAAATTCTACTCGAATCGCTTCTTCATCGAATGTCGCTGGGAAAACCTCCACTACATCGCCACGCACCCGAAATCTTCCGCGTTCGAACGCGATGTCATTCCGCTCGTAGAGCATGTCTACAAGCTTCGCCAGGAACAACTCACGTGAAAGTGGCTGCCCGCGAATGACGACGGCAACCATGTTTTCGTAATCTTCCGGTGACCCTAACCCATAGATACAAGAGACGCTTGCTACAACGATGACATCTGGCCGGGAAAGCAAAGAGGTCGTAGTCGAGAGACGAAGTCGTTCAATCTCTTCATTGATGGATGAATCTTTCTCGATGTACGTATCAGTCCGGGGGATATACGCCTCCGGTTGATAGTAATCGAAATAACTAACGAAATATTCGACTGCGTTGTTCGGGAAGAATTGGCGGAACTCGCTGTAAAGCTGGGCTGCCAACGTTTTGTTGTGCGAGATGACAAGCGTCGGTTTGTTCAAGGCAGCGATAACGTTCGCCGCGGTGAACGTTTTGCCCGACCCTGTAACGCCGAGCAGCGTCTGATGCCGGTTCCCCGCTTGCATTGACCTCACGAGCTCGTCGATGGCGTGCTGCTGATCGCCGCGCGGCTTGAACTGAGAACTGAGTTCGAACGATTGTTGGTTGTTGCGAAGCGTCATCAGATGTCAGCCCAGGGCTTTAGCCCTGGGTTAGTTGTCCTACAGCCTGCCATGTTCTGAGGCCTGTTTTCAACTCGCACTCACACCCACACTCGCTCTCATTCCTCCGCTTCAACCGGGTTGCTTAATACCCCGATTTTTTCGATCTCGATTTCCACGATATCGCCGGGAGCCAGGTAATGAGGCGGCTTCATGGCCATCCCAACGCCTTGTGGCGTACCGGTCAGTATCACGGTTCCCGGCAACAGAGTCGTGCTACCGCTGAGGAATTCGATCAGTGTTGGAACATCAAAGATCATGTCGGACGTGTTTGATGATTGTCGGGTCTCGCCGTTAACTCGAGTGGCGATCGCCAATGAATTAGGATTTGGAATTTCATCCGTCGTGACGATCGCGGGTCCGACCGGTGCGAAAGTATCAAAACCTTTCCCGCGGCACCATTGGCCTCCACCAAACTTCTTTTGCCAATCACGCGCGCTGACATCGTTCCCGGCGGTGTATCCCAATACATAATCTATGGCCTCTTTCTTGTGGACGTTTTTGCATTTTTTGCCGATCACAACCGCAAGTTCGCATTCGTAATCCACTTCGTGGCTGGCCAAATGGGTGGGCAAAACGATCGGGTCGCCGGGATTTTGAACGGCGTTGGCGCCTTTCATAAATAGCACTGGCCGTTCCGGGATCTTAGCGCCCGTTTCCTCGGCATGGCGCCGGTAGTTCAAGCCGATGCAAAGAAACACACGAGGTTCGATTGGTGCCAAAAGCTTTACCATTGAGGCTTCGCGGTCGGTAACCTCAAATTGTTCGAAGATGTCTCCGTGAATATCGAAACAACGGCCGTCAGCATGTTCGGCGGCGTAACGTACGTCACCCTCCTGGGCAAGATAGCGAATGAGGCGCATAGGTAAGGTCTACCGTCTACCGTTTTCCTTCTACCGTCTACCGTTAAGCGCAGGGACCTCGCGCCTTTGCGTGAATCCCGGGTCATACGGGCCCGAGCTCGGTTTCAGCGACCGGAGCTTCGACTGGTTCTGTCGTCACCGGCTGCGGTTCTGCCGCTGGAGAGGTTTCAGCGATTTCTACGGCGACGGGATCCTCGCGCTCTGCAACTTCCGTCGGGGCATCGGACGGCTCAGGCACTTCAGCAATTGCGTTTGCGGCTGCTCCTGGTTGTTCCGCCGTTTCGTTGGCGGGTTTGGCAACCGGTTTTGGTGGCAGCGGAAGATCTAAGGTCCCGTCCGCAAACTCGATAATGTGTCCGGCTTTGGCCAACCAGATCAGGTCGGTCGCCAGGCTGGTTCTTGCGTGCTGATATTGTTCGCTCGCTTCATCAATTGGTTTCTGGCCAATCAATTTGCTGAGCACTTTTTCAGCCAGCTGCTTTCGCGCGATCCTCGGATATGAACGGATGGTTGAAAGAATCGCCGACAAGCTCGGTGAGACAGACGCCTGATTCGGATCGAAGACCTGCGGGCGCGCAGTCGAGATATAAAGAATACGTTTCTTGTGCCGGAAAACGTGAAGACCGGCTTGATTCAAGCCATGCCGGAGAGCACCTGCTATTTGGGCTGGAAACCTGTTTTCTCGGTCTCTTGCTTTCCGGACCGCAGCAATAATGTTCCGGCCCGGCAAATGCCGGATCATGTCACCAGGCAGCTCCGCCGCCAGGCAGGGGCGCACGACGGTTGCCAAATAATGGGTGCGGAAATGTTGTTCAACTGCCGACAGATTTTCGAAGACAACCGGCTCGGGCTCGCTCTTAGTTCGATATGTCACGACCTTGCGAGCCTCTTCTTTCCATTGGTCGACAGCTTGTGGATCGCTTGCGATCTCGATCGTTCGCCGATATTCCTCAAAAGTCATTCTGCGGCTGAACCGCTGTTCATACAGGGCACGAAGCTGCGGTTGAAAGGCGTGATAGTTAGTCGGCCCAAGCAGCTTACCGCTCAGCGTACAGCGCGCGACGGAAGTGAAATTTCCTTTGATCGGTTCCTTTTCGACGATCTGTATCTCGTAATAAGTATCTTTAGTCTCGTTGAAAGCGATTCGCTCCAACGCACTGGCTTCCATCGCTACCGCTCCACGATCGCCCAGTTGGTAGAACATCGTGTGATTATCCAATGACCGGACCCGGATGCAATGACGCTCCGGACGTTCCAGGAACATCCGAGCCAGGCCGAAGAGCGGATATGCGACATGACCGGACTTAATCTGCTGGATAATCTTGGAAAATGCTCGTTCCTCCGGCAGAAAATCGATCTGTACCGGCGCAGGCTCTACCTCGGGACGAGGTTCGTCTCGTCTGACAAAGCGTCCCTGTGGCCGAGGCGGCCGGTCACCTGTCCTGGGTTGACTCTGGTTTGTACGCTGAGGAGCCATTTGCCTGGGCCGGTCTTGCCCGGACGGCTTTCTCGGATGGCTTCTTTCGCGGTCTACTGGACGCCTGGGACGCCGCTCCTCTCGCCGATCCCGCCTCGGACGGTCATAGCGGCGCTCCATTTCATCGCCCTCATAATCGGCATAGCGGTTGGCAGGCTCCGATTCTTTTAACCAATCGGGCGTGATACGAAGATCTAGCGAAGGATCAGGGTCCGTCATGTTCACCGAAATGGTGCACTAGGTTCACCTTTTCGCAGGAGAGGTCAATTAAAAAACAGGATCCAGGAGACAGAATACAAGAGACAAGAGACAGGGGACTGGAGAAAAGAGGTAAAATGGCTCAATCTCCTGTCTCCTGACGCCCGACCCCTGAATTCCCTAAAAAAGGAGTTGCTATTTGCCCTAATTAATTTAGTTGCCATCACCGGGCTTCGTGACTATCCGTAGCCACGTCTTAACCATAACCGGAGAGAAACGCGATCTTATGTCAGAGAAATCTATCGAAGAAAAGGTGAAGGAGATCATCGTCGAACAGCT
>JBKPBY010000181.1:0-16409 GCA_046727075.1 bacterium | reverse complement strand
CATTGGAACTGAAAAATGGGGTTGTCATATTGTTCGTCGAACTCTCGCTTCATCGCTTCAGCGATCTTTGTGGCAGTCACCGGGCCACGTATCCTTGAAGCAACGTCTTCCACGATCTCAAGGCAATACGTGATGACCATCTTTGCAGCGCGAAGCGACAAATCATCCAGCTCTTCAGTGCAAACCAAAAAGAAATTCTCCCACGTCACTTTGTTGACGCCCCGTAACCACTGTTCCTTACCTTCGAAAAACGCGCCTTCCTTTCGGTAAGGTTCTAGCAGCTCATCGAGCGACTGCAGATTTTCCTCTGTTCCAAACGTCCATTTCCTTTGTTCTGTCGCAGTCGGACGGGTTTCTTTTGCGATAGCCATTTTTAGTGCTTCTTTTTGCAAATTCCGTGTGTAATTCTTCTAACATCGTAATCCCCACAAAGTAAAGTGCGCAAATACAACAAAGTTTTTCAGACGTTACCAGTACTCAAGACCGAGGACGAACTTGGTTTTGGAGACGATCTGATCGAGGCCTTCTACAAGTTAACCCCAGCCGAAAGGAAAGTCGTGACCAGTATCCTCGACCGCCTCAAGCCGGGCCTGACTGACTATGAGTATGACGACTTCGATTCGTTGCCGGCCGTGCTGAAACTGCTGACGTACCACCGTTTGGTTTTGCACAACGGCGATAAACAGAACTCTGTGCTTTATGCCCGTTGGCTGAGCTCGGTGACAATGGTTGAGAGAAAAATGAATCTCCGCCTGGATTCCGGGCTGATTCCGCACCTGGAAAGGCTAAAGGAGCATCAGAAGCGGGACGCGGAACGAAGCGGAGTCAAGTTAGCCAGCCAATACTCTATCCGGTTTTACGAGTGGGCCTGGAAATGGCGGCACGTTGGATTGAAAAGGATTTCGATTCCGCAGATTCGCAAGGTGTTGGGCGTTGATGAAGTCCGAGACGCGCAGGGAAATATCGTGAGTGAAAAGTGTTTGGTTCATTGGCCGAATCTGAAACAGCGCGCGATTGACCGAGCCCTGGACGAGATCAATCGAAAGACGGATTTGCATGTGCGCCTCGTCGCCGTCGGACAAGCAAAATATCGACGAGTTCTTTCTTTGGCCTTTGAAATCAAGGAACTGGAGAAGAAGCGTAAACCGAAAACACCTGCATCGTTTGTCTCGTAGGCGATGGTGCGTGCGATGCAAGGCCGGTAGGGCCGAGCTTTAGCTCAGCCCTACCGACTATGTGTCGATGGTCGATCAGGTCTAGATTCGGGTTGCATGATGGGAAAAAGCGATAAACTGCCGCGTTGCCGGCACCTCAGCGCGGATGAAATTCTCGATATCCGAGCCGTCTCCCTCAATTTTCCTTACAATTTTGCGCAGCCTCCGCAACCACCAATCCGGTGGTCGCTCTGCGATCTGATCGACCATTCTCGCTTCCCGATGGCAAAAGGGGATGTGTGCGATAAGTGGGGGTTAAAATATTTCAGTCTCGAGAGCTTTGTTCGGTTGATTGATTCGAGACAGATCGCGCACCCCGGTTATCTCAGTCCGATAACGGTGGCAAAACTTATCGCCTACTGTTTGCAAATCGCAGAATCGACCGCAGAATCGATGGAAGCGTTGACGGGGGGTGCAAGGTACCACGGAGAACAGCTGATTGAACAGATCTTCGGGCTGGCTCGCGACAATCGGCTCGAGACGTTGCCTTGGCAGCAGTTTGTAACAAGCACCCGGCATCCGACAGTTCGCTGGGCAATTAACAATGCTGTCATGAATCGGTGGGGTGCGGAAGGGTTTGCACCGGAAGACGAAGCAAGTGTAGGAAACGAACCGGCCTAGAAGAGCGCGGTTTTTTCTAAATCGGGTTCCATCAGGATCCGGAGCTTCAGGCAGTATGATTCGTGGATCGCCGAGACACGGAAGTTAGCCAGATCTTCGATAAGCTGATTTTTTCCGGGGAAGTCTTTACCGAGCGAGATTTCCACGTCGGCGAACGAATAGTGAAGGGTGATGAGCCGGTCCCCGAGCGTATCGATGCTGAGGAGATAAGAATAAGGTATGATTTTTGTACGTGGTGGGCTGGCAAAAGAAAAGGCGCATGCGACTCCAGCTTGGTTGCCGGGATGGCAGACATAAGCTTGGTCCTTGAAAGCCGAGATTGTTAGGGAGTTAGGCATAGACTGTAACCCAAGCCTTGGCATCCTGAGGCGAGAGCGGTTCCGGATGCGCGCTCCTCCAAATGGCTATCTCGTCTTTCAATGCCTGCAGCTTGATTGATGGGAGCGAGCCGTAGAGACGAAACGTTACGAAGTGCAAAACTCCTTCCTGGCTCCAATGAGGCAGCAATCGACGGTACTTCCGGATTGAACGCTCGGAACTGTAGAAAATGCATATTATATCTAAAAATAATATTGTTGTAATATTTATCCAAGAAATTTTCAAGCTGATAAATCGTCGACCTGGAAGCTTGCAAGACCCAACAAGAAGATTGATTCACTCGAATCAATCACCATACTTCTACCACTTTTGCGACAGACAAGGTCGACCCACGGTCAAGCCAGAGGCTTGATCTACTGATTGCTCCGCTGCAAAATTCCCCGAGACGGCTGCAGAAGCGATAGCGCTTCGCCGACGAGAAAAAGCGATCCGGTGATCAGGATCGGTTGCTCGAATTGCTTCGCGGACGCGAGCGCGTCGGCTAACGACTCGAAGGATGATGTTCCCGGCGGAAGTAACCAGACAAGCTCGGTTGGCGGCATTGCTCTTCGATTCTGGACCGGCGCGGCGAGGAAACGATGTGCGATTTCGGTGAGCGATCTGCTCATCGTGAGAAGATTCTTATCGCGAAGACCGCCGAAAACGATCGTCGGACGTGCGCCGCCCATTTGTTCTTTCCACGTTGTCACGAGTCGGTCGATCGCGGAAGGGTTATGGGCGCCATCGAGAACGATTCGGTCGCCTAAACGTTGGAATCGTCCAGGCCAGGAAACATTGGCCAGGCCTTTGGAAACACTCGGGTCATTAATTTGAACACCGGCGTTTCGAAGCGCTGCTAAGGCGATCGCGGCGTTGATTTTCTGATGAGATCCGGCCAAACCAACCGGCTGACGTTCGATGGGAAACGTGATGTACTCCAGCCGAGCAGAACGTTCGGCCGCTACCGCATCAATGACTGTCCGGACCTCGGCATATTGCGGCCCTGAGACGACAGGGGTACGAGGCTTAATAATGGCCGCTTTCTCTCCGGCGATTTCTGCCAGGGTATCACCCAGGATGTGCTGGTGATCGAGATCGATAGAGGTCAAGACCGATACCAGAGGGATGACAACGTTTGTTGCATCCAGGCGACCTCCCAGACCTGTTTCGAGGATTGCCAGCTCGACTCTCTCCTTTTGGAAATGGTCAAAAGCCAGAGCAGTGGTAATCTCGAAAAACGTTGGGTGATGTTCAGGTTCGATTAATGCGCGAATCCTTTCGATGCCGGAGACGACTGCCTCATCCTGAATAGGGACACCATTGATCTGGATTCTTTCGTTGAATCGCACCAGGTGAGGCGAGGTAAATAAGCCGGTTCTAATTCCGTGAGCGCGCGCGATAGAGTCGAGAAAAGCGCAGACAGAGCCTTTGCCATTGGTTCCCGCGACATGAATGCACCGGAGCTTTGCTTGCGGATCGGCCAAAGCGGACAACAGGCGGCGCACGTTGTCGAGCCCGAGCTTGATTCCGGAATCCTGAGTGCCAAAGAGCCACTCGATCGCGGCGGTATAAGTCACGTTACGTCAGATCTAGCGGGAGGTCGCCGGTGTGAGATAGGTCAGTGCCGATGCCAGCATTGAGAGCAGGTCTTTGCGGTGGACGATTCGGTCAATGAGCCCACGTTCCTCGAGAAATTCGGCGGTTTGAAAACCGGCAGGCAAATCTTGATGTGTTGTTTCGCGGATCACGCGAGGTCCGGCGAATCCGATCATACAGCGCGGTTCAGCAAAAATGAGGTCGCCAAGCGAAGCAAAGCTCGCCATTACTCCGGCGGTGGTAGGGTGGGTCAAAACCGAGATGTAAAGCAATCCGGCTGTAGCGTGACGGGCGAGGGCACCGCTCGTCTTGGCCATCTGCATCAAGCTCAACATTCCTTCGTACATCCGTGCTCCACCGGAAGTGCAAACGATGATGACGGGCCTCTTATCTTTCGTGCCGGCCTCAATCAACCGAGTGATTTTTTCGCCGACAACCGAGCCCATTGTGGCTGCAAGAAAATTGAAGTCCATTGCTGCGATCGCGACCGGTTTTCCGTCCAGGTTTCCGAATCCAGTTAGAACCGCATCTTTGAGTCCCGTTTTTTCCTGGTAGCTTTTGAGTCGATCTGTGTAGCTGGCGACACCTTGAAAATTCAGGACGTCGACAGAAAGCATGTTCGAATCAAATTCCTGAAACGTTCCTTCGTCTATCAAGTTAGCGATCCGCTCTTTTGCCGAGAGAGTAAAATGGTAATCGCACTTTGGGCATACCCGTTGATTCTTTTCGAGCTCCAGGGTATGGATCACCTCACCGCAATCGGGACATTTTTGCCAGAGTCCTTCGGGCATTTCTTTTTTCTTATTGGCCGACAGTTTCAGCGACGGTTTCTGAAAGATTGGCATGTTGATTCCTGGCGAGGCTAACCGCGGGCTACGGTGATGGCGCGAACCGATTCAGCCCCGTTGGCTAAAAGCGTCTTGGCACAGTTGTGGAGAGTAGCTCCTGTCGTCAGAACGTCATCAACCAGCACCAAGTGTTTTCCGCGCATGGGCCTATTTTCGCTCAGACTAAAGGCGTTACGCAAGTTCTGCATGCGGTCGATTCGATCGAATCGTGTTTGTGTGCTGGTATAAACACGACGCACCAGGACATTCCAAGCCGGGATCTGGACGTTGCGAGACAAGACTTGGGCTAGCACTTCCGCCTGATTGAATCCTCGTTCTCTCCGCCGAGTCGGGTGTAGCGGCACCGGCACAAAGGCGTCTATCGGTATTGCCTGAATCCGATCGTCGTTCACAGCCTCGACTAAAAACTCTGCCAGCAATCTGCGCAGGTAGGAGTGGCCGTTGTACTTGAATCGGTGCACTAGCTCACGCATGGTTCCGCGGGCCAGGTAAGCCGAGACTGCGCAGCGAAACGCTGGTTGCCAATCTACGCAATTGGGACAGTCAAAAGGCCCATCAATTACCCCCTCAAACGGCCGTGAACAGGTTTGGCAGAAAGGCGCCTTGATCGGTAGCAGCGTTGTGCGGCAACTTTTGCAAAGCAACTCTCCGGGCGGTTGGGGCACGCCGCAGACGACACAATTAGACGGGTAGAATAACTCAACCAGCGTGCTGATCGTTCGGACGAGAGGGCCCGGTGCCACGCAGAAATAATAACCAGATCAGGAACCAAAGAAAAAGAAGGATTAGCAGGGAACCTAACCCAAAAGTTAGATCCTGGCCAAACCAAGGCATCGCGTCCTTTGTCCGATGGGTCAGCTTGCTGAAGCTCATCTTTCCAAAGACCACACCTGCGTGAATGCCGATCGGTAGCCAGAGTGATCTGGTCTTAACTGCAGCGTGTGCAAGCATTAGTCCGAGGATGCAAATGGTCGAGAACAGGCCCGATAAAAGAATCGGATCCGAAAATTGCCAGAATGCTTGAGGGAGCAATTGAAATCCAGAGTACCAATGCACATCAACGTTCTGGTCGTACGGCGGCTTAAGAAAATGCAAGATCGAGAAGAGAGCCGAAGTAACCACCACGGCCGGCAATGTTCTCATCGATTGCCGGAAGAGGCCGAGAATCGCGCCGCGAAAGAGTGATTCTTCAATCAGGGCGACAACTATCGCCGTCAGAAATATTCGTGGTAGCTGGTTCCAAGGCGGCGGTTCTTTTAAAGCCGCGACCTCATTCGCTAACAGGCAAACGCCGAGCCCTAAGACGATCGCGGTTGTGACAACGAAACCGCCGGCAAGATGAAAGATGCGCCGCGGATTTCTGGCAAGTCCAAGGCTTGTAAATTGATGAAGCCCGATCCAGCGCAGTACTGGAATCAAGAGTACGAAAGCTGAAAACAGCAGCGATCGATTGAAGTAACGTGTGAAGTCTGTATCCCCGAGAAAAGCGAAGCTTTTAATCGTGGAAAGATGTTGTCCGGCCCAATAGAACCAGGGAGCGAGGATTGCGGCAAGCAAGACCGTTCCGAGCAAATAGACGATAATTTTCAGGCCGGCGCTCAAGAGGGAAAGCAATTAGCTTGGATCGGTTGCGTCCGCAACCGAGGAGTGAGAGGTGAGCTGTGAAAGGTGAGAAGTGAGAGGTGAGAGCGAGAAGTCGGAGACGGTAGACGGAAGACGGTCGACGCTTGACGGTCGACAGTAGACTGGAGACATGATCGAATGCACAATCGGCACGCATGGACGGAACGGGATGAGGGCGGAATCAAGCGCGAGATTCGGGTAGTCAAGCATGGGGGCGCTTGGCGGTTCCAGTCAAAACGGGCGGATCACGAGCGATGGATTTATTACGACGAGCCGCCATTGCAGGACTTGGAGAAATTTCGAGAGATACTTTTTCGCAAATATCAGCGCCGCCGCGCGGCGTACGAAGATGTGCGCTGGGCTGAAATCGAGTTAGCGCTGTTGAAGAGAGCTGGGATGAGGGTTGACAAGCCTCCGGCTTGACCTTCCAGGTCGACGATTTGCTGGCTCTTAATGCGCACGAGGCGCACAGCACCAGTTTAAGTTCAAAGGCGTCGCAACGTGAGCTGACGTCAAACTGGTGCTGGGCGACCCTACCGGTCATGCGATATGGCCCATCGCTGGACGGGTCACGATTTACAGCACCCACAACGCTTCGCCTAGCAATAGGGTCCGGTCTGGACTTTCCAGCGCAGATGAATCCCTCAAAAAGCGGCTGTCGTCGAGTTCCCTTTCACCGTCAAAAATTCTCGTTGAATACCCCTTTGGCACGAAGCATTCCGTCGGTGAACTCGAAAATTTCGATCGATACCGGCCAAGGATGGTTATGGTAAAGGCTTTGGATCTGTTCTGCGAAGGATTGCACGTTGACGGCCAAACGCGGAAAAAGGAAAATTGTTTGTCGGTTTGGTATTGCTACCAGGCAGTCTGGCCCGAGAACGCGCCGATATCGATTACCTAACTCAGGTAATAGCAGAATGGTCGATAACGTTGGATCGTCGCTACGAAAACAAAGCGCTGTCACTGTCCCACGAGAATCCCGAATAACTTCGGGATCCAGATGTTGAAGTAATTCGCGGGCGTGCGCTGTCGAATCCCGCTTGGCCGTCTGCCGGGCGTCGGAATCGGCCGGTACGGCTGAGACCAGATTCTCGCCTTCTACCCGATAATAGTTGAAGACGGTCTTTGTTGTGCCTTCAATCGGTTCTGAGGCTGTATAACGATAGAAAGCGGGGTCTGCGATCAGAAGCAAATCCGCGGCTTTTCCGGAGCCTGCTCCTAGTAATGTAACCAGCAGAAAAATCGCGAGCCGACGGTTCAGTTTGCAGTTTCTCGATGGTCGCGTACTTCTATTCAGCATCATGATCTCCTTTCTCGATGGGGAACTTGTAGAAGTCCTACCAACGCAAGTAATCATTTCTGTCCAAGGCGTTGGATATCTTGTTCAAATTCCGCTCTCAAGTTTCGACCGATTACCGCAACCCGGAGCACGTGTGCGATTATTGACGCATTTCGTGGTTCGGGAGGATGCACATTTGTTGTTTGGCTTTGTTACTGCGCCTGAACGGGATCTGTTTCGATTGCTCTTGCAACACGTTTCGGGCATCGGCCCGAAACTGGCTTTGGCTGTGCTCAGCGGAATGAGCGTGAATCAGTTCAAGACAGCTGTTGTGAACCGCGATATAGACGGCCTGGCGAGGCTGAAAGGAGTCGGAAAAAAGACGGCCGAGAGGATCATTTTGGAGCTGAGAGATAAATTGGGTGTGGCTGCTGCTTGGGAGGTAACTGCAGCTGGCCGAGACGATCAGCAGACGCGAATGAATGACGCCGTATTAGCGCTCATTTCTCTTGGATTTAAGCAGGTCGAAGCGCAGAAAGCGGTGCGTGAAGTACTCGCTGGAAAAGGTTCTGACGCTGCCGATACAGAAGAACTGGTCCGCCAAGCCCTTAAGCTTCTTGCCTAGCGCATGGTTGGATCAGTCGAGCTCGAGCGTATCCAGAAAATTCGGGATCGGTTTCCGAAAGAAGGACTTTTCGCTCGAAAAGAGTGGCTGCTTTCGCCTGAACCTTTTCTGATCAGCGCGGCTTTTGCCGATGAGCTGGAGAGGCTCGGACATTGGCTGCTGAAATTTGTCAAAGCGTCAAATCTCTTATATCAGCAGAGCGTAAAAGGAAAACAGCCCTCCTGGATTGCGCAATATCTCGATGCGGGCAAACCGCCGGAGCTGATAGAGCTTGGTCGGAACATTCGAGACGAAATTCCGAGAGTCATTCGTCCCGACTTAATACTTACGGAAGAAGGATACTCAATTTCGGAGCTCGATTCTGTGCCGGGTGGAATCGGCCTCACTGGTTGGCTGAACCAGACCTACAGCACTCTTGGATTCGATGTCCTGGGAGGAACCGACGGCATACTGGAGGGATTCCGAGGTATTTTACCGCGAGGACAAATTACGATCTCCAGTGAATCCGCAACCTACGAGCCAGAGATGCGATGGCTTTGCCGTGAGCTGAATCACAAATATGGCGAGCATTGGAAAGTCGTTATGGCCGAGCAGGCGGACTTTCGGTCACCGGAACCGTTCTATCGGTTTTTCGAGCTATTCGACCTGCCTAATTTACCTTCTCGAGTGTCGCTGCTGGCTGCGGCTCAATCCGGTGAACTGCAAATAACTCCACCAATCAAGCCGTACCTCGAGGAGAAACTTTGGTTTGCGCTTTTCTGGGCTCCGCCGCTGCAAGAGTTCTGGCGCCGGCACTTGAGCGATCGTCACTGGCGTAGGCTTCGATCGCTGATTCCTCGAAGTTGGGTGGTAGATCCGGCTCCCGTGCCTCATTATGCAGTCATTCCAGGACTCGGTATTCAGGATTGGCGCGACCTCAAGAAGTTCAGTCAGAAACAGCGGGAGTATGTTTTGAAGATCAGCGGCTTTTCCGAGCTGGCATGGGGCGCGCATGGTGTATTCATGGGCCAGGACTTGCCTCACAAGGAGTGGGCTGATCGGGTCGATAACGCGATTAATTCTTTTCCGCGGAATCCATATATCCTGCAGAAATTCTTCAAGGGACGTCTTGTGGATCAGCCGGTCTACGATTCGAGGACGGAAGCCATCGGTACGCTTCGGGGGCGCGTGCGTCTTTGTCCGTACTATTTTGTGCTTTCGGAAAAGGAGATCCGTTTAGGAGGCGCATTGGCGACAATCGTTCCTGCCGATAAAAAGATCCTCCATGGTATGCGGGATGGGATCATGGTCCCGACTGCGGCGAAAGTCTGAGTTCAGGAGACAGGATATGAATACAGGAGACAGGAGAGACCTCCTGTATTCCGTCTCCAGCATTCTGTCTCCTCACTTACCTATTGCTACCTCGCGTCCCCCTGCGATTGAATCCGCTACGGCCTGCACGACGCGCATGTAGCGGACGCCTTCTTTAAAGCCTGGTTGCGGATGGATATTAGCCGGGGAGCGGACCGCTGCGATAAAGTCTTCCTCGACGCTCCAGCGTTGCTCCAATTCTTTTGGAATTTCGATCTGAACCGCTTCTTTGTCACCCGGCCGCCCGCCGGTGATTTTGTCGGTCTCGAAGTCGTAGATTAGCATGCCTTTGTCACCGAATAGCTGGAGGCGGTCGCGCTTATCGAGCGGGGCGATCCCGCTGAATTCCATTACGCCTTCCATGCCATTTTCGAAGTGGCAAAGCGCTAATACCAAATCTGGGATCCTGATTTCGTATCCCTGACGAATTGGGGTGATGGTTTTCTGGTGAGCGAAAACATGAGTGATTGGGCCGAACCAGCGCTGCACGAGTTCTGCATAGATCCCGAGCGTTAGTACATTCAAACCAGAGAGCTCTTCCCGTTGGCGCCAGTGCGGCGGGGTCTCAGGATCGATATACGCACTTGAAAAACTCTGGAGCCGGAAGTGATGCGGTATACCGAGGAAACTCTCCGCCATTAATTTCTGCATGAATAATGTTCCTCGCAGACCGTGAGGAGGAGGACAAATCATCGTCACAAGGTGCGGATTTCTTTGGGACGCAGCGAGCATCTCTTCGGCCTCAGCCAGATTGAGCGCCATGCGCGCCTGGCAAAACACGTGTTTGCCTGATTCAAGAGCCGAAACTGCGATTGTGCAGTGTAGGTAGGGTGGAGTGCCAATCCAGATAATATCGATATCGGGATCGGAAACGAGCTCAGCCCAGTTTCGATGCGGAACCGCTTCTGGAGCGTACTCTCGGCAAAATTGCTCCGAGCTTTCGTAGGTCGAATTGCATACAGCGGCGATCTCGACATCCGCGATCTTCTTCAGCGCCGGAAGATGACGCGTTTTAACGATGTTTCCGGCACCAACGATTCCAATTCTTAACTTAGAATGGCGCGTAGACATGACGAGTAACGTTACGTTACTGGGAGTCAGGCAGTTTTGTCAGTAATTTGTTTAAGAAAGGAGTCGGGTGCTCTTGAGGCAAAATCTGCGCTTGCCTTTACCCCAGATGGCCTGTGGTCCACAACAAACGGTCAACTGTCGAAGGTGGACCGAAGACGGTTAACCCCGAAAGCATTCGGGGGGGACGCGGCTCTGTCAGGCAACTTCGACGGTCTGCAGGTGACAGATCCGCTTAACGCAGTGATCCCAGGTCTCGTGCCCCGTCAGAATCTCAATCTCGACACGCAGGTAATAAATCGGAACGGGTAGAGGATCTATTTTGGGTAATCGAACAGCGTCTTTTTCGGTCGTGATAATTGCGTGGACGTCCCGTTTGACGCAACGCTCTAAGAATGTTCGAAGCTCTTTCTCCGTGTAGCGATGATGATCGGCAAAGTGCCGTGATAGTTCGATCTTCGCGCCAAGGCGGCGCAACCCTGATTCGAAACTCTCCGGCGCCGCGATTCCGCATAACGAAGCAATGTACAGATCCTGCAGATAGTCGAGTGGGAGACGTTCGTCCCTATAAACGTGTTGAAGATAGAGTGGGCGGTGCGCGCATTCGATGATCTCGGCCGTTCGATTGAATCGGCGAATCTGTTGGATCAGAGCGTCATTCGATTCTCCGTTGCATTTGGTAATTAGAATATAGCTCGCGCGTCGGATGTTCCGAGGAGGCTCGCGGAGAGTACCCCTGGGAAGGAGGTGCTCGTTGCCGAACGGTGCCTGGCGGTCTACCAGGACGATATCGAGGCGATGTTTGAGATGGAGATACTGCAAACCATCATCTAATAGCAGTGTGTCGACGTCGAGTTCCTTGATTGCGTGCAGCCCCGCTTTCACCCTGTCTTTATCGACCACCACTGCTACCCCACGCAGGTTAGAAGCCAGCATGTATGGCTCGTCTCCGGCGGTAGCGGAATCCAGCAAGACGTTTTTGCCGTCGGAAACGACACGCGGCGGATCTGGAGCATTTTGATCGATCAGTCGCTCTAACCAGCTTTTCTTTCGGCGCTTGTCGATACTCTTGTAGCCGCGGCTCAGGATAGCGACCCTGCGTCCGCCCCCTTGCAGAGCGCGCGCGAACTTTTCGACTACAGGCGTTTTCCCGGTCCCTCCGACAGTTAAGTTTCCGATGCTGATCACCAAACAGCCAAGCTGATGTTCTTTCAGGATCCGGTTGCGGTACAGATAGAGCCGGACTTGAACAATTGCCAGGTAGATGAACGACAGCGCGCGCAAAATAACTCGAAGAAGCGAGGCACGAAACCCAGGCTTCTTGTTGAGGATGACTTCGATTGCGTACTGTTCGAGGTCGTCAAGCCAACGTCTCATTCTGTAATTGGTGTGGGCAAGATCTTTGCGCCGGCGTTATCAGCGCCGACGATTAGTACTTTGGCGTTTGCTTCAGTCGCGCTTCTCTGCATCGCGGCTGCAACCTTTTCGCCATCCGATAGTGTTAAACACGCGATTGTTGACCCTGATCCGCTCAAGAATCCACCAATGGCGCCGCTTTTGGTCGCGGCGTCTAATACTTTCCCAAGAAAGGGAACAAGTGGTTCGCGGTACGGCTGATGGAGTCGATCGGCAAACGCATCTTGTAGGAGGTCATAACGTTTGGAGGCGAATGCTGCTGCGATCCGGCTTACATTAGCGAGATTCTGGACAACAGCTTCCCGCGGATAAGTCGCCGGGACCACTTTGCGCGCGTCACTAGTCTTCACCTCGAAATCAGGAATAAATAGAACGAATTTAATTTCTGGATCGATGTCAAACCGGTCAACTCGATTGGTAGCGCTGTTAACGATCGTAAATCCGCCGAAAATAGCTGCGGCAGCATTATCCGGGTGGCCTTCCAGCTCGGTACATAGATTGCAGATCTGTTCCAATGCAAGCGGCTGGTTAAGGTAATGATTGAGGGCGATGAGTACTCCGGCTCGCACTGTCACACTGCTACCGAGCCCACGAGCGCGTGGGACTTCGCCGATTATCGTGAAACGAAAAGGAAAAGGCAAAATGCCGGAATGCCGGAAGAAGAGCCCCGCGGCTTTTGCAACAATCTCCGGCAACGGTATATCTTGGTCGGCTCGATCGATCGTGACTCGATTCCAAAGCTGCAGCGCGGCACCCAGGCAATCAAATCCGGGACCGAAATTAGAAGTTGTTGCTGGAACCTGAACGGAGACCGACATGGGCGAAAGGATACAGGACTGGGTGGCGTACAGCCAATATAAGATCGTGTCGGCGTGTGGGCGTATCGGCGTATCAGCGTTGCGGCGCTAGCGCTGTGAACGTTCCCGGCATTTTTACGATTGGCGCACGATGCCGGTGCCCAGGTCAGCGGACGCGCTAAAGGAGAAGAGAAGCTTGCCGATTAGGAGAGTGGGCAGTATGGCATCCGTAACCAGAAAGATCACCGTTTCAGATTTGCATCCTAGAGGTTTGCTTGATCTTTTCCGGCAAGGAACAACTTGGGTAGCACTCGTTCGACAGGGTGATGGCAAACTCGCGGATGTGCCATTACCATCGGCTGTAGTTAGCCGAAGGGCAGCGTTAGAATTCCTAAATAAGGAGCTGAACGGGAAGAAGCAGTTGTAGAGGGCGGCCCTACCGGTTTACGGAATCGGTAGGGCCGGTTTCCCCGGATAACCCAATGTCATGCGCCCTCCCTCGGCTGGCTCTCCATCGGCTTGTGCAATCGCTGGGCGCAAATCGCATGCATTGAAGCTGACGCATGACCGAAATCTTGAATTCGAGATTCTCACCGCCAAGTCACCAATTTGCGACTTGGTTTCGCTGTCTTTTTGCGAGCCCCGCCATGTGGACATTTGTACACTTGGCGGCGCTAGCTTTTTTCTTCTGTGATGTTGCGCTCTGTCGGCTGCGGCATCTCGCTTGATTCAGCCACAACATCATTTTCGTTCGGTTGGACATTGTGCGCCCCGCGCACTTTGTCCGGCGTTCAAGTTCTGGACTACTTCCGCAGCGGCCATCAAACGCGGGTCATCGCTGGCTCGGCTTTGCCAAGTCTCTATTTTGAGACTTGCCGCCCCGTTTCAAATCCATTCCTGCGTCGCCAGTAGTTCCTCCAGATCGATGGGCGGCTTGCCTTTGGCCCGCTCTTGCGCCTCCCACTTCCTGCGCAGTCCCGTGCGCCAGCCCCGTGGCGGCGGCCATGCGTATCCCCACTCTGCCAGCTGGGCCTTGGCCTTCCTTGTCGTAGCCTTCCTTCGTCCCTCCCATGGTGCCGACTACCTGCTCAGGTGGAATCCCGTACACCTCTTCGGAATACACCCGAACGAAATCCTGGCCGCCCCCGTAACGATGTAGGTTTTGAAGCCGTTGGCACGCAGATACTTCAGCAATTCGATCATCGGCAAGTAGGTGAGCGCGGTATAGGGCCGCTTCCAGCGTGGATCCCTCGCGGTGTCGAGCCATTTCTTCACCTCGGCTTCGAAGTCGTCGGGTATGAAGCGAGTTGTCGGAGAACGCCATTGTAACGTTTTCTCAACGCTTTGAGGCGGAGTAATATGGAGACATTCACCATCGCACAAATATGAACCGAACCGAGCGAAGCGACGAAAAATCCAAGTTTCCCCGTCAGGTGGACGATTTTTGGAGCCAACTCTCCGAAGTCTCTTCTACCTTCCGCCCAGCTGATCTTATAGTTTTCGCGCTGATCATCGGTTTCGGCGTTCTCCAATTTTTTTACACTGATTTCTTGACGGATAATGTGTACCCTGCCGACACGGCCCGCTCACTGGTCGAGCACGGTTTCTACGGGATCAATGGTTATGCCGAAACCAATTATCCGCCTGGATTTGTGACGATGTTTGCTTTGTTGTGCATCGTCGGAGGCTGTAGCGGCATTGTTTTCATGCGCGCCATGGTGGTGTTCGGAACTTTTGGTTTCCTGGCCAGTTATGAATTGTTGCGAAGGCAAGCGCCCCGGGCGGTTGCCGCAGCGACTTGTTTGTTGCTGGTGTCATCTGAAATTTATTTCACCCTCGTGACCCGGTTGTTGAATCAGGCTTTTCCCTATTTCTTCACCACAATGAGCGCGTTGCTGGTTACCAGGAAATTCGAGAGCGCGACGACACTGAGATCGCGCATCGGGTGGGGAGCTTTGTTGACGGGACTGATCGTGGCTTCCCTGATGTTCATGTCGGCGGGAATCGCGCTTTTGAGCGCCATTGGTGCGAGTATCTGTGCTCTCTTTGTTCGGAATCCCCGTATTGGCTTTGCCCGTTTGAGGATCTACGTCGCGGTTCTTCTTGTGGGGATCGTGGCGCAGGAAGTCTGGATGCGCCGGGACAGCCCCGAAGCTAGCGGGGGTGTAGCAGCCCAGGAATGGCCCATCGCCGGCTTTCCGCATTCCTATCTGTCGCAACTGAGGGTGAAGAACGGGAACTATCCCGAGCTGGGAATGGCTACACCCAGCGACGTTGTCATTCGGATTCTAAGGCACGCTTCCGAACAAGCCGGGGCCTTAAGCAATGCGCTGCTGCGGAGCTCCATTGCTATGACCTCCTTTTCGGTAACGGTCATTGTGCCGCTTCTGCTTATTGTGCTGGGATGGTGTGTTTGCGTGTGGACGACGGCTGGCGGCTTGCAGGACTGGTACTTCGCTGGGTACATATTCATCTATCTGGTGTGGCCTTGGGATCTCGAACCGAGGGTTCCCGTAGCACCGCTGGCGTGCCTTTACATCTGGCATGGCGGCAAGGCGGTAGCCCTGCTGGCCAAGAATAGTCCTCGAATCCTAGGCGTACTATGGTTTCCGGTAGCAATACCCCTTGCAATCTGCTCTTGGGTCTGGGTGCCCAAAGGTTTGGACAAATCAGGCCTGCACGACTGGTCGTCTTTTGTCGTGTGGCTCACGACGGCCGTTCTTGCGGCATGGATGATTAGGGCAGGTGAGGGATGGCTGCAGCCGTTTTCAGCCTTTGCCCAATGGTTTGCGGCGGCCGCCCGGGCTCTGCGGGTGAGCCCAAGGCGGATTTTTCAGCTTTTGGGATTAGCTCTCGTAAGCATTTTGATCTTTGTTGGACTGGCAAAGCAATTTAGGCTCGGGCGCGAGAACCTGGATCCCGGTTCTCTCCTAAATCGTCCGTCCGCGGTCGTTGCAGCGGCGGAGTGGATTGCCTCCCACACTGAGCCCGCTGCGATCGTGATGGCGCGAAACGTTCCGGTCGTCTGGCATTACACACAGCGCAAACTGATTTGGCTTCCGCCTAGTTCGAATTCCCAACTTTTGATGGATGGGATTCGCAGACATAAGATCGATTTTGTGATCGTGATGCGGCGGGAAAACAATCCCTACTGGCTTCCACCGGACGATGCTTGCTTTGATCCGTTACTTGCGGCTCACCCTGACGCTTTTCGCCTGGTCAACCAAGCTTCGGAATTCAGGATTTTTCAGGTGGCTAGGAACGCTACTGGTGCACGGTAAGCAAAAGGAGCTACATCATCGCAACCAGCTTCAACACGGCTCCTGGATCTTCCAACTTCAGCAATCCTAACCAAAATTTTTCCTTGATGACCGATAGAAAGTCTCAACCCATCCGGCCTTGGCCGGACTAGAGGCTTCGGCCGAATCCTCCCGATCGTGGAACGTGGTTCGTTGCTGGTAGATGCCATGGTGGTTGTCAGGCTGCCGGATAACAGCAACCTGACAAGCTATGCAAAAAGATACCAACGCGGCACTCGCCGCAGGCACTCAAGAGAGAGTTAAGAACCAAAAAGCGATCCAAGCAAAGCGAATCCTCATCGGAGTGGACGTGCAT
>JBKPBY010000180.1:0-8352 GCA_046727075.1 bacterium | reverse complement strand
ATCAGGTTCTTGCCCAGCTTGATCTCTGGAAAAACAAAGATTCGTATACACGCAAGGTCTACATTTTGCCGAAGAAGCTCGACGAAGAAGTGGCGCGTCTGCATCTCGAAAAAATTGGTGTGAAGCTGACCAATCTCCGACCGGAACAAGCCGAATACATTGGCGTGCCGATCGAAGGTCCATACAAGCCGGATTATTATCGGTATTAATTGTTCCGAATGGGACAACAAATCTCGGCCAGGGGTGATCCCGCCTTGGCGGGAGAACCCCTGTCCCGTCCCAAAGGGATGACAGAGGCGCGGATCGAAGCGCGCTGAGCGTCCTCGATCCAGGTCGCGCGGAGCGCGAACCCTACCAGCGAAGAATCTGTGTAATCTGCGAAATCTGCGGTTAAAGTCTTCTCCAATGCCAGACCCGATCAGCGAAATTAAATTCAAAATGGAAAAGGCGGGTCTCGCCGGACCGGCGATTGCGGCTTTTCTTTTCCAATACAAGAAATTGGCCCGGAACGACGAGGGTCTCATTCCAGAATCCTCTATCGAGCCGTGCGAGCAGTTGCCGTCGATCGATGACCAGCCGGAGCCTTCCGGCACTGCGCTGCTCGCGCAGCAAACTGTAGTGTTAAGATTGAATGGCGGCCTGGGGACTAGTATGGGCCTGGAAAAAGCGAAGAGCCTTCTCCCGGTTCGCGACGAATTGACGTTTCTGGACATTATCGTCCGCCAGTTCCTGCGGCTGCGCAGTGAGGTCTCTTCCGGGCTGTCGCTGCTCTTTATGAACAGCTTCAACACGAGTAGCGATACCATCGCCGCTCTGAGCAAATACGCTGAACTGGGCGACCCTGGAAAACTGGAGTTACTTCAGAACAAGGTTCCGAAGATCGACGCCGTATCGTTGGAGCCGATCAATTGGCCAGCCAATCCCGCTTTGGAGTGGTGCCCACCCGGTCATGGCGATATTTATCCGTCCTTGCTCGGCTCTGGATTACTCGACTGCCTGCTCAGCCAAGGAAAGCGATTCTTGTTTGTTTCAAACTCGGACAATTTGGGAGCAACTCTGGATCTGAGGCTGTTGGGCTACTTCGCGCGGCTGGGCGCTCCTTTCCTGATGGAAGTCACGCGGCGCACCGGGGCAGATCGCAAAGGCGGCCACCTGGCTCGGCGTAAGGATGACCATCGATTGTTGCTGAGAGAATCGGCACAGTGCCCGGAAAAAGATCTCGACGCATTTCAGGACATCGAACGCCATCGATACTTCAATACCAATAATCTCTGGGTCCGATTGGATTCACTTCGAGCCGAATTACATCGCCAAAACGGTTTGTTGCCTTTGCCTCTAATTCGAAATGTGAAGACCGTTGATCCTCGCGACAAATCGACGCCGAAAGTTTACCAACTTGAGACTGCGATGGGTGCCGCCGTCGAATGTTTTGAAGGCGCCGCGGCAATCGAGGTGGCCAGAAGCCGCTTTTCACCGGTTAAGACAACCGCAGATCTGCTGGCCGTTCGCTCCGATGCGTATGAACTCGACTCGGAGTTTCGATTAGTTCTCCGGCCCGAGCGCAAAGGAGTTCCTCCGATCATAAAATTGGATGACAATTACAAGCTGGTCGGCCAGCTCGAGCAACTGGTTGCGTGCGGTGTTCCGTCTTTGGCTCAGTGTCATAGCCTCGCGATTGAAGGCAGCTTCCAATTCGAGCCAGATGTCGTAATTACCGGCGACGTGCGATTTACCAATCCGTTTGCCACCGTCCAGAAGATCAAAGCGGGGAAGTATTGAAGCTGCACCGTCTCTTACGTCGACCTGAAAGGTCAATCCGGAGGATTGGTGCCAAGCTTCCAGCTTCACACCGCCCCACTCACACGATCAAATTCACATCGCCGAACTCGTGCCAGAGATAACGCTGTTCGATTGCCTCGGCGTAGGCGCGTTGAATTGTACTCGGTGAAACAAACGCGGCGAGCAAGTCAAGATGACTTGCTTCCGGCTCATGCAGACCGGTAAGCAGCCCATCGGTTAATTGCAATCGATAGCCGCCGGTTATTCGCAACCGGGTGTAACCATGTTGAGAACGAATTTCTCCTTGCTGAGCCATCGACTCCAACGCCCGAACTACCGTTGTTCCGATCGCAATCAACCGGCCGCCGTTCTTTCGTACTCGACGGATCTTTTTAGCGGTATCCTGGTTAATCCAATACTCTTCCTCGGACGCAATGTGCTGACGATCAAGCGTATCGTCGAGATACGACGAAAGCCCTGCATGAAGTGTCAAGCTGGCCGTTTCCACGGCCGTGCGACGCAGTTCAAACAAAAGACGCCAGGAGAAAGCCCGGCCCGCGCTCGGCATTTCGCTGCCGCCAGGTTGATGGCCATACACATTCTGATAATAATTCAGGCCCCAGGGTGAAGAGAGATATCGATAACGAATCGGCTCGCCGAGTCGATAAAGCCGGTCCAGAAAGTCGGTACCTGATTTGGAAAACCTCAGGCGCCAAAAGGTCGGAATCCGAACATCTCGTGATAGGATCGTTGCGGTAAGATCTAACCCGAAATCCAGTAACAGCCCCGGCACGATCCGATTCTCTTTCCCGGTTCCTTTGAGGAGCGCCATCCAACTGCCGTCTGGCAACCGCTCGGCCAAGCGTACCTCAACATCGAGTTGCGGCCCGGACGCGATCAGAGCAGCAGGAAGCGTACGGCTCGAATTGAAAACCAGGAGATCTTTCGGCCGCAGAAATTCACGAAGGCGATCAAAGCGGCTATGTTTTGTCGCTCCGGTTTTTCGATCGAGAACTAACAACCGTACCCGATCTCGCAGCAGACCACGCCGCTCCGGAGGCCTGTCTGCATTCAACTCGGGAGGAAGGTGGAAGGAGTGTGAGTGTGGGTGCGAGTGTGAGATGACACCAGGCGCGTGAGCCCAATTTCCTGACTGATTTGTTCTTCTCGCACTCACACTGACCACCCGCACTTCTTCTACACTCAATCAGATTTTAGTTGCCCAGGGTGCGCCGGTCTCGCCACTGACTGCAGCAGCGGCAAGTTGCTGGCGCCAATCCGATTGCGCTTCGAAGCGTTGACCTCGGATATGAGCGCTGGTGTCGGATGCCAAAAACACGAAAATTTCGGTAACGTCCGCCGGATCTGCCCATGCAGTGGGATCTTCTTGCGGCTCGGCGTCCCGGTGCATCGCTGTATTCATGCTCCCAGGGTCGACCCAGTTAACCCGCACCGGTGTTTCCGCTAACTCCGACGCCCATGTTTGCGAGAGTCCTTCTAATCCGAATTTGCTGATCCCGTAAGCGCCCCAGCCGGGATACCCTGTCCGGCCGGCATCGCTGGTCACATTGATAATTGATCCACCGTGTTCAACCATCGCTCCGATGAGATTCTGGATCAGCAAGAAAGGAGCGGCCAGATTCACTTGAAGCACCTGTTGAAAATCTTCTGCCGGATAATCGAGCAGGTAAGGCATTGGAACTGGGCCGAGGATCGAAGCATTGTTAACTAGAACGTCCAAATGTCCGTTGCATGCTTCCAGTGTTACTGCCGCTACTCGCTCGACATCAGCGGGCAAGCCTAGATCTGCTTGAATAACAGTGGTTTGCGCTTCCGGCGCAATTCGGGCGATCTCCGATTTTAACTGCTGCAACGGTTCGAAGGTTCGAGCGACCAGAGCCAGGCCGCCAATACCCTCTTTGGCATAGGCCAAAGCGATTTCGCGTCCCAAACCTCGCGAAGCGCCAGTAATTAGCGCGAATTTGTCAGATAATAAATTCATAGATTAGTAGGCCGGTAACGGAGAACTGTTTTTGCCGAGGCTCAGGCGACAAGCCGATCGGATTAATCTGGGTGAGTCCGGTATTGATTTTGCTTTTCACCTGAGCCCGATTAATTTAAGAAGTCATTACTTGCTAAATCCACTGCCCGAATATGTCAAGTCAAGACTTGGAAAAAAGAAAGCTGGAAGAGTTAGCTCCCCCGGATCGTTTATTGTTCCTGCTCAAAATGCGGGGACCGCAGACCGCTTCTGAGCTTGGAAGGCGCCTACGAATCACCTCGGAGGCTGCTCGGCAGCAGTTGGCCCGACTGGAGAGTGAGAAGCTGGTTTCCTCTAAGACTGAAGTTCGCGGGGTAGGGCGTCCGGTCCAGGTTTATCGATTGGCGCCGGCGGCGCAAAAGCGGTTCCCGGATAGGCATGCTGAGCTGACGGCACAACTGATTGGAGAAATCAGGGATGTTTTAGGGGAACAATCCCTGGACAAGTTAATCAGGGCGCGAGAGATCGATACGCGCAAACGATACGCAGCTCTTTTAGCCGCGGAGCGCACACTGGCGAAAAAAGTGGCGCGCCTTGCCGAGATCAGGCACCGAGAGGGATACATGGCGACCTGGAGCCAGGAAGGAGATAGCTTTATATTAGTGGAAAATCATTGTCCGATCTGTGCTGCCGCAACGGCGTGTCTGGGGTTTTGCAGTTCGGAACAGTCTATTTTCCAGCACGTCCTCGGTAGAGACGTTCAGATCGAACGAATCGAACACTTGCTGGCCGGATCAACCCGCTGCGCCTACCGCATACAACAGCGAAGAGCCTGAGATCCGAATTAGCACTAGCACTAACACCCAGACCCACACTCATATGGCAGTAACTGTTTACGGCTGCAACCATGTCGTTATCGAAGTCGATGATATCGAAAAGGCGATCGCCTTTTATGAAGGTGTCTTTAGTCTGGCTTTTGCCCTATCGGCAAGTGCAAACCACGGCGCTGTAGGCGCCGCCTACAGCCTGACCACGTCCCACAGAAAACGGAACCAAAGATAGAACATCCCATGCCAGGTATACCGGACATGGGTTTCATCTGCCCTGGCGAGAAGACCGGCGCTTACATTGTGAGTGATTTGCGCGCTCAAATCCCTCTGCATCAGTTCCTGGATTTGGCCCGGATCGAGTCTGAGAACTTTCTGCTCGGTAACCGCGTGGCGCGCGAGATGTGTCCGATGCGCTTCACACATTTCACCAAACGAGAGACTCGGTTTGACTCTGCAGATATGGGTCTGCGGCACGAACTTCAGGGCATAGGAAAATGGATAGTTCCAGGTCATATAACTCTGGCCATCGACCGAGCGAGTCATCAGACTCACGTAATAGAACGCGATATCCCCTTGATCGATCATGCAGACTGCCGCCTGCGATTGATCGCTGCTTCGATGAAACAGACGCAAAAACTGGCGCTGTTCGTCCCAATCCCAACCAACATCGTTTATCGATTCAAATCCTTCTTTCTCGATCTCGGCCGTCAGCTCCGCGAGATTTGGAAAAAGGTCTCCGTTGGGAGGAGTCTTCTGTCGAAGCGGCCGATCGACTGGGATGCGCAGAACGCGAATCCTGGTAAGGATTTCCAGCCATGGCAAAAACACCCAAAGCGACGCAACGACCAGCCCGATAACCCAGCTGTGCGAAGGCAGATATCCAACAAGGAATGAGGTCCCAAGGATACAAAGCAGACTCAGCCTCTGAAAGATCGGGTGACTGAATGAGCGAAACGCCATTGCCAGAACGGCGACTCCAAGAACGAGCAGAATTGAAGAAAGCATTTCCCAACTATGAGTGTGCGTGCGAGCGTGCGTGCGGGGCACACAATGCGCTTGCCACGAAGGACTTGCTCGCACCCACACTCACACTCGCACTCTTATTCAAGAGCTGTGCAAGGCGGGCACATTAAGCTCTTTCAAGAATTGTTCAAGTTCTTCGGGACCGAAATCTGCGAGCACACGATCGCCGGCAACAAGCGTAGGAGCGCGGGTTTGGCCAGAGATCCGTTTCAATTCATCATACGCCGCTCGATCGGTCCGGACATCGATGCGTTTATAATCGATCCCGTGCTTTTTTAGGACCGCCTCAGCCATATGGCACCAAGGGCACCACGCTTTTACATAGAGAATCATTTGAGTATGAATGTGGGTGCGAGTGTAAGTGTGGTTACCCGAAGGGACATCGTTTCCCTCTTGCTCGCACTCACACTCACACCCGCACTCGTTTAAGGTTCAGTTATAGTTTGTGCTCTGGGTGGCTAAGAAACATGAGATCAAACTGCCCAGTTTTGCAAGTGCAGTTGGATTGAGACGTTCTGAGGTGTCGTCAGCGCTATTCAGTAGCTGCGAGTCCGCGTCCAGAAAAGCCATAGCGGGCACACCGGCCTGCTGGAACGGCACATGGTCAGCCAGGAACGGACGATTGGAAGGCTCGAGCTTATATCCGAGTAGTTTCGCAGCGTTTTCCATTTGCGCCGCCAGTATCGGATCGGAATTTTGGCTGAATGTCAGCCGCGTTCCATCTGTTCCAACATTTTGGAGGATGATGGCCGCCCGAATATCGTTGGCGTGCTGATTGATGCTGGCCATCTGAGTGTAGAACCGGCTGCCGAATAAGCCGTCACTGATTGTAGTTTGCCGGAACGGAGCGCTGCCATCGAGGAAAAGGAGTTCGACCTGCCCTGCTACCTGGGGATCGAGAGCGAGAACTCGCGCGAGTTCGATCAAGATCGCGGTGTTGGCAGCTCCATCGCTCGCGCCAATCGCCGAGAATTCGTTGGTTGCCAGCGTATCGAAATGCGCAGCGACGATGAATCGTTTGGTTGCCTTTGGAAAATGCGAGTAGCGAGCAACGATGTTGGAGAATTGGATTCGGCGGCCATCCGGCGCGTTGTCAGTAAACGCCTGCGCGACCGGTTCCCATCCAAGTCCGACCAGCGCGTCAGCCAGATGCTTTTGTGTCTGGGCATTCGCATCACTTCCTGATTGCCTCGGGCCGAAGCGAGTCAGAGTGCGCGCTTCGGTTAATGCTCTGTTCCCATCGAAGTCCAGCCATAGCTTTTCACGTCGTGGTGGAAGAGGGGTGGAATGGGACGCTTTCTGAGAGGCGTCTTCTGGTTCCGCTGTCTTCGGTTTGCAGCCTGCGGTTGCGAACGTGGCAAACAAAACGAGCCAACATGCTATGGCGCTTCTTATTTTCGTCCTTGTCCTCGTCCTCGGTTCGGGATTTGCGACAACGATGCGCCATCGGCCCGTCCGATTTTCTGCATACCGACCAAGATCAACCGTTCGGTTCGATGACGAGGACGCAAATGAAGCTGACAACAACAAAGATCTTACTCCGCACAAATTCCTAGCAACGACAGAATCCGCTCTAGATCCTCGTTCCCATAATAGTGAATCTCGATTCTTCCTCGTTTATCGCCATGATGAACTGATACCTGGGTTGCGAATCGGTCCCTCAACCGGCTTTCCAGGTTGGTGATTGCAGTTTGCACGGTAGCGACCTGGACCGGGCGCGCGCCCGTTTTACCGGGTTTGGCCAAACCATGTTGAGCTAGTCTGTGTGCAACGATCCGTTCCGCCACACGGACTGTAGCCGCTTGTCGGATCGCCAGCTCAGCAGCTACTAGTTGTTCTTCGGCATCCTGCAGCGTGAGAAACACTTTCGCATGGCCAACGCTCAACCGACCCTGCGCAACGTAGCTTTGCACCTGAGGATGCAACTCCAGCAGCCGCAACGAGTTGGCCACAACTGAACGGCTCTTTCCCACGCGTCGCGCAATATCCTCTTGCCGAAGCGAAAATTCTTGCGCGAGCCGCCTGTACGCTTGGGCCTCTTCAATCGGATTCAGATCTTCGCGCTGTAAATTCTCAATCAACGACAGCTCAAGCACATCGCGATCGGAAGCCTGACGCAGAATGACTGGCGCATCTTTTAACCCGAGCTGACTCGCGGCGCGCCATCGGCGCTCACCGGCAATCAGCTCGCATTTGCCTTCGACGCGACGAACGATGAGAGGCTGAATGATACCATGCTCGCGGATCGACTCGACCAGCTCTTGCATCTGTTCGGCAGGGAAGTTTCTTCGAGGCTGGAGCGGACTTGGGACGATCTCGGAAATCGGAATATGCTCAATGCGTTCTCCAGGTTCTGGGGCAGGTGAAATCGCCTTGTTCGCGTTGATCAGGGCGCCGAGACCTTTGCCAAGTACAACCTTTGCCATAATCAGACTCGAAGCTACCGAACCGAACCGGAGAAAGCAACGCTGATCGAATCGCTGCAGTATTCACAATTTCAAAAATAACCGATAGATCATCTGCTGAAGCCGATCTTCAGCTGGCCACAAAGAACACAGAGATCGCAAAAGCCAATACTAGCTGCCGTTTGGTGTTCTTTGTGCTCTTTGTGGCTGATCTACCTATTCGGTAGGCACGCTAGGTGGCGGTCGATGCACACAATTCGACAATCGGTCGGACCTCGACAGTCACGCCGTATTTCAGGCCTGGGCACTGTTTCGCGATCTCTAACGCCTCTTC
>JBKPBY010000179.1:0-12503 GCA_046727075.1 bacterium | reverse complement strand
CCATTCTTCTGTTCGGCAGTGCTTTGGTAGCGGTTCTCTGTTGGAATCCGCCGACGACAAAGGCAGATTCCACAGCTCAAATCGCAGCAGAACCGAACGGCAAAGATGCCGCTGCGCCTCCGGGGATGGTCTGGATTGCCGGTGGGGAATTCACGATGGGAACCAATGATGTGCGCAGTTTTCCCAACGAACGACCTGCCCACCGAATGCAGGTGGAAGGATTCTGGATAGATGACCATGACGTCACGAATGCGGAGTTTGCGAGGTTTGTCGACGCCACTGGTTATGTCACGACCGCAGAGAAAAAACCGAATTGGGAAGAATTAAAAAAACAACTTCCGCCCGGTACGCCGAAGCCAGATGACAACGTATTGGTAGCCGGTTCGTTAGTATTCACACCGACCTCGCGACAGGTGCCACTGAACGATCTTTCGGCCTGGTGGCGCTGGGTACCAGGAGCCTGTTGGCGCCATCCGGAAGGCCCAGACAGTACCATTGCAGCTCGTGAGAATCATCCGGTCGTTCAGGTGTCATGGGATGATGCTCTAGCCTACGCCAAATGGGCCGGGAAACGGCTCCCAACCGAGGCCGAGTGGGAGTACGCCGCGCGGGGCGGTCTGGAAGACAAACGTTATCCATGGGGTGACGAATTTCGTCCTGGCGGTAAGTGGATGGCCAATACTTGGCAAGGGATTTTTCCGGTCACTAATACGTCGGAAGATGGATTTACGGGAACCTCTCCGGTGAAATCATTTCCGCCTAACGGCTACGGCCTCTACGATATGGCCGGAAACGTCTGGCAATGGTGCAGCGATTGGTACCGCGTCGACGCCTTTACCCGGATAGTAACCGAACTCGCCGGCAAGAGCGTTTGTCGAGACACTGGAGGTCCAAATGAAAGCTGGGATCCGGCTGATCCCAATGCACCGAAACGCGTGGTCAAAGGATGCTCGTTTCTCTGTAACCCTTCCTATTGCGAGAGCTATCGACCAAGTGCTCGGCGCGGCACGCCACCTGATACCGGATCGTCTCATACTGGATTTCGGTGTGTTATTTCGGGAGATGCTTGGACAAACGGTGTCACCGTTTCTGATATCGGGAGGCAAACCAGTCCCTAGATCGCCGTCAGCCAACGCTGCGTACGCAACTCTCTCAAACCCAAAGATAACCCCAGAGAGCAATGAAACTACGATCAAGCGGATTACGATAAGGACGAGACCGATGAATAACTTCGGAGCTACCATAAGGACGAAAACGAGGATGAGGCGGCTAAACCCGCCAAATTCTCCTCCAAAAATTGCATCGTCGGTGACGAGGTGCCAGTTTAACGATAGGAGGTTCTTGTACCATGTTTGTACAAAGGGTCAGTATTTCGGGGGCTTTGTTCGTTATGGTCTGCTTTTTCCTGGCGAGGGAGGCGGATGCCCAGGTTAAGCCGGTTCAGATCGTTGTGCCGAGAGTCGAGGTTCAGAAACCGGTGACGATAAATGTGCCGAGGGTGCAAGTGCCGTCAGCTTCGGTGCAGCCGGTTCAACCTGCTACGCTTCCGCCCGTCGCGCCGAATGGTCAACTCTATGGTGTTCCGTATCCATTGGCGCCGACCCCAGCGAACGAGTTGTGGGCGCGGCAACAGCAACAGCAGGCTAACCAACAGCTGGCGAACATCCAGGCAGAGGCTTCGCTAACGGCGAGAAAAGGGCTGCAATCGAAGAGCCGGACCACGATTCTTTTCAAGCCAACCTCACGGAATCGTTACAACATTCAGTTCAGCAACGATCAAGTTCAGGCGCTCCAATCAACATTGCGGCGACTTGGCTACTATCCGGGTCCAGTCGATGGCATCTTTGGACCGGAGACTCAGCGTGCGGTTCAGAGTTATCAATCAGCTAATCAATTGCCGCCAACGGGTCAGCTCGATCAAATACTGATGACGCGGTTAGGGATTTTGTAGGGGCGACTTACAGGTCCTGCTCGAACTTCCGTCGGCGCGAAGAAGTATTGAGGCTGATTGTTGAAACAGGTCGTCGCCCGTCAGGACGATCAGGCGATCGCCCTGGGCTGGCATCCATGGCCACTTCGTGGCCCGGCTCGTAGTCGCGCGATAAGTGCCACTGAGCCACCGGCTCCAAAAAGACATTCCAAAAATGTGCGATAGTCGCTACATAGCTGCTTCCGTGCTAAACAACCTAACCACCAGATGAAACGCTATCGCATCGCGACCATTGCAGGGGATGGCATTGGCAAAGAGGTTGTTCCCGAAGCGATCCGTGTTCTTGATGCAGTTGCCAAAAAGGCGGGGATCCAGTTCGAATGGGAGCGATTTCCTTGGAGCTGCGAATATTACGAAGAAACCGGGCGAATGATGCCTGAAAACAGTCTGGAGACGATTCGTCATCACGATGCGGTTTTCTTAGGTGCAGTCGGATTTCCGGGTGTGCCCGATCACGTCTCGCTGTGGGGTCTCCTCATTCCAATCCGCCGAACTTTTGAGCAGTATGCCAACGTTCGCCCTGTTCGGCTGATGCCAGGAATTCAATCACCTCTTCGGAGTCGTGAAGTCGGCGACATCGACTTCATCATTGTCCGGGAGAATAACGAAGGCGAGTATTCGCAAGTTGGCGGACGGTTGTATGAGGGTACACCCTTCGAAATTGCTTCTCAGGAATCGGTTTTCACGCGACGCGGCGTTGATCGGATTTTACGATACGCGTTTGAGCTCGCCAAAAAACGGCCAAAAAAGCACGTCACCTCGGCGACCAAATCAAACGGCATAACGATCACGATGCCGTTTTGGGACGAACGATTCCGTGCTGTTTCATTGGAGTATCCTGGAATCAGCACCGACCAGTTTCATATTGATATCTTGTGTGCTCACTTCGTACAACGTCCTGACTGGTTTGACGTTGTGGTTGGCTCAAACCTTTTCGGTGACATCTTGTCCGACCTTGGACCTGCTTGTACCGGAACGATCGGGATCGCTCCCTCAGCAAATCTGAATCCCGAACGCGAATTTCCTTCGATGTTCGAACCTGTGCATGGCTCGGCTCCTGACATTGCTGGAAAAGGAATCGCCAACCCAATCGGACAAATCTGGTCTGGAGCAATGATGCTCGAGCATTTGGGTGAGAAGGATGCTGCAGAGGCAGTGATCAGCGCAATCGAAATGGTCCTGACTAAAGGTCCCCGGACGAGAGATATCGGCGGAACCGCTTCGACTGAAGTGGTGGGCAAAGCGATTGCTGAAGCCGTGTGAACAAATCGCTGTCAATCTGCTTTGCCTGGATTGCGCTTGTTTCATGCGCAGTCGGAAGAGCGGACACGACTGGAGGCGATGTCTCTATCTTCTATCCAAGCGGATATTCCCGCCAAAAGGCGGGACCCAGTCTAGCCCTGGTCAGGGAACCCAACCCCGCTCAATCTCCTGCATTCGAACCGCGTCCGGTCTTTTCGACCAGCTCGGACGTCAAACCGGTTGCTTCTCTTGGAATCGAAGATGGCACGGATCTGTACGGGGAAGGAGAGGTGCGAGCGCCTCTGTTACGGAACAAGACACGGGTCGTTTGCTGGAACACAGATAATTACCTGGCGCTCGGGAACGATCGTTCTCTTTATCAGAGTCATCCTTGGGTTTTGGGCGTCCGCAAAGACGGGAGCGCGTTTGGCGTCTTTGCCGATACTACATGGCGGACAGAGATCGATCTCAGCGCTGGAATCCGATTTACCAGTGATGGCCCGCCATTCCGTGTGATCGTTATCAGAGAAGGGACTCCCCAGGAAGTGATCAAACGGATGGCGAGCTTTACTGGTTACCCGGACCTTCCTCCACTGTGGGCGCTTGGGTATCATCAGTGCCGGTATTCGTATTACCCAGAAACAAAGCTGGAAAGCGTGGCAGCAGAATTTCGGTCGCGCCACATACCGTGTGACACGATGTGGATGGATATCGAATACCAGGACGGGTACCGCATTTTTACTTTCGAGAAGGCAGGATATTCGAATCCGGCTGGTGTTTATGCGTATCTTCACGCGCGCCATTTCCAAGCAGTAAACATCATTGATCCCCACGTGAAGGTGGATCCCGGGTATTCGATCTATCGAACGGGGGAGCGGCTGAAACTGTGGATGCTGAAAAGTGACGGCACCGAGTTTCAGGGATCGTGTTGGCCGGGAAATTCCGTTTGGGTCGATTTCACACAACCGCAGGCCCGCAACTGGTGGGCTGACAACTGCCGGCAATTTCTACGATTCGGGGGCGATGGCATTTGGAACGACATGAATGAGCCGTCCGTTTTCGACACGCTTGATGGGAGCAACACCATGCCGGTGGATAACATCCATTCAGGCGGAGGACAGCTATCTCGAGGTCCGCATGCGCGGTATCATAATGTTTACGGAATGCTGCAATCGGGCGCTTCGCGCGATGGCCTGTTGAGGGCGCATCCAGACCGGCGTCCGTTTGTGCTCACGCGGGCAAGCTACATGGGCGGCCAACGCTATGCCGCGATGTGGTGCGGGGACAACGGATCGGCGTGGAATTATCTACAGGGATCGATCCCGATGTTGCTCAACGTTGGCCTGTCCCTTCAACCTTTTGGTGGAGTCGATATCGGTGGATTCGCACACCCAGCTACGCCGGAGATTTGGTCGCGCTGGGTTGGAGTAGGAGCGTTTTATCCGTTCTGTCGCGGCCACGCCGATAAAGATACGCCGCCCAAAGAACCATGGGCCTTCGGACCCGCGGTTGAAACAGAGGCGCGAACCGCGCTTCAGCGTCGATATCGTCTGTTGCCCTATCTCTACACGCTTTTTCAAGAAGCCAGCGTGGATGGAATGCCTGTGATGCGACCAGTGTTCTTCGCGGACCCCAAGGATCCTGCGCTGCGAACAGAGGAAGAAGCATTTCTGTTGGGTGCGGACGTTCTTGTGCTGCCGCATCTTGGCGAAAGCGAACAACGTGTTGCTGCGCTGCCCAAAGGGATTTGGCGAAGCGTTTCGCTGGTGGGAGAGGACTCTGCAAAGGATATCAACCAGCCCGATCTGCGAGTCCGTGGCGGCACGATTGTACCCGCGGGGCCGGTCATGGAATACACCGGCGAAAAACCGCTGAATCCGCTTACTCTGATCGTTTGCGCAGATGAAACCGGCAAAGCATCTGGGCGCTTGTATGAAGATGCGGGTGAAGGATTCGGGTATCGGAAAGGCCTTTATCGGGCGACGCGATTCAGCGTTCGGAAATCCGGAAGCAATTATTTCCTTTCTGTACGCCGATTGGGTGGCGATCTGCCCGAAAGGAAACGGATGATCGAGGTCGTGCTGTTGGAGGAGAACGGCACACGAACGTTTCATGTTTCTGCAAGAGCTGTCGATGCAGCCGGTACACAGGGACTCCTTTTGAAGTGATGGCGCTGGTGAGTGCGAGTGAGATACATCGAAGGCCGCATCGCCGCCGTTTCTGTCATATGGGCTTGCCCATCGCTCAGTAGTTCCACCAGGGCGGCGATCCGGCCAAGGCCGGACCGCCCTCCAGGGTACCATCCCTTATCCGCGCCACCCGTTTGACGATCATCAAGATTGCTTGTAGCAATGAGGTCCAATGCCTTTTTCCTCGATCTATATTGCCGGCCATAGGGGGTTGGTCGGCGGCGCAATGGTTCGTTATTTCGAAAGTCGAGGTCAGCCGAAAATCATTGTTCGGAGCAGGCAGGGCTTAGATCTCCGTGACAGCGATGCAGTGCGAGAATTTTTCTCCAATACTCGTCCGGAAGCGGTGGTGATGGCCGCCGCAAAGGTTGGTGGCATTCAGGCCAACAATAATTTCCCAGTCGAGTTTCTACTGGAGAATTTGCAGATCCAAAACAATATCATTGCGGCCAGCTTCGAAGCCGGAGTGAAAAAACTCCTGTTTTTGGGAAGCTCTTGTATTTACCCAAGGCTCGCTCCGCAGCCGATCCGCGAGGATTCGCTTTTATCAGGACCATTGGAATCGACGAACAAACCGTATGCCATCGCGAAGATCGCCGGGATAGAGCTTTGCCAGGCCTACAGTCGCGAGTACGGAGCAAATTTTATTTCGGCGATGCCGACGAATCTCTACGGCCCGGGAGACAACTTCGATCTTGATAGCTCGCACGTGCTGCCGGCGCTGGTAAGGAAAGCGCACGAGGCGAAGATCAACAATCAGCCGGCTTTTACAGTATGGGGGAGCGGCTCACCTCGACGCGAATTTCTGTATGTCGACGATCTGGCTGATGCGCTCGCGTTCTTGTTGGAAAATTACGATTCGCCGGCAGTGATTAATGTCGGCTGCGGAAAAGACGTCACTATCCGTGAGTTGGCGGAAATCGTGTCGGAAGTGGTCGGATTCAAAGGCGAACTTATCTTTGATCCAAGCAAACCGGACGGTACCCCTCGAAAACTGTTAGATACGAGCCGCCTGGAAAAGCTGGGCTGGACACCCCGTGTATCGTTGCGGGATGGAATTGAACAAACCTACCAATGGTATTTGCGATCTTCTCCGGACCCCGTCCACAAATGAACTTGTGGTGATAAAGAAATGACCGCGGACTCAAGAGCGCTCCGGATCGCCATCTCTGGTCAAAGCGGCTGCGGAAATACAACTGCCGTACACAACGTTGGCAAGACGCTCGGATTGAACGTGGTCAACTATACATTTCGCGATCTTGCGCGCGATTTGGATGTCCCGTTCGCAGAGATTCAAAAAAAAGCGGGAGAAACCAAAGTATATGATTTCTTGACCGATTTAAGCTTGATTCGGGCATCGCTTCAGCCGCGGGCTGTGGTCGGATCGAGGTTGGCCGCCTGGCTTGTGGATGCTGATCTTCGTGTCTGGCTTCACGCACCTTTAGAGACGAGAGCAAAACGAATCCATCAGCGCGAGAAAGACACTCTTTATGAATCGGTGCTTTACCGCACACTCCAACGCGACGAACAGAACCGGAAACGATACCTACAGTTATACGGCATTGATATCAATGATCGAAGCGACTTCGATATCATTATCAATACGGAACGATTGACCGCTGAACAAGTTTCCAGCTTGATCGTGGCAGCGGCGCGTTGGGCGAGTCAGAACCAATTGGAACGTAAAAACCTGCATCTGCAGCGTATTCGGAACATGATTGCCGACTCGTTGCACATTGATCCAAGAGTGCTGGTGGATGACTCTGTGTCCGTCGATCTTCGAAAGATCTACGCGGAAATGGGATAACTCCGACAACGCTGCCATCGCCCATGGCGGCGACAACGCGCGGGATCTTCCGTGGCTGACGTGAAGCTCTGCCTTACCAAACACGTAACTATGGTCTATGATCGGTAGGGTCGCGATTTACCGCGCCCGCAAAGCGTCGCGTAGCGATGCGGGCAGGGTCGCGACTCGTGCGGCTTCTGCACGTGTTGGGCGGGGCCTCCGGAATAATGCTTGAACTCTTTCCATCAAGCTTTAATCGAGATGAACTTGCGAAACGGCTCGTTTCGCTGGTCCAGCGAAACGCTTATGTCGGCACTTCATCCTGGAAGTACGCGGGCTGGCTAGGACAGCTGTACGATCGGTCGCGATATGAGGTCAAAGGCCGGTTCTCCGACAGAAGGTTTCAATCGGAGTGCCTTGAGGAGTACAGTCAGTTTTTTCCGACCGTCTGTGTCGACGCAGGGTACTACAAGTTCCCTGATGATCGTTACATCGAAGGACTCGTTCGCCAAGTGCCAACAAATTTCCGGTTCAGTTTCAAAGTGACGGATGCGATCACTTTGCGCCGGTTTCCAAACTTGGATAGGTTTGGCCCGCAGCGAGGACGATGGAATCCGGATTTCCTCAACATAGAAAAGTTCGAAAGAGAATTTCTAAAACCATTCGAACCTTACCGAGAGTACATCGGCGCCTTAATCTTCGAGTTTTCTGAATTCAGGCCGTCCGATTTTCGAGGGGTCGATGGATTTCTAGAGACGCTTGACCGATTTCTCGGCCAGCTGCCGAAAGGATGGCAATTTGCCGCCGAGTTACGAACAAAAGAGTACCTGACGAACAGTTATCTCGAAGTCTTGCGTTCAAAAGGCGTAGCGCACGTTTTTAATCTATGGGCGCGAATGCCGGACGTAAATGCACAACTGAAGATGCCTGGTACGATCACAACAGACTTTGTCGTAGGTCGTTTTCTCTTGCGCCAAGGGCGCAGTTACGAAGAAGCGGTGAAGTTATTCGAACCGTACGACAAGGTTCAGGAAATCAACGAGGCTGCCCGTCAGGCCGCTCAGACTCTCATCTGGGATATCCCAAGCAAGGAAGGCAGACCGAGTTTTGTTTATCTCAATAATCGGCTGGAAGGAAACGCATTAAGCACGATCGAAGCGGTAACGAGGAGGCTCGGCTTGTTTGATTGACAAGCGTTGGAGGGCGGTCCGGCCCGGCCGGATCGCCCGTGCGATTTCATCCTCGCATACAACGCTGGGCATGTTCCCGGCGTTTAACAAAACGGCCGGCTGAAAGTGGCTCAGACTGTTGTAGCCGACTTCAATTGCGGCTTCGGAAAGTTGAATTTACCCGTGAGCAGGAGTTCACCGGCCCGTTCCATCCGAATTTTTCGCAGGTATTGAGGAACAGTCATTCCAGGTTCTTGTGAAAACATCACGACAAATTATTCTGGACAGTCAAAACATAAATATATAGCGTTTCTAAGTGATCTGTAAACCACGTCGGCCAGCGAAAATCGATCTCGAAAAACCGGTTCGTTCCTATGCCTCCGAAATTCGGTAACTACCTCTTTCGTAACCTGAAAGGAGATGCCGCTGCTTCACTGGAAATCAAAACTCAGTCGGCGGCATTGGGCTCTCTGGAGGAGCAGGAGATTGTTTTGCGAAAAGAAGACATCGAACCGGACGATCCCGACTCGTCAGGCTTGGATTGGTCGAAAGTAGAAGGCGAACAGATCGCGCTGCGGTTGAAGGATACTAATGGACTGATGAATGGCCGGGTTACAGTTGAGGCATCGACATTACAGCGAATTTGTCCCTCACTGTTTTCGACTCCACCCGCCGATGGCCAAGTGCTGAAGGTTTCGCTGAAAAGCGTTGTTCTCCAGATTCAGGCCCACTTGAACAAAACCGCGCGCGCATCCGCCAGGCCGGTTGGGCCGGATTTTGATACTCCGATTGCTCAGGTTGCCCGAGAGGACGAGGGATTTTTCAAACTTGAAAAGTCAGCCCAGGCTGCATGCGAGCCCCTCAAAGCAAATACCGAGGACAAACCTGAGGTTCAGGGACCGCTTCTCACGCCGGCCGATCGACCTGTGTTTCCTCTGATTCGCGAAAAGCCGCGGCCGGAAGAACGTCTTTGCGAGCCGGCTCCATTAGAGGTCGATCTCCCTCCACCGCTGCTCGAGAAACCCGCCAAGTTTGATCCTTTTGCCGACCTTCCAAAGGTTGAACCCAAGCGCAAGGCCGACACCGCCGATATCGCCGGGAACGCCGGGAACGAAACGTCCACGCAGCAGCGAGAAACAAATTCAGCTCGCGCCGATACGCTGATACGCCGGCACGCCGAAACGTCTGTTAAGCCTCGGCGCAGAATAGGTCTTGAACGTCTCCAGGAAATCTTTCTGACCGATGATCTGCTGGATGCGCGCGAGGTAGCGAAGCTACTGGGGCGCCTTCCTAAAGTAAAAGGAGCTCTAATCATGTTGAATGATGGTAAGCTATTAGGAGGGGAACTTCCTGGTGGCTACAATGCACAAGAGGCGCTCGGTGCGCCGGCGTTACTGCGGGCCACCCAAGAGCTCAATCATCGAGTACGAGCCTCGGACGCGTCGGCGATCACAATTTTTGCGGAACAGCCGCTCAGCATATTTGGGGAGGGGAACGTCTGTATTGTACTAGCGCATGAAGGGCGAGGCCTGCTTCCGGGAATGCGAGAGCGGGTCAGCGAAATCGCGAGCGCGCTCAGCGCGCTGTACGGCGACCAATTTGGTACCTGGGCGGTTTAGGCTGCTGGGATCTTAACGACACGCGGCTCTAGCTCTCGTTAGCATCAGAATAACTTCCGCGCTTGTGACTCCGCTTTTCTTCATTCTTTGGTTTCTTGCTCAGGCCCGCTCGCATCAGACTACCGCGTTCTACTCGATCGCAATGGTTTCTCCGGCGACTTCGAACCGAGCGGTCAACAACTTGTCGGACCGGTCGCCGGCGCCTGGCGCGGCTAAAATGACGATGTTTTCATCCTATGCCTATACCGACGCAGCCTCAGACAGGCAGGCGAACGAGTTGCGAGTCCGTTGCAAGACCATCCGCGGGCTATGCAACATTGAACCCTTTGTTCCGATTGAAGCGATTGTTCTACAAGATGTGGTCAGCAGAGCCGGGAATATCCTGATTCCTGCGGGATCCAAGCTGATCGGCCGCGGCTATTGTGATGCTGAAGCGGGCCGTTTCCGGAGCAGAGCCAAGTGGACCTTCTATGTCGCTGATCATCAAATTGCGGTCGACGGCACTGTATTTGATGTGACCGGAAAAGAAGGACTCACGGGAGACGAAAATGTCGCCGGTGCTGATATCAACAGGATCAAACAGGCCATATACCGGGACGGCATCTATCTTTACGTCCCGGCAGACACAACTTTCGTCTTATCGCTGAGAAACAACGTCTCCGTTGGCGATTTGCCCTCTGCTTTCGAGAACCAATAACTCGGCCCACACTCCCTCACTCCGCCACGCCGATACGCCTCTCTCAGATCCGTTTCTCAAAGCACACCGCTGTCGCGTCGTCTTCGAACGGAGGGAAGTTCGGAATCCGGTAGAACCCCGATTTTCCGTAGAGGGCGATTGATTCCGGCTGTTTCACGCCGGTTTCCAAACGAATGATGTCGTAGTCACACTCCTGGGCAAAGTCCTGCAGCTCTTCCAAGATTCGGGTGGCGATGCCCTTACCGCGCTGTAGCGGATTCACGTACATTCTTTTGAGTTCCGCGGTCGTGTCATCGACCGGAACCAGTGCGCCGCATGCCACGGCGGTTCCCTCCAGGCGCGCCAGGAGGAAAGTGGCCCTCGGGCCGGCAAACAAAGCTGGGTCCAACACACCAACGTCGCTTGGTGGACTGTCGTACCGTTTCCTGACATCGCTAACGAACGCAGACAACAGTTCCTGAGCCTCTGCAGAAGTTGGATCTTCTTTAGCGATCGTAATGATGCTCGCCGTGACTGGAGAAGTTTGTATAGGCATAAAAAGACGGTCTGAAGATTTCTAGAAGCGTTTTTCGACGTCGGCTGTCGTCTAACCCATCCAATACAACGCTTGTGAGAGGAAAAACTCAAGGCGCATTTGTAAAGGGTTGGCAAGTTCGAGCTCCACGCAAGTAGAATGCACTGGACAGCGGCGACGGAGCGCCGCCCTCCAGTGCCAAGGCTCACGCCTTATGAACCGCCTGCACTAGATGCGTTAACGACTCCTTGGCATCGCCATAAAGCATTTCACAGTTTGGCTTGTAGAAGAGAGGATTCTCCAGCCCGGAGAATCCTTTACCTTTGCCCCGCTTCAGAACGACAACAGCCTTTGCCCGATCCACCTCGAGAATCGGCATTCCAGCGATTGGACTTTTCGGATTGTCCCGCGCGTCCGGATTGACGACGTCATTTGCACCGATCACGACAGCAACGTCTGTCGCAGCGAGATCAGGATTAATATGATCGGGTTCGTAGAGTTGAGAGTAGGGCACGTTTGCCTCTGCCAACAGGACATTCATATGCCCGGGCATCCGACCGGCTACCGGATGGATGGCGTACTTAACAGTCACACCACGCTCCTCCAGGGTTTCGCCAAGCTCGCGCAAAACATGCTGGGCTTGCGCAGTAGCCATGCCGTAGCCAGGAACAAACACGGCTTGACGCGCATAGGCTAAACGGACCGCAACGTCGTCAAGCTCCGCCTCGCGCATCTGGCCATCCATTCCGACAGTGCTTGTTTCCGAAACACTGCCAAACGCGCCGAACAACACGTTCGTGATCGATCGATTCATCGCCTTACACATCACAATGGAAAGGATCAGACCAGATCCGCCGTCCAATGTTCCCGCGATGATTAGCACATTGTTTGAAATAGCAAATCCGGTCGCCGCTGAAGCAAGCCCGGCATATGAATTCAGAAGGGCAATAACGACGGGCATGTCCGCCGCTCCAATCGGCATCACCAGAAGAATGCCAAAAATAAATGCCAGAACCAGCATCAGGTAAAAAAGGAACGCCGCTCCAGGATTTATCAGGAGACCAATAAAACAGGCGATTGTGACTCCGAGCAGCGACAGGTTGAAAACGTTTTGTCCTTTGTAGGTAATCGGAGCGCCCGGCATTAGACCTTGTAATTTCGCAAATGCTACAAGGCTGCCGGTCGTTGTGAGCGATCCCAGCAACACTTCGAATCCTATTGCTCCCATCGTGAATTCACTAAGATTCGCGCCATGCAAATAATACTCGGAGATGCCGACGAGTGATGCCGCAAGTGC
>JBKPBY010000178.1:0-15709 GCA_046727075.1 bacterium | reverse complement strand
ATCGAGCGAGATCGAGCGGCATCGAGCGGGATCGAGCGGCATCGAGCGAGAACGGATAATCCCGAGCGTGCGCGGCGAGTTCTGCCTTGGCGCATCGGCGCCTTCACGTTCGTTCCCGTTTTGTCCCATTCCAATCTCGGCGATCTCGCTCGATGCCGCTCGATGCACGTTTGGCGGTCGACGGAAGACGGTCGACGGTGGACTATTCAGCCAATGCTCTCTGTTATCGGATCACCCATCGGCAACCTGGGCGACATTACACTCCGAGCGCTTGAAATTCTGAAGGAAGCGGATCTGGTCGCTGCGGAGGATACCCGGCGATCTGCAATCTTGTTGAACCGCTATGAGATCACCAAACCTTTGATCAGCTTTCATCAGCATAACGAGGCACGCAGAACAACAGAGATTGTCGATCATCTCCGCTCTGGAAAACGAGTTGCGCTATTGACGGATGCGGGAATGCCGTCGATTTCGGATCCGGGTTATCGATTGGTACGGGCCTGCATCGAAAACGATCTTCCGTTCCAGGTCATCCCCGGGTCATCCGCCGTGCTCACTGCCCTGGTCGGTTCAGGGCTTCCTACCGACCGTTTTTTCTTTGGCGGTTTCTTACCGGTTAAAAGCGGTCAACGCGAACGTGAGCTTCAAGCGGCTCTGGAACGCGATTGTACATCGGTGTACTTTGAATCGCCTCACCGCCTGATTCGATCGCTCGAAGTTTTGCAGCAAAGAGATCCAACTAGAAAAATCTGCGTCGCGCGAGAACTGACAAAACACTTCGAAGAATATCGACGTGGCACTCCTGAAGAAGTGCTGGCTCACTATACGGCGCATCCGCCAAAGGGAGAGATCACGTTGGTTATTGGTGGCCCTTAGGAACGCGGGGAAAAGCGCCGACAACGCCGACATCGCCGCCAACTGAAAAGTGGGGTGGCCGCCGCAAGAGGCGGAACTAAAGCTCCGCGCTTCTAATCGTTGTCGACGTACCTATTTGCCGCCCGGTGACGACGATGTCGGCGGTGTCGGCGATGTCGGCGTCCTTTTAGAGGCTGCCCTTCGTAAACGATTCATGATCGCCTTACCAATACCCTCCTCCAGGACGGGTTCGACGTAGATTTCCGTTGCTTCGGATTGATCCAGTTCGCGCAACAGTGCAAACAGTTGATGGGCGGCTTCGTGCAAATTGCGCTGCTCGCTCAACGACCGGACCAGACGAAACCGGTCGGCGGAATGGACCGGGCCCCAGCAAAGCAGCGCTGCGGTCTCGGTATTTTCAGGAACAGATGACCAGATGTGCACCGGCTTTTTCGGCGCATAATGACTCGCCGTCTGTCCCGGCGCTTCGATTTTGGCGCTTTTGCGCCGTTCCCTGATGGGACAAACTTCACGAAGCATCTCTTCCGTGATCGGCCCTGGGCGCAAGATTTCAACGCGGCCCGAAACCACCCGGACAACGGTCGACTCCACTCCGACCTGAGTTGGTCCTGCGTCGACGATCAGCGGAATTTTTCCCTTGAGCTCCGCATAAACATGACCGGCTGCCGTAGGACTCAGCCTGCCGAATTGGTTAGCGCTCGGAGCGGCAACTGGTTTTCCGAATGCCCGGAGGATAGCGTCAAAAACCGGATGATGGGGCATCCTGATGGCCACTGTTTTCAGGCCTCCGGTAACCAGGTCGGGAACGCGGGCACCTTTTGGAAACAAAATAGTCAGGGGGCCCGGCCAAAACCGGTCCATCAATTTGGCGCTCAGCGGTTCATTGAACGCGGGAGTTAACTCTTCCACCCAATCCCGTTGAGCGACATGAATGATCAGAGGATCGAAATGGGGCCGTTTCTTGACCTCAAAAATGCGAGTTAGCGCCTTCACGCTCATCGCGCTACCGGCAAGTCCGTAAACGGTTTCTGTAGGAACCCCAACGACTTCTTCGTCTTGTAGACAGTGTACAGCAGCGTTGATCGCTGCTTCTGGGTCACGCACGAAGGCAATAATCTTAGTCTTCATCGAAGCGCCATTCTCTATCGTTCGTGTGCTATCCCACCAGGTGGCCGCCTTCCGCTAGCACACAGCGACAGAAAGAAGAATTACGGCGATGACTGAGCATCGTCCTCCAGAGTCATCTTTGTCACTTCGTCGGTTTGCCGGGCACGGAAATCGATCAAGCGCTTTCGCAGCGAATCATTGCTAAGTGCTAGAATGCTGATCGCCGACAGGGCTGCGTTCTTTGCTCCAGCTTCTCCGATAGCAAGCGTAGGGACAGGAATTCCCGCCGGCATTTGCACAATGGATAGTAACGAGTCTACCCCTTTGAGCACTCTACTTTCGACTGGAACACCAAGAACCGGTAGATGAGTGTGTGCCGCCAACATTCCCGGAAGATGTGCGGCACCTCCCGCACCGGCAATTACCACTTGAACTCCCCGCTCTGCGGCATGCTTGGCAAAATCCGCTAGAAGGTCCGGCGTGCGGTGAGCCGAAACAACTCGGCTCTCGACTGGAATCTTGAATTGTCGAAGCAGCTCGGCGGCGTGCCGCATCGTTGACCAATCCGAGCGGCTTCCCATGACTACGGCGACCAATGGGGAATCTGGCATGCCCAAAGCAAAGCCGCCTCAGAACGGTAAGGCAAGCCTGAAGGCCAGCCGTTTTTTTCACGCCTGGCTGCATTCTAGATCTTTTGAGTCTTCTGAAATTTCTGTCTCATGACGGAACCTCTTCTCAACATTGTGTATCCCCTTGAGCACAAATGTGTTGCAATCTGCTTGACGTTTTCTGCCCACCCTCGCTATTCTGCGGACTTTCTTCGAGACAGAACGTTTGGTTTTCTTAACCGTGGCGGGTGACAGCTCCAGGCGTACTGAGCTCGGTTGTCGCGATTGTATGGCTAAAGGCACTGTTAAGTGGTTCAATGAAAAGAAGGGGTTCGGTTTTATTGTCGACCCCGATGTACCTACCGACATCTTCGTTCATTTTTCCGTCATTCAGGCGGATGGATTCAAGACTCTGAACGAAGGTGAGACCGTCGAATACGAGCTGTATCAAGACGAAAAAGGAGCGAAGGCCAGGAACGTAGTCAGGGGTTAATTAATTCATTGCGGGGCACAGCTGCTTGCGGCAAAGCTGTGCCTTATGTCGTCTCTCCCAGCATCAGTCTCCAGCCTGGTCCTGATCGGATTCATGGGAACTGGAAAGTCTTCGGTGGGGCGAGAGATCGCGCATCGCTGTACTCTTCGTTTTGTAGATACCGATTCACTGATTCGGAAGCGGTTCTCGAAATCTATCGCAGAAATTTTTGCTCTGATCGGCGAGGCGGCATTCCGAGACGAAGAACACCGTTGCCTGTCGGAACTGCAGGGGGCTCAACAACTCGTTCTCGCCACCGGTGGCGGGATCGTCTTGCAGCGGCGTAACCACCCGTTGCTCCGGCAACTCGGGCCAATCATCTGGTTGACTGCAACCGAAGAAGTCATTTGGGAGCGCGTTTCGCGTAATCGCTCGAGGCCTCTGTTGTATTCTGACGATCCCCGGGCAGCGATCCGGAATCTCATCAAGCAGCGGTACCCATTGTATGACTTGCTGGCTGACATTACAGTTGAGACTACTGGATTAACCCATCATCAGGTTGCGGATTACATTATCAAAGCTGCTACGGAGTGGTCTGGGCGGAGTCATGAAAAGTGCGATTAGACTGTTAGCAAAGGAACAAGGCTTCGATGACTGCCGGTTTGCCCGTGCTGATGCGGCTCCACATGCAGAGGCTTATTTTTCTTGGTTACGCCAAGGGGCGCACGGCGACATGGAATGGTTGTCTCGAGATCCCGCGCGCCGATCTGATCCAGGCCAGGTATTACCGGGAGCGCGTACGCTGATTGTTTTAGCTAAGAACTATTTTCAAGGATCCAATCCCAGGACAGTTCCCGGTCAAATCGCGCGATATGGATGGGGCGAAGATTATCATCAGCTTATCCGAAGGCGGATGACAGCAATCGACGCATTCCTGGTCAGCCGCGGTGGCACACAAAAATGTTATGTCGATACTGGTCCAATTCTGGAGCGCGACTTTGCGGCAACGTCCGGTTTGTCCTGGCAGGGCAAGAGTACGATGTGTCTAAACGAAAAGCTCGGCACTTGGTTTTTCTTAGCGGTAATTCTCACAACGCTTGACATCGAACCGGATGAATCCGCGAAGAACCGTTGCGGCAAATGCACTCGATGCATCGATGTGTGCCCGACAGGTGCTATAACCGCTCCCTATCAACTTGATGCTCGGCGCTGCATCTCTTATCTGACGATCGAAAACAAAGGCGCAATACCGGTCGAATTCCGAAATGCGATTGGCGACCGGATTTATGGTTGCGATGATTGCCTGGACGCCTGCCCCTGGAATCGGTTTGCCCGACAAACCCGGGAAACCGCATTTCAGCTATCAGAGCCCTTGCGTAGTCTCTCATTGCGGGAGCTGGCAGAACTGAGCAAAACCGAATTTCGCGTGCTGTTCCGTAGCTCGCCGATCAAACGTCTCAAACGACCGCGATTCATTCGGAATATTTGCGTCGCACTGGGCAACGTTGGAACGGAAATCGATCTACCAGTATTGGAACGGTTATCGAAAGACGCTGACCCGATGATTGCGGAACATGCAGAGTGGGCGTTGAAAGAGGTGCGCCGGCGTTTGGCGTGTCGCAACGCGACAGCAGAACTCAGCCAGGGGTGATCCCCGCCTCGGCGGGATCACCCTGGCTGAGATTTGTCGTCGCGTTGCGACGTCGGAAACAGTTCCCGGCGTTCACGGCGCTCTCGGCGTTCCCGGCGTTCCGATGCCGGCGTTCCCGGCGTTCCCGGCGTTCCCGGCGTTCCGATGCCGGCGCTCTCGGCGTTCCGATGCCAGCGCTCCCGCGCGTTCCCGGCGTTTCCAATGTCGGTGTTCCGCTCTTGCCGACGAAATCTCGTTCCGGCATATTTTTGCATCCCCTATGAGCGCACCTTCAAAATCGCTGCAGTTTTGCCGTCGAGCATTAGATCAACGATCCGATTTCTGGGCTGAACAAGCTCGAGCAATTTATTGGCAAAAGCCTTTTTCCGATGTCTGCCGTTTTGATCGTCCGCCGTTTGTCAGGTGGTTCGAAGGAGGCGAAACGAACCTCTGTTACAACGCGGTTGATCGTTACCTGGAAAAGCGAGCAGATCAGTTCGCCGTACACTATCTATCGACAGAGGTTGAGGCCGAGAAATCTTACACTTATCGGCAACTCCATCAGGAAGTGTGCGCGTTCGCTGCGGTGCTTCGATCGCTCGGCCTGCAGCGCGGCGATCGGGTTGTGATCTATCTTCCGATGATTCCGGAAGCGCTCTTCTCGATGCTCGCATGCGTTCGCGTCGGTCTGGTGCATTCTGTGGTTTTCGCCGGATTTGCGGCGGCTAGCCTGGCATCCAGAATTGACGATGCAGAAGCGAAACTCCTGATCACTGCCGATGCCGGTTTGCGAGGGGGTAAATTGGTTCCACTAAAAGCGCTGGCTGATGAAGCGCTTGCGCTGGCTAAACATCGGGTTGAACGGACGCTGATCTACAACCGGCGAATCGTCAAAGATTTGCCCTGGGATTCAGAGCGTGACGTTGATTACGCCGAGCTTCGAGCGAAGCACTTCGGTGCGGAGGTACCTTGTATCTGGCTCCGAAGCGAGGAGCCTAGTTACCTCCTTTATACATCAGGAACCACTGCACAGCCCAAAGGGATCCAGCGCGACACAGCCGGGTACGCAGTCGCGCTCGCGGCCTCGATGGACCTGGTCTTTGGCGGAACTCCTGGCGAGACAGATGTTCACCGCCGCAGACGTCGGGTGGGCAGTCGGACACTCTTACGGCGTTTATGGACCGCTCATTCACGGGATGCAGACGGTGCTCTATGAAGGACTTCCGATTCGACCCGATGGCAGTATCTGGTGGCGAATTGTGGAGCGTTACAAAGCCTCTGTCATGTTCACGTCCCCAACTGCAATCCGAGTGTTGAAGCGACAAGATCCAGCGTATCTGGAGAAACACGATACAAGCAGTCTGGAGCGTCTCTATCTCGCCGGTGAGCCCTTAGATGAGCCGACCTGGGAATGGATCAGTAAGGCTTTGAAAATCCCGATCCTCGACAACTATTGGCAGACCGAAACGGGTTGGCCAATACTCGCGCTGCTGCCAAAAGTCGAACCCCCGCAGATCCGTCCCGGCTCTCCCGGTATTGCCTTGTTCGGTTACGACGCCAAAATTGTCGACCCCAAAAGTGGCGAGGAATTGCCGCGGGACCAAAAGGGAATTTTGGCCCTCGGGCTGCCTCTGCCGCCGGGCTGCATGCCGACGGTCTGGAACAACGATGATCTCTTTGAAAAGCATTACTGCGGGAGATTCCCCGGTAAACTCCTCTATTCAACCTTTGATTACGCGGTTCAAGATGAAGACGGATATTTCTTTATTCTTGGGCGTTCGGACGATGTGATCAATGTCGCAGGTCACAGACTGGGAACCAGGGAGATCGAAGAAACAGTCAGCTCGCATCCCGCCGTCGCCGAGGTCGCGACAGTAGGCGCCAGCGATCCAGTCAAGGGCCAAGCGGTGCACTGTTTCGTTGTCTTGAAGAATGCTGATGCGTTCGCTACGCCGGAAGACCAGGCGAGTCTGAAAAGCGAAATTGAATCGGTCGTGGTGCAGCGACTGGGCGCATTCTCCCGTCCATCCGCGATCTATCTGGTACGTGCGTTACCGAAAACCCGATCAGGAAAAATCTTTGCGCAGGGCGATTCTCGCCGCAGCAGAGCGCCGCGACACGGGCGATCTCAGCACATTGGAAGATCCATTGGCGCTGGATGCAATCAAAGATCTGATCACGAGCACCGAACACGAAGAGTGACTAGCCGCACTTTCAGTGCGGCTGTTATCGGTCGACGGTCTACCGTCAACCGTCTTTCGTTCGTCCGATTTCGGAGGGCGGCGCTCCAGAGTACGCGGCCGATTTTTTTTGAGCCCCGAGCAAAAAAAACGGTGGACTGTGGACGGTAGACTGCAAACCGTTAACGGCGGGGCTGAATAGCGCCGCCAAATGGTATTCAGGGTTAAACATACGACCGATTATCACTACGAAGAACCTGTCGCTGAGGCGTATTTGGAATTGCGATTGAAGCCGCTGGATCGGGAAAATCAAACGATCCTGGAGCATCGACTTGAAATCGATCCGCCGGAGAAAACGTCGGAATATCAAGACTACTTTGGGAATCGGGTCGCTTTTCTTTCCTTGCCGTTCCAGCATTCCCGTCTGACCATTCAGAGCTATCTTTCAGTCAAAACGCATCCGCACGATTTGCCGGAGGAGAGTCTCTCACTGACTGTCCAGGAAGTGCGTCAGATCCAGACTGCTGCCTTGCCATTCGTATTTCACTATTTGCAGCCAACCGACATGGTCAAGATCGGCCGCGAGGCGGGGCAATGGGCAAAACGCTATTTCCGAGGAGCAGCAACCCTTGGTGAGGCTTTGGAAAGTGTCACCAATGCCGTCCACGAGGGCTTTGAATATCGACAGGGCGCCACCGAATTTTCGACTGACCTATCTGTCGTCTGGCGGGAGCGAATCGGCGTTTGCCAGGATTTCGCGCACCTGATGCTCAGCATACTTCGAACCGCTGGCATGCCCTCCCGTTATGTATGCGGGTATATCGAAACCCACCCACCAGAAGGCGCAGATGACAAACACCTGATCGGATCGACTGCGACCCACGCTTGGGTAGAAATTTATGTTCCAGGCCAGCATTGGGTTGCGATCGATCCTACAAACAATTGCTGGTGCGGTCCTCAGCACGTTGCCGTTTCGTTCGGCGGCGATGCACGTGACGCGGCGCCCATCCGCGGAACGTTTAAAGGGGTCGGGGCACCGTCGATGAACGTACAAGTTGACGTTAGCAGGATGGGTGCAGCAGACGCCTAAGACCCGCGATGCGAGTAAAGATCAAGAACCTGATGCGCTATGACTACGAGGAGTCGGTCGGCTTCTCGCCTCACCTTATTCGTCTCTTCCCGAGAATGGACCATGCTATCACAATGTACCGGCACGAGGCGACGGTGAATCTGGAGTCAGACGTCCAATACCGACGAGATCTCTACGACAATCTTGTGGCAAATTGTTTCCTGCCGAAAGAAGGCCAACTCCTTGAGTTCATCGTCAACCTCGACTTGGAAATCTCGGAACGGAACCCTTTCCATTTTCTGTTGAATCGGAACGCAACCCATCTGCCGATTCTGTATTCTCATCGCGAACGACGTATGCTTGCTCCGTTTCTGGAAGTATCACCGGAAGAAGCGGTTGATGCGCGCGACCTTTGGCGGCCAACCGATGGCCGGGAAACGGTCGAAGCGCTGCTGAGCCTGACAAAGGCATTAAACAAAGGAATCGAATATGAAGTGCGCGACGAAGGAGAGGCTTTCTTGCCGGCGGAAACGTTGCAGAAGCGAATCGGAGCTTGTCGCGACATCGCTCTGCTTGCCGCCAGCATGTTACGTCAGGCCGGGATTGCCTGCCGCCTGACCAGCGGCTTTTTGTGCGCCTACGGCGCGAGCGAGAAGAATCCTTGGAGTGAAAGCGCTTTGCACGCCTGGGTCGAAGTGTTTCTATCCGGCGCAGGGTGGATCGGACTCGATCCGACCAATGGAGTGTTTTGTGATCATCACTTCATCCCCACCGCGGTCGGGATTGAGATGGCCGACATCGCGCCAATTGATGGCTTATACTTTGGTCCGGTGAAATGCCGGTTTGAGTCGGAGTTGGAGGTGATAATCGAATAAAGGTGAAAAAACAAAACGCCTCCTACTCCACAAAGCTTCTTCGTAATCTGTTGTAACTTCCTTTTTTGGCGACCGCTGGATTATACTGCCATGCGAGGTCAACTGTGGCTCACGCTCGCACCGCCGCCTCGAAACGTTCCAGAACCGTGCGTAAGTCGTCGGTGAGGTAGGCTCGGGCGGAGTCGGCGATGTCACGGGGAAGGCCATGGATTACTTCGGCCACCGCCCCGGCTATGCAGGCAAGCGTGTCGGTATCGCCGCCGAGACAGACTGTGGTACGCACCGCGTCTTCCCAGGTTTCCGCCTCAAGAACGGCCGTGATTGCCGGCGGCACCGTGCCCGCAGCCGAAATGTCAAAACCACTTCGATTCAAGGCGCGTTCCGGCGTCAGGTCATAGGCAAAGTCGTCCATGAGCCGCTGCCGGACAGCCGCGCGCGGACAGCCCGAACGCCCCAGCAGAATCGCCAGCGCCACAGCCTGCGCAGCCGCTATGGCGTCGGGATGATCATGGCTGACCGCTGCTTGCGCCGCTGCGAGCTGCAGCGCTTCGCCTTCGCGGCGCGCTAGCCATCCGACTGCGGCTACCCGCATTGGCGCGCCGTTTCCCCAACTGCCGTAGGCCGGCGCATCCTCGCTCAGCGCCCAGTGCAGGAACATGCCGCCGTAGCCCCGGGCAGGATGACGTCGCACAAATTTCCTCAGACTCGCTGCGAAATCGCCGTCGCCGAGCAAGGCGTCGGCCACAGCCACAGTGCAGACGGTATCGTCCGTGAAGCAGCAGGCAGGATGGAACAGCGTGAAGTCGCGCCGCGGTCCGGCACAGCCCTCAAATCGCGAGCCGATGATGTCCCCTGCGATCGCGCCAAGCATGCTGGACCGTCTCAACGGCTGCTCCAAAGTCAACTCGATGTCGATCCGGAGGGACAGCGAAACTCGCTGCAGCGATATTCAAGAACTGCTCAGGCAATCCTTTTAAGGCGCTGAATTGAAATCGGAAGCAAGTAGGATCATCATACTGCGTGACAAACCACCCTTTCTCAGAAAGGCCAAGTCGTGATCCCTCAAGAGGTTCGCAACAAGCTCCGCTTACGCCCGGGTGATGATTTTATTGTGCTCTGTTCGGAAACTGGAGACATACTTCTGCGACCAATCCGAAGAAGGAATGGCATGGGCCTGATCAAGGGATTGCGGGCTCTACGTGGACTTAAGCTTGAAGAGCGAACGTCTTGGGATGAACCGGTTCGTGACATCAGTTTGTGAGTTTTCTTCTGGATACGAACCTGGTCTCCGAGCTAATGAAATCCCGCCCGGAGGCTCGAACTCTAAACCCGTGGGCAAAAACCTGACTTTGGAGAGGCCAGGTTGGCCGAGCTGAAGCGGCAACGTAAGAGCATCGATGCGGATCACTTGAATAAAATGCGTCCAAGAAGAATCGCTTTTACGAGAGTGCGCCCGGATCGCGCTAGGTGAACAGCCAAACTTTTCCGTCAGGGTGACCGCGGACGGCCGAAGCCTCTCAGTTGAGGAAGCAAAGGAGACGTTTTGGGAATACGCCACCCGAAGCGGTAGAATACGCTTGTTGGTTCTCAAATGATAGAATATGCTATCTCATATGAGCCGAAACGCTGCATTGAAAATGGATGTCCCAACTGTCCAGGAGGTGCAGACCGGGCTACCTGCTGGCTCGTTCCGGAAGCTTAGTCATCTCCTGGGACTGGCCGAGGTGACGCTGGGCCGGCATTTATCTATTCCCCCGGCAACCTTGTATCGTCGTCTCTCCACGGGTCGGTTCACCTCCGAGGAAAGCGACCGCTTGGCTCGGCTCACCCGCTTGTACGCGAGGGCCTTGGACGTATTGGGCGATCGTGAATCAGTCCGGGATTGGTTCACGGCGCCCAACCCTTCTCTCGGAGGCAAGAAGCCATTTGACCTGACACTTACCGATCCCGGATGCGTAGAAGTTGAGCGGCTACTTGGACGGATTGAGTACGGCGTGTTTTAGCCTCTGTGAGTCAGATTACTTGCTGGCGAATCACTCGTGCTGTTCGTCAGCATGTTGCAATGGACGGGGTCGGAGCTGCTTATAACGGCGGCCGATGGAATCCGATTGGGGTCAAGATGGTTTATTGCGCTCAGTCTCTAGCGCTCGCGGTGCTCGAGATTCGAGTGCATTTAGCGATGGCAGGGCCGAAAGAAAGGTTCGTCGGCCTTGAGGTAGCGATTGTTGAATCGGCGGTCGAATGTTCCCAGGTATCTGATCTACCGCGCTCTTGGCAGCGCGCCCCGCAAGCCAGCACCAGCGATACGGCTGCGCGACGTTTTGGCGCTCGTTGGATCCGTGAGCAGCGTTCTGTAGCCCTCCAGGTACCAAGTGCTGTTATCCCTAGTGAGAGCATCTTCTTACTAAACCCGGAACACCCCGATTTTAACAAATCCGTTCGCCTGGTGAGGACATTGCCTGTGACTCTTGATCCAAGACTTTGGGATCCGGCCTCGAGCGGAACGACGTGAGCGCCATAACGGTTTCGTCGCCCTCCAAAACAGTGTCGCCAGCATTGCCTCACCTCGGCAAATCCTTTGAGCTGCGGCTTCCGGCTTCTGAATTCTGGCTCCTGGCTCCTGGTTAGAAACTGAAACTAAAAGTTCCCGTAAACCGTGTGAGAGCTGTAATGATCCCTCGCAACTTGGCCGTCATAGCCAATGGTGGCCCAGATTCGGGGAGTGATTTGGATGCCAACGTTGGCGTTAATGAAAAGCGAGTCGTGTCCCAAGTTCGGTCCGTGGAGGGTAGTAGTCGATCCTGCGCCAAATAAAGGAGCCGATACGGTGAGGGGAAGATTCGAATATTTAAATTCATGCTGCCACGCAAGCCTTAGCCCGGGAATCACGACTATTTTGCCCAGATGCCAGTTATAGGAAGCCTGTGCACCAAGGTCGGTCCTTAGTGAGTCCTCAGAGTCGGCGTGGATATCCAAGGGAACCAATGAACCGTGCTCAGTGAACCCGCTGATATGCGCGGTTGTATACTGCATCGATACGATTGGGCCGAAGGTTAGATTTCCGCAATAAATGTTGTACCCAGCGTCGCCAAAAGTAGAAACTTCGTAGCCCTCTGTGCTTCCATTGGCCAGCCCAAGCAATGTGTGTCGGCTGGTTGAGTAGGAGTTATACCCGCCCCAGGCTCCCACGTTCACCCACCAACCAGTAGGGTCGAAGTAGGTCGCGTAAAGTCCGCCCCGGCCGGTGTCGACATCGGCGTTTCCAGGTCGGAAATCTGTCCAGGTGTGTGAGTATCCGCCGAATAAGCCGACAGCTAAGTGCTCGGTGATACGATAGTCTATTCCCGCAGACATACCGCCGGTGGTAAAGCGATAGCCTTTGGCTAATCCAGCGTCGTCGACGTTGGCGAATTCGCCCCAACCGTTTGCCCAGACTCCCCAACGGGGTGCAGGCGCCGGAGGCGGAGGAGGAGGCGCTTTACCTGCCGTCTCTTTGCCTAGAGCCTCTTTGCCCGTAGCAGGAGGTGGAGCTGGCGGTGGTGGTGAAACAAATCCAGCTAGTCCTCGCTGAATCTGAGTCATCCGGTCGTCGAGATTGAACCTCTGGATGTTGGCGCCCGAGAATGGGATCTCAAAAAGGGCCGTCAATTGTTCGGCGGTGGGGTCGGGCACCCCAACAACAGGTGGTGCTGGAGTCCCCGGCTTCAAGTAGACGAGGTCTACTCCATTTGGGGCCACGAGCTCAACAGCGACCGGTCGCAGCTCACGTGGGATATTGGCGTTATTGAATTGAGAATCGTCCAGGGTAAAGTTGCCGGTTCTTGTGCCACCGTTCCGAAAGATTCCAAATTCATTCCCTGGGGAAGGATGGAAGTTATTCAAAGAAAACACTTGCAGGGTTCCGCCTAAGTTGGCGAAACCTGCAACGACTACGCGGTCGAACTGCCCAGGCTGTGTTCCACCGATCCCGAGAGCCAACGTTCCGTCTGCTTTTGCGTGTAATTCCCGCCGACATGGATGGTCAGGGGCACGCCAGTCTGGAAACTGGTGGTGCGCAGGGTTCCCGGACCCACAAGGACGTTTCCCGTGCCCAGGGCCGTAGATATCCCTTTGGCCTCGTTTTGGCTTCCCGGTAGATTTCCGACAACTAGAGTCCCGTCCAAAATAGTTCCACCGGAGAAGCTATTATCACCGGTCAGAATGAGAGTGCCAGCGCCGGCCTTGGTAAGCCCGCCTGCGCCCTGGATGTCCTGGCTGACGGTGGCCGTAAAGCCATTGGTGTCAAACGTACCGCCGCCCGCAAACCCACCACTTGCGAGATCGGGCGTAATCGCTTGGGATGCCGATATATCAAAGCTGTCGCCGTACTTCAGCGTGCCGCCGTTGAAGACGAGGTTCGTGAGATTCGAGTTGCCGGTCATGGTCCAGGTAGAATTCTGCAGCGTCACGTCCGCCCTGCTGGTGGAATCCGTGGTGATGGCACCGGTCAGTTGCGAACCGCTGGCCATCAAGCTGATGGTGCCCCCTGATAGAGTGTTAAGCAGCACCCGATTGCTGCTCGTGATGGTTGATCGGTCGACCGTGATATCGGCAACCACACCTGCCACATGAAAAGCATTCGCCGCCGCGTTCACGGTTGCGTTGCTGATTTGCAGCATGTTTGGCTCCGGAGACGAGGGGGGGTGATCGAAAAACGGACGCGCGAGGAACGGCTCAAAAAGGAAACCAAAGCTACCCGCGCCCGTGGTCGTCACGCTCCCGCCATTGATCGTCAGTATGCCGCCGTTGCTGAGCCAGCCACCTGGCGCCGCCGTACCCGAGGGTTGGGTGATGGTGTTCGTGGCGGTGATCGTGCCGGCGTTGGCGACGAATCCCGCAGCGCCGGCGCCGCTGGTCGTGATTAGTGTGCCGTTGAGGGTAGCCGTCCCGCCGTTTGCATTGACCAAGACGGCGAAGGAGCTGGCTCCTGAAGTCGTGATCGAGCCGCCGGTGATGGTGATCGGTCTCCCGGCAGGATTTAACGTCAGTTCATCGGTTGTTATTTGTGCGTCGACATCGACTGCGGGTGAATTTGACCCGGTCGTTCTGATGGCGACGTTGGACAGGGTCGCCTGACCTTCGGAATTCGTCAGCACGCCAGCCGCAGCCACAATACTATCGGGGGAGCCGCCGCCGAAGGGGTAAGGCCCCGAACCCGGGGTTGGATTGCCATCACCGGTTATCGTGATGCTGCCCCCCGTCATCGTCGCCGAGTCGCCTCGGTTGACCACCAGACCGGCGAACCCCCGGCGATACCGTGTTGATGGTGACATTCATCAGGTTAGCGGTTGAAGGTGCAGTTAAATTCGCGACGCCGCCTCCGACGAGGACTCCGCCACTGGATGGGGCGCCGGAAATAACATTGGCGCCGTTCATCGTGAGTGTGGCGCGAGGACGCCCGGCCTCGGGGGGGCCCGGACTTTGAACAATCACAGGAAAACCGGCGCCGATGATCTCGATCGGCCCCGGAGTTCCCGTTGTGGAATCAATGGTCAGATTGCCACCGGCGCCGACGTTTACGGCGTTGCCGCTGACCGTGATTGTGTTGCTGCCTTCGATGAGGATGGTCGGAGGGCTGTTCACGGTGGTGGTGGGATTGCTGCCGGAGAATACTACGTCTTGCGCGTTTGCGCCGGTCGCAGCCGCGAGGGCAAGGGGCGCGACGAGCAGGATGGTAAGCACACCGCGGGATTTCCTTTGAGCACGCTTCGGTTTGGCGCTTGCCGTCTTGGGCGTGGGTCGCGCGTTGCCGCTCACAGTCCCTACGGTGCTAACGAGTGGACACGCTTTCCGTTTCGATCGCCATACGTGAGCCAGGCCAGCTCCTGGAACGCTTTGGGCGGCCAGGAGGGGGGTAAGCCGGATGATTGTTGCTCTAGCGCTTTTTTGGGGCGTGTTCATGTGGTGCCCTATGTTATAGGACCCGCACCGGGGGTGCGGCTCTTGTCTGCGTTCTCGAATTCATACTCTCCGTAGATGAAAATTGACTCGGGGTGATCTGCGGCCTGGCTGTGGCCCGAATTGAGGTTTGCCCAGGCCGCCAATTGAAGAGGGCGCCGACCTGGATTGAAGCCGAAAGAAAAAAGCTCTCCAGAAAAGGGACAGGCTACCGCCTGTCCTTGGCACAAAACCGAAGGTCGGCCGGTAGCCTGTAACGCCGCAACGCGTGGAAGGCGAAGAAATTGAGCCCAGCGTTTCGGAGCCGATTGCGAACGCTACGCAGCCGGCAGCAGTGGCGGCTGCGGACCCTGCGGAAGAACCGCTCGATCCTTGCGTTAGATTCCAAGGGTTGCGTGTTCGGCCATCGAACCAGGTATCATTCATCGCCAACGAGCCCAGAGTCAATTTTGCCACCAGCACCGCTCCAGACTCGTCCAACCTTGTAACGACGGTTGCATCGGTATCGAAGGTTTGTTTTTCGAAGCCACCGGCACCCCAGGTGGTCGGATAACCTTTTACGGCTAAGAGATCTTTTGCACCCCAGGGTAGCCCATGCAGCGGCCCGCGATACCTGCCTTTCGCCAAGTCCGCATCTGCTTCCTTGGCTTGTGCCATTGCTCGGTCTTCTGTCAGATGAATGACAAAATGCAGAGAAGGATCGAACCGCTTAAGACGAGACAAAATACATCGATGTCAGATCGACCGATGTGATCTTTTGTCGCCGCATGAGCTCGCTTAGTTCCCGGACGGTGGCAAAAGCCAGGGATTCGAGGCTCGCGGGAATCTCGGAGTCTGCGATTGCCGGAGCTTCGCTCAGCTGCACTACTTGCCGGGCTGGCGACGTTTCGACTCCTGGCGGAACGGAACCGGCCAGGATCGGATCAAACCGGAACGCTGGAGGCACGTCGTTGGT
>JBKPBY010000177.1:0-10878 GCA_046727075.1 bacterium | reverse complement strand
AGGATTGCTGAAGTTGGAAGATCCAGGAGCCGTGTTGGAGCTGGTTGCGATGATGTAGCTCGGCGTTATAGGGGGTGCGTTCGATCCACATTTTGTGGATAATTTTAAGCCAGCGGTGGCCGAGCCGGCGCAAGGCGTTGGCATGGCTACAATTTTTCTGGCGGTGATGCTTGTAGTAAAGCTCAGCCCAAACACAACGGGACAGACTCTGTTCAGCAAACAGATGCAGAGCGTGGCGCAAGTGTTTGTCGCAAGCCCAACGTAGCTCGACGATCAGCCCACACAATGCTTGCGCCAAGACGTTAACCTGCCCAACCCAGAATGGTATTCGCTTTTTTGGGGTCCCCGGAAGTTTCAGTGGTGCGCCGACAGAGTGCATGGATAGTTGGGACACTCTTCCTATGAACCTGGTCCTTTACCTTCTCGCGGTGCTGATCTGGGGTTCTACCTGGTTAGGAATCAAGTTCCAGGTCGCATCGGCTGTGCCCGCTCCTGTCTCTGTTTGTTGGCGCTTTCTTCTGGCTTCCGCGATTCTGTTTGGATGGAGTTTGCTCACGCGCCGATCGATGCGATTCTCGCGCCGAGATCATGTTCTGATTCTCATTCTCGGGCTGTTCACGTTCAGCGTTAACTATGTCTGTTTTTATGAAGCGGAACGCTCATTAGCTTCTGGCTTGGTTGCCCTTGTCTTCTCTCTTCTGCCAGTATTCAACATGATCAACGGTGTAGTGTTTCTGCGACGGTATCCAGAGCCGAGAGTTGTGCTTGGAGCGGCTGTAGGTATCGCGGGGATTGTCATTGTGTTCTGGCCGGACATCGTCGGGTTCAATCCTCATTCTACGGGCAGCCTCGGATTGCTTTTGAGTGTGCTAGGCACGATCTCGGCGTCGTTCGGTAACATGGTGATGGCGCGGATCCAACGCAGCGGATTACCGGTTATCCAGACGAACGCGATCGGGATGGCCTATGGCGCCATTTCGATCGGCATTTATTCCTGGCTGAGCAGAGCGCACTTTTCGTTCGATCCATCACCAAGTTATGTGTTGTCGCTGGGTTATCTGGCGATCTTTGGAACGGTGGTAGCATTTGGAGCGTACATCACGCTTCTTGGTCGCATCGGTCCGGACCGGGCAGCTTATGCCGCCGTGCTCTTTCCGATCGTCGCGCTAGCTCTTTCGACTTTGTTCGAAGGCTACGTCTGGAGCGGCCGCGCGATCGTTGGTGCGATCTTGATTCTGGTAGGAAATGTTCTGGTGCTGGCCAAGGGACGATTGCCACAGGCTACCAAGCCAAGTTCGGCAGCGGCCTGACGCGAGCCAGCGGCTCGGGCCTGCCCTACCGCGGGCGTACCGCCCGTCGATTCAAAAAGCTATCCGTAACGACATGATGGGCTTTCTGCGTTTCACTCAACAGATAGCTCAATTGTTCTAACAGGGCGTCTTTACGAAGCAGCTCAATCTCTTGCCCGGTGCCGAAATAACTGTACCAATCCAGCCGGCGGATTGACAGGAGCAGTTTATCGATAAATTGGATCGCGGTTTGTCCGGGTTCTGAGCTTTCCGGCAACGAAGCACGAATCAACTCGGCAGATCGTCCAAGCGCAGAAGCGACCGATCGAGGCATTGCCGCGTTCTGCCATACCAATTCAAGTACCTTGGGAAGTTCAGCTCTGCTTTGGTAGACTCGTCTGTACGCATCCTTGCATCCAAGCAATCGCAGGAAGGCTGACAGCTCGATCTCGCTCGGGTGCGAAGCTTCCAGCCGTTGAGCGATTGATTGTGTCGCTCGGAAACTAGCGTTAGCCGTCGTAATCGCTCGTTCTACGAGCTGCCCTAATTCGCAGAAGCGCCAGCCATCGTCGGCCAGCATCGAAAATCGTGCTGTCGCAAAAAATTGTGGTACCAACGCAATTGTCGTTTCCGATACGCGTCGCGCGACTTTGCGAGCTTCAAGTGTACCGGTTTCCGGCCGATAACGATTTCGGACAAAAGTCGCCCGAAGTGTTGCGAGCGCCGACCATGCTTCCGGGCTGATCACCTCGCGCAGAGAATCAGCATTTCGTACACTCCGTTTAATCATGAACGCCACGGACCCCGACTCTTCAACGTTGAGCAGGAGACGATACCGCTCCAAGGCAGTGCTAATGCCTTGTCTTCGTTGTCTGGTGTCGTTATCGAGCGGCGGCAACAACTGGCTCCAGAGCGGCCGATACAGTTTGCGTTCGGTGGCATTGAGTTCTTCGGTCTCAATCGTCTCAATCAATTGGATCATCATCGCCACGTTGAGTGCCCTCTCTAGGTACCTTCCCAGCCAATAGAAACCTTCTGCGACACGGCTTGTTACCGGTCTGGACGGCAGGATCTCTTGACGATGTCTGTGCGCGACAGGAGCCGGCACTGCTTCCCGCAGAATCCAGGTGTCGCGGCTGCTGATCCGCTCATCACGCTTTTCCTTGGCCGTTTGTCGGAACAAACGGGTAAGTGCGCCCGGGAACGCGTCGATCCGTTTTCCATCTCGCACTCCAAAGACAATATGATCTTGCAACGCCGGGATCAGTTTACCATCGGAAAAGCGAGATACCTCGGCACCTTCGTCGACTGATTCCGCGACAAACAAATGGGGCGCCTTTCGGATTGCGGCTAAAACGTCGCTCAAAGAACTCTGGTCGATCGAGTCTTCTCCGGTGACAGAGTAGAGGCGAAACCGATCAGGCCGCTCGAGAACCATCTCGCGTTGGTCGAGGTCCCCAAGCCAATATGTTTGGATCGTTGGAAGAATTGGAGCTTCGCCCAGATAGAACCGGATAATCGCGTTCGAGTAGTGTAATAAACCGCGGTCATCCGCAAGCTGTGAACCGACTGCGTTAACGATTGAAACGTTTCCTTTGCGGATACAGTGGACGAGGCCAGGTACACCGCCCTCGTAATTAAATGCGAGGGGATCCAAGAGCGAGTCGTCCAATCTGGTGTAGATGACATCGACCCGCTCGAGCCCCGACACGGTTCGCAGGAAGAGCCGGTTATCGAGGACCACCAGGTCACCACTTTCAACCAGTGGGATGCCCATCCTGCGTGCCAGAAAGCTATGCTCGGAATAAAATGGGTCTGCCGGGCCGCGCGTCAGCAACACCACGGCAGGCGCTTGGCGACGCGCGACGGAGCGAAGCGTCATCAGAATCCGGGTCGGTGCATCGGTGATGGATTCAATTGGTCGGAACTGGAACACTTCAGGCAGCACTCGCGCGAGTAGCCGCCGATTGTGCAGCATATAGGAAAGGCCAGCCGGGTGTCCCAGCAGGTGCTGTTTTACGGCCAACGCCCCGGAAGTAGTTCGGACCAGGCAAAGACCACTGAGATGTAGAAAATGTTCCCCACTTTGCGGCAGACCGACGGCGTTTCTCTGATAGTTCGGACTGCCAAGTATCAACGGGATCGGCAGAACACCCTGTTTCAGAATTTCGCGTTTGTCGTAAACGTCTTGAAGCAAGTGCTCGAATGCTCGGAACCGCTGTTGGAACCCCAGGAGGATCTGATCCCAATCGTCGCTGGAAAAAAGGTGTGGGAGCAAGTCGCAAGACCAAGGCAGGCGTTGTCCTTCGCCAGTGACTTCCGGTGTTACACCGAGTTCGCGCGAAACGGCGTTGAGGCGGTCCTCGAGCTCTCGAATCTCGGCTCGATTAAATCCCTGCAAATGAGCGATGAGCTTTGAGTAGAGCAGTTCATCGTCCTGGCTGGGATGCAGGGAGATTTCCATGAAATCAGCGCGTAAAGCTGATAGAGTGCAAGGACGCGGTCAAGCCCTTCCAGGGCAGTTTTCGGTTTTCAGTTTTCGGTTCCCTGCGCCGACAGGTGTGAAGCACATCGTTGGCCGAGTGTTCCGCCACGAAGTGGCGACCGATGTTAGCCAAGGGCTTCGGCCCTGGGTTGACCATGCGGACCAACGCGCTCTGAAAGAGCGGCAGACCAGGGTGTTGCGGGCGAAGTGGCAGGCCCAGATCCGGTTGCCCTTTCAGGGCAGGTCCCATTCGGACCAATTACCTAGGGCTGAAGTCCTGGGCTGAGATTGAGCGCTCCTGTCGGGACGCGAAGAATATCACGCGATGGGTTCAGGTCGCGCGGGAGCGCGAACCCTACCTACGCCAAATCGCCATCGGCAGCGAACCGAAAACTGAAAACCGGCAACTGAAAACCGAAAACCCCGAAGGGGTGCTGATTTTTCAGTTTCCTTCTGTTCGTTTTCGGCTATGACACACCCGCATGGCAGTAAGTGATCGCCAGGCGGCGACGAAGGCCGCTGGGGTTGTGAGTTTCGCGGTGATGCTTAGCCGCATCCTGGGTCTGGTGCGCGACCAATGTTTTGCGGCGCTCTTTGGCGCGGGACGCGGTATGGACGCCTTCGTTATTGCCTTTCGTTTACCGAACTTGCTCCGTGATCTGTTTGCGGAGGGAGCTTTGTCGACCGCATTTATCACAACTTTTTCCCGTAAAATCGCGGTCGAGGGCGATAGGTCGGCTTGGAGCCTTGCTTCGAAGGTTGCGACGTTGACCGCCGTTTTCATGAGCGTCGTGTCGCTCCTGGGTATCGTGTTCGCTAGTCCATTAGTCGCTTTTCTGGCCTCAGGATTTCCATTGGCAAAACGCGAGCTGACGGTCGGCCTGACCCAGATCATGTACCCCTTTATCCTTCTGGTTTCACTGGCAGCCCTGGTCATGGGAATGCTGAACGCGAAGAACCGATTTGCCATCCCGGCTCTGGCTTCCTGTTTTTTTAATATAGGCTCAATCGTTGGCGGCGTCGGCATCGGGTATTTGCTCGACCCGAAATTTGGCGATCGCGCGCTCACCGGCTTGGCGATAGGTACCTTGATCGGTGGATTGCTCCAGCTGGTTGTGCAGCTTCCTACTTTGAAATCTGTCGGTTTTCGTTTCCGGCCGGATTTCCGATGGCGCGACAAAGGTGTAGCAGACGTTCTCTATCTCATGGCGCCGGCCGTCATCGCCGCCAGCGCGGTGCAGGTTAATGTGATGGTCAACGGTTGGTTTGCCTCTCATCTCGGGGATGGGCCTGTGAGCTGGCTTAATTACTCGTTTCGTCTGGTCCAGCTGCCGCTCGGAGTTTTTGGCGTTGCCATTTCGACCGTAACGTTGCCGGTCATTTCCAAGAGTGCCGCGCTCAAAGACGTCACCAATTTCCGCAGTACGTTGGCAAGGGCGCTTCGTCTTGCGTTTTTTCTTACGATCCCATCGACTATCGGACTGGTGGTGCTGGCCCGACCCATCATTCGGGTGTTGTACGAGCGCGGACATTTCTCTCAGCACGCTACGCTGGAGACCGCTTCAGTGCTCCAATACTACACTGTTGGCTTAACGGCGTACGCCGGAATTAAGGTCTTGGCACCGGCATTCTACGCGCTGAACAAAAAGTATACGCCGATGTTGATCAGCCTTTTTTCGATCGGTCTGAACTTTCTCTTGAATTGGCTCTTTACCTTCCAGCTAAGGTTTGGACCGCGCGGCCTGGCCCTGTCGACTGGACTGGTGGCTGTCACAAATTTCTTGCTTTACTACGTGATGATGCGGGCCCATTCGCGCCGTCTTGAGACTGGCCGCCTCATCGATAGTTTTGTCAGGATTCTTTTGGCTGCGGTAGTGATGGGAGGGATTTGCTGGGCGGGAAACCGCTACTGGATTTCTGGAATCCACAATAAGCTTCTGGAAATCGTCGCGTTGATATTGGTGATCGTGGTCAGCGGACTGGTGTACCTGGGCATCACCTACTTGTTCAAAATTGAAGAGGGCCAGGATATTTTTGTCATACTGAGACGCCGTTTTTTGAAACATCCGCAAAACGTCTGAACCCATAAGGCGCATATCCCTCCTATGCAGCACATCTACACCGACCACACGTTTCAAATGGCGTGTGATCAGTTCGATCTCATTGCCGATTACCTCAACATCCCAGCCAACCTGCGCGGCCGGCTGTTGTACCCGAAACGATCTGTTTCTGTCGCTGTTCCAGTCCGCATGGATGACGGAAGGACTGAGCTGTTTCACGGCTACCGTGTTCAGCACCATCTTTCGATTGGCCCAACCAAAGGCGGGACGCGATTTGCTCCTTCTGTGACAATTGGCCAGGTCGCGGCTCTGGCGATGTGGATGAGCTGGAAATGCGCTCTTGCCGGGCTACCGTACGGCGGCGCTAAAGGCGGGGTCAACGTTGATCCGAGGAAGCTTTCGGCCGGCGAACTGGAAAGGCTTTCCCGAAGATACATGCAAGAGATGATTCCGTTTATCGGGCCGCACACCGACATCTTGGGACCCGATATGGGCACCAACGAACAAGTCATGGCCTGGTTCATGGACACCTACTCCGCTTATCGCGGGATCTCAGTGCCGGAAATAGTCACAGGAAAACCGGTCAGCGTTGGAGGAACGGCCGGCCGGCGCGAGTCAACCGGCCGGGGCGTAGTCTATCTGATTGAGCGTGCCGCAAACGTAATGAAGATGAAACTCTCAGGCGGGAAGGCGGTCATTCAAGGGTTTGGCAATGTCGGGGCGGTAGCAGCTCAAGGATTAGCTTACAAGAATGGGATGAAGGTGATTGCGGTGAGTGATATCGATGGCGCCTATCATAACGAACATGGCATCGATATAAACGAAGCTGAGAAATACGTGCGTAAGCATCGGAGCTTGAAAGGATTTCGCGGAGCTGAACCGATGTCTGCGGAGGGAATGCTGATTCTTCCCTGCGACGTTCTTATACCCGCCGCTATCAGCGAAGTGATCCATGGCGGTAATGCCGGTAAACTGAAATGTAGAATCCTGGCCGAGGCCGCGAACGGTCCCACCACAGTCGATGCCGACAAAATACTGTTTGAGCGATGGAGCGAGATTTTCGTTATCCCGGATATTCTATGCAACGCCGGAGGTGTGATCGTCTCGTACTTTGAATGGATTCAGAGCTTGCAAAGCTTGTTCTGGAACGAGACTGAAGTGGTTGACCGGCTGTTTCGCGTTCTCGAGACTTCTTTTAGTGCAGTGATAAAGCGCTCCCGGGACGAGAAAATTCCGCATCGATTCGCCGCGATGGCAATCGGAGTCGAAAGGGTTAAGCAAGCGAGGAAAGATCGAGGGTTATTTCCGTGATGCCCTTCCATTGATCATTACAAAGAATCTATATAGTGTTTTCAACAGCCATGAGCACCACCCTTCAAGGCGCCGAGCGCCAAACACTCCGGCCAAGGCCGGACCAGACGAAGACCGAGCCTCCAACAAGCGGCGTTGCCAAGACCAAGAAGCCTCTCTGGTTCAAAGAAGCGATCATTTATCAGCTTCACATCAAAGCTTTCTGTGACGGCAACAATGACGGCATAGGCGATTTCCAGGGCTTGGTAACCAAGCTCGATTATCTCAAGAACCTCGGTGTAACGGCTATCTGGCTGCTGCCATTTTATCCGTCACCGTTGCGAGACGACGGATACGACATTGCCGATTATTACACGGTCAACCCCTCTTACGGAACGCTAGACGACTTCAAGAGTTTCCTTGATAGAGCCCACCAACTGGATCTCCGGGTAATTACCGAGCTTGTTCTGAATCATACAAGTGACCAGCACGCCTGGTTCCAGAAATCGAGGCGGGCGCAGCTGGGCGATCCGTGGCGCGATTACTATGTCTGGTCGGATAACCCAAACAAATACAGTGAAGCGCGAATCATTTTTAAGGATTTTGAAACTAGTAACTGGACCTACGACTCGTTAGCAGGAGCCTATTTTTGGCATCGCTTCTTTTCGCATCAGCCGGATGTGAATTGGGATAATCCGGAAGTCAAAAAAGCGATGTTCCAAGTGGTCGATTTCTGGCTCGATCTCGGAGTCGACGGACTTCGCCTCGACGCAATCCCATACCTGATTGAGCGCGAGGGAACCAGCTGCGAGAACCTGCCGGAAACGCATCAGATCCTGAAAGAGCTCCGGGAACATATCGACTCAAAATACGCGGAACGAATGCTGCTGGCCGAGGCAAATCAATGGCCTGACGATGCAGTCGAATACTTCGGAAAAGGGGACGAATGCCATATGGCGTTCCATTTTCCGGTGATGCCGCGAATGTTCATGTCGCTCCACATGGAGGACCGCTATCCGATCATTGACATTCTGGAGCAAACACCTGCGATCCCGGACAACTGCGGCTGGGCGATGTTTTTGCGGAACCATGACGAGCTGACACTCGAGATGGTCACTGAGGAAGAACGCGATTACATGTACCGCGTATACGCGCGTGATCCTCGCGCGCGAATAAACCTCGGGATTCGCAGGCGGCTAGCGCCGCTCCTCGGCAATAATCGCAAGAAAGTGGAGTTGATTCATTCTCTGCTATTCTCCATGCCAGGGAGCCCGATTCTTTACTACGGTGACGAGATCGGGATGGGGGATAACATTTATTTGGGTGATCGCAATGGTGTCCGGACGCCGATGCAATGGAGCGCCGATAAAAACGCGGGATTCTCCCGAGCGAATCCGCACTCGCTCTTTTTGCCGGTTAACATCGATCCCGAGTTCCATTACGAAGCGACTAATGTTGAAGTTCAGGACACCAATCTTTCTTCGTTCTTATGGTGGATGCGGCGGGTAATCGCGATCCGCAAACGATATCCAGCATTGAGTCTAGGCAACCTGCAGATGATCACGCCCAGCAATCACAAGGTGCTGGCGTTTACCCGCACGTACGAGGGACAGACCGTACTCGTTATTATTAACCTTTCACGATTTTCGCAGGCGGTAGAATTAGACCTGAAAAATTGGGCAGGCTGGGTACCAGAGGACACGTTTGGCCACGCCAAGTTTCCCGTGATTCGCGATACCCCTTACCCCCTGACGCTGGGACCGCACACCGCCTTCTGGCTGTTAATGGTTCCACCGGAGGTGTCTGGTGCCGCCGATAGCGAAAGCGTTCTCCCAAATATCCAGTTTAACGGAGAGGCCAGCTGGTGGTTGACGCCTGCCGGAAACCGGTTCCTTGACCGCGAACTGACACAATACATCCGGAATTGCCGCTGGTTTCGCAGCAAGTCTCGCTCGATTACGCACGTCTCTATTGCCGACCTGGTTGAGCTTCCTGAGGAGGGCGGCGGTCAACTGTTGTTGATAGCTTTTGACTATACCGAGGGAGCGCGGGAGTTGTACGCGTTGCCGATTCGAATCGTCTCAGGGGACGAAGCGCGCGCTATCGAGGTCGAATATCCTGCAACTGTTATTGCGCGGGTCGGACAGGAGGGGTTGCTGGTTGATGCCACAGCGGATCAAGGATTTCACCGGTTCTTGTTAGAGACGGTCGCCGAGGGCCGTTCTTTGAACGGACGATACGGAAAACTAACGTCAGCGAAAAGTTTTCGATGGTCGGAAAAATTTGCGGCCGGTCTTCCACAGTCCTCGCGCATCCTGAAAGTAGAGCAGAGCAACAGCTCGGTGTTATTCGAGGACAAGATCTATCTCAAGCTGTTCCGCAAACTGGAGGAAGGGATCAATCCGGATTTAGAGGTCACACGCCAGCTGAGCGAGCGCTGCAATTTTGATCACGTCCCGACCTACCTCGGTGACATCGAGTACGTCGCGCGTGGGCAAGAGCCGGCTTCTCTGGTCATGATGCAGGCTTCAGTCCCAAATCTGCAGGACGGATGGTCGCATACGCTCACGGCGATCAGTCGTTATTATGACCGCATCATGTCAGAATCGCAGCTGCCGCCACCGCCGACCCTCGGCTTGTGGGATGAGGTCCCAGAGCCATTTCTGACGTTAATCGAAGGGGCCCACTTGGAAAACGTGCGATTGTTAGGAGAACGCACGGCTGACTTGCACATCGCGCTCGCGCAAGACACTGAAACGCCCGACTTCGCGCCGGAACCGTTTACACTGCTGCATCAAAGGTCGATCTATCAGTCAATCCGTGGCGAGATCAAACAGACGATGGCGCTGTTGAGCAGTGTCAAAGATCATCTGGATGACCGGGCAAAACCGTTGGCTGAAGAAGTTTTGAATCGATCATCCGAGCTCAACTCTTGTGATGAGTACCTGCTGCGTGAGGCGATTCAGGTGACAAAAATTCGGATACACGGCGACTACCATTTAGGCCAACTCTTGTTCACCGGAAAAGATTTCGTGATTCTCGATTTCGAAGGTGAACCGGCTCGACCGATTGGAGAGCGACGACTGAAGAAATCCGGGCTGATCGACGTGGCCGGTATGCTCCGTTCATTTGATTATGCTGCTCACCAGAGCTTGACCGAAGGAAGAACCGTGCGCGTGGTTAATGCCGAGACCCTCGATGCCTTTGGCGATCTATGGTCGAGCCGCGCAAGCCGGGTCTTTCTTGACGCTTATTTAGCTAAGGCACGCGGCGCAGCTTTTGTTCCGAAAAACCACAAGGATCTTCGACTGCTTCTGCGCAGTTTCCTGATCCATAAAGCAGTGTACGAGCTACGCTACGAGTTAAACAATCGGCCAAAGTGGGTTTCAACTCCGCTGCGGGGTCTGCTGAGGATAATTCGCTGAGTGCGATTGTGACTGCGACGGCGAGTATGGGTCAATCGCTGCAGTCGTATAGGTCCCATCAATCGGATCCATGAAGCTCATCAAGTCCCTCGCGTCGATGCAACGGCTTGCATCTCGACTGCCTCGCCCAGCTGTACTGGTCCCAACGATGGGTGCGCTGCACCAAGGGCATATTGCATTGGTCCGTTTGGCGAAACGGCACGCGGGGAAAAATGGAGCGACTGTCGCTACCATCTTCGTTAACCCGACTCAGTTTGGACCAAACGAAGATTTCGCAAAATATCCAAGACGATTGAAGGAAGACTGTGCTTTGCTCAAAGAAGCGGGTT
>JBKPBY010000176.1:0-9706 GCA_046727075.1 bacterium | reverse complement strand
CATAGGAATAATAAGATCTCCCCTTACCCTCCCAGGACATCAAGATGAGAAAACTCCTTCTGTACCTTGTGGCCTTCGCAGGCCTTTCCTTCGTCGGCAAATCCCAGGCCGCCTCACTTTTCGGCTTTGGCGATAGCTTAGTTGACAACGGAAACATCCCGAAGATTACCGGCTTGAATCAGCCTCCTTCACCTCCGTATTTCCACAACCGTTTCAGTAATGGCCCAACCTTTGTTGAGCATCTTCCCAGCCTGTTGCACCTCAGCGCCAGCGTGGGAACGGCTTATGGCACGGGCTACGACCTCGCTGTAGGAGGTGCAGAGACCGGCTCGAAGAACTTCGGCAATCCCCTTCTTCCGGGTCTTTCTACCGAGATCGATATTTTCACCGCGCTCGGCAGGCATTTCGGGTCGCGCGATCTTGTGGTCAACTGGGCGGGCGCCAATGACTATTTCGATCTCGCGTCACGAATCCAAGCCGGCACCCTGCCGCTGTCGCAACTTCCGACTGCGGGCGCGCTGACTGTGGCCCAGGCTACAGCGAACCTCGCAAATGCTGCACAACGATTTGCAGCACTCGGTGCGAGACAGATGGTTTTTATTAACTTGCCAGACCTCGGGAAGATCCCTGCGTTCAATCGCATTCCGGTGATTTCCGCCGCTGCAAGCGAGCTCACAAACGCGCATAACGAACAGCTGGAAGCGAATCTTGCCCGGATACACGCTCTGACCGGGGCCAATATCTTCCTGTTCGATGTCCATCTCGTTTTCAATCAAATACAGGCGAATCCGGCAAAATTCGGTTTTAGCAACGTCACCGATGCAGCGATTAACAGTGGGTTAGCGTTTGCGCCGCAACAACAGCAAAACACTTTCCTGTTCTGGGACACCGTTCACCCGACCGCTGCTGCTCACTTCATTCTTGCGGAGTACATCACGAACATGGTTCAAGCACCAACCACTCTGGCTAGTCAGACTCAGTTGATGGCATACGGTTCCAGCGCTTTTGCCGACTTAATCTACAGCCAGATGGGCCCCTATTCGCCACCCGCCGCAGGACCGACTAGTGCTCCCATTGAAGGAAAGGGGATGGTGGGCAAGAAGAGCGTTGTGACTCCGCCAAACGTGATTGCAGCTCCAGACAAGCGCTTCGAGGTCTTCCTGCTGGCGGACTACCGCCAGGGGCAACGCGAGGACCACTTCAATTCTATCGGCTTCGATTACTATACCGGAAACGTAGCTTTAGGCGCTCAATACCGATTCAATGACCTGATCACGGCCGGGCTACTCTTTGGCTATGGCTATGACAAAGCGGACCTTAACGGAAATTTTGGTCACGTTTCAGTGAATGCGTATCAGGTTGGCGGCTTTATCAATTTCCACGGGCCGAACTGGTATATCGGCGGCATCGCTGCCTACGGATATGATGAATACGATCAGAAACGCCCCGGGGTAATTCACGACACGATTCGTGGCCAGCCAAACGGCTGGACGGCGGAGGTCGGTGCAAAAGGCGGGTATTTCTGGAACTTCGGCAATTTCTCGGTTGGTCCGATCGCCAGTCTGACGTTCGTGAATGTTGATATCGATGGATACTCTGAAACAGGCGATCGGGCTCTGACACAGGCGGTGAATCACCGAAACACCCAGGACCTCTATGGCGCGGTGGGTTTACAGGCTGGTTACGACATCAAAATGGGGGGGGTGACTCTCCAACCCTACGTCCAGGCCCAGTACGAACACGAGATACTGGGCGACGGTACCACCATCGTCTCTCGGTTCACCAGCCAGCGAGCGCTTCAGATCAACACAGCAGTCCAGAATAGTTCGCGAGACTACGGCAGAATCGGTGGCGGCATAAACGCGAGGTTTTCTCAGTCCCTCTCGGCCAGGATCGCAGCCGATGCTATCGTCGGCAGGGATGACGGATACGAATATACGATCGATGCGGGGATCGGATTCTCGTTTTAGTTCGAGCGCGTTTGCGCCACGAGAATTAAAGTCTTGGTTTGCCGCAAGGATTCTTCTCGTGCGCAGCTATTGACGATTGGCTACAGCTTTGCGGGTTTTTTCCAGCTATTTCCGCCCTTTCCGCCCGTTTAGGCCATATTCAAGGAGGCCAACAGCGATAGCGACCAGTGCATAGATCACGAACTGTCCGATATATAGAACGATCGTGGGCATTGCATAAAAATAATCTAGACATGACCGGGAGTCGACTCTGTTAGTTAGGTCTGTGACATTGCCTCGAATGAGCAACCGATTCTTTCGTGCCTCAATCCTGGCGAGTTTTCTGGCTGTATCGCTGCAGCTTTCTGCTGCGGACAAGCCGCGCGCCCGGACGCTTGGTATTCCTTTCGATGGCACGCCTGGACCGCTGAACGCGATAACCGACGTAGCTGGCGTGGAGGTCGGCTACACGACCCTTATTAGTGGAGATGGCCCTTTGGTCGTCGGAAAAGGGCCAGTACGTACGGGGGTCACGGCAATTCTGCCTCGCGGCCATGGCTCTCTCGATGATGCTGTTTACGCCGGATATTTCAGCTTGAACGGTAATGGCGAACTCACCGGTACCGCATGGATCGAAGAGAGCGGCTTTCTTGAAGGGCCGGTGATTCTCACCAACACCCATAGTGTCGGCGTCGCTCGCGACGCTGTCATCGCCTGGCATCTGGCCCATGGAAAGCCGGATCCTGAGGGTTTTTCCTGGAGCTTACCGGTCGTCGGCGAAACCTGGGATGGTTGGCTTAACGACGTAAACGGCTTCCACGTAAAGCCGGAGCATGTTTTCCACGCGCTTGATAGCGCGAAAAGCGGACCGATCGCCGAAGGGAGTGTTGGCGGAGGAACCGGAATGGTCTGTTACGAATTCAAAGGAGGGACCGGAACCGCATCACGCGTGATCGATAAGACAAACAGTGGCTACACGGTGGGTGTCCTGGTTCAAGCGAACTTCGGACGCCGCCGGCAACTCACGATTGCGGGTATACCTGTTGGTCGTGAAATCCCAGAGAACGAATTTCTGGGCCATGATGCCGGATCAGCTCTGGTAGTAGTAGCAACTGATGCTCCGCTTTTGCCTAACCAACTCAAGCGGCTTGCGCGGCGGGTTAGCCTTGGGCTCGCGCGGACCGGTCACATTTCTGGAGATAGCTCAGGCGACCTTTTCATCGCGTTTTCTACAGCGAATCCAGGCGCAGAATACCCGGAGACCGCTGTTCACTCTGTTCAAACGCTGTCGAACGAAAAGCTGGACCCTCTGTTTGAAGCAACTGTGGAAGCGGTTGAAGAAGCGGTGATTAATGCGCTAGTGGCGAACCAGTCGATGACTGGCCGGGACAATCATAAAGTCGAGGCACTCCCGCACGATCGTGTGCGCGAGTTGTTAAAAAACCATGGTCGGTTACTGCCGACCGGAGGGTGAGCGGCTAGGGTCGGAAAATGACAGTTAGATAAAAGTTCTCTATGCCCAACGCGTCGAGCGGTATCTGCTCGATATGGTCGTGCTGCAAGCCAGCAGGATAACTCACACGTACCGGGTAATCACTGATTAGGCTTCCTGCTCCCCGGCACCGCCAGCACTCGTACAGCCCAACGCCTCCGCGCCCGCCGCACACTGGACAAACCAGGCGCGCCGGCAGTCGAATGTTCACCGTTCCCCCGGTAAACGCCTCTTCGGGGGACAAAAGCACTTCGACAGTAAGACTCTCCAACTGCTCTGCTTTTGGGCGGGTCAAAAGATCAAAATTACTCCACCAGCGATCGAAGATCTCATCGAACGACGGAGAAAACGTCTCAAACGATTCGAATATCGATGCGGTCCTCGGCATTGGTTGAACAGGCCGCAATGGCTGGTCCCATGCCTGCGGCAACTTACTGAACAATACCCACCCAGGGTGCGAAAATCAAAAAAACATCATTTGCGGAACGAACTAAGAATCACGCATGATCCTGCCAACTCGGATGCAAATCGTCGCCATGGGTGGAGGAGGTTTTTCGATGGAGCCAGAGAATCCTTTGTTGGACCTCTACATCATTTCGTTGGCGAGGAGTCGTGCAACGGGCTAATGGCGGAGTCAGAGAACAGTCGCTCGAAACGCACTTTCTTGGCGATAAACCCCAATCCGGATCGCGCGATCCAATGTAGGGCGGCCAATCCGCCAATCCGAATGGCTCCTTGAAATAGCCACAGGGCTACGACGATTGTTATATGCCGCGAAATGCTGGCCTCAGGCACGGATACAATTCTTTATACCGCGCATAGAAAGTCTCGTACTGCTCGGCGATCCTCGGACGTGGTTTGGTGGCGCTGGAGAATTCCGGTGCCAGCGCTCTAACTTCATCAAAGTCGCGAAGATCTCCCGTGCCAATCCCGGCAACAAAAGCGGCTCCCATGCCAGCGCGTTCTCCGGAGTGCGCATCGGTGCCTTGATAGATGTTCTTATTCAAAACATCAGAAATGATTTGTCTCCACAATATGCTGTCCAGGCCGGTGCCAGATGTGTCTAACGCTCTGATCTCGGCGCCAAATTCGACCATGGTGTCGAGAATGTGCCGCAGCGCGAAGGCAACGCCTTCCAAAACTGCACGCACCAGATGCCCTGTGGTGTGACGCAGTGTTAACCCAACAAACGCACCTTTCGCTTGAGGATCCATCAATGGCGATCGTTCCCCGACCAGATATGGTAAAAACAGGAGTCCTTCGCTTCCCGGAGGGACTTCTGCAGCCAATCGATCCATTTCCCGATAAGTCGCGTGCCCAAGCCCAATGGCATCGCGAAACCATCGAACAGCCATCCCAGCAGAGAGCATCGCTCCTAGAAGGTACCAGCGCGATTTCGGCACGTGGCAAAAAGTATGAATTCGCATTTGTGGGTCTAACAATGGCTTTGAGAGCGGCAGAAAAATCTGACCACCTGTGCCAACCGTGATCGAGCCACGCGGAGGATCAATTAATCCGTGTGCTACAGCTTGTGCAGGTTGATCGGCGCATCCGGCAGCAATGGGAATCCCAGCTTTCAATCCAAGCTCAGCGGCGGGCTCCGTAAGAAGTTTCCCGACGATTTCAGTGGATAAGCGGCTGGTTGGAAAAATCTCACGCGGCAGCCCGAGCCGCTGGATCACAGGATCGGCCCACTTTCTTTGTTGAACGTCAAAAAGACCGCTTCCCGCTCCATCCGTGTCGTCAGTAAAGATTTCGCCGGTAAGCTTGAGCCGGACGTAATCCTTTGGAAGAAACACCGAAGCAACTTGGTCGAGCAGCTTAGGAGTCGCCTTCTTGAGCCAAAACAGAGATGACACAAGAAATCCGGCAGCCGGTGCGGTCCCGCAGGTTTCTGCCAACAATTTTCTGCCCACTGTTTGTTCGATCTCCGCAATGAGATCCGCGCTGCGTTGATCGGGCCAGATAATAGCCGGTCGCAAAGGTTTCTGCTGCTTGTCCAGCAGAACCGTTCCATGCATTTGCCCGGAAAATCCGATACCAACGATCTCCGGCTTGTTTGCTTTCTGCAAAGCTTCACGGGTCGCTAAGACTGTGGCATTCCACCATGATTCAGGATCCTGCTCAGCGTAGCCGGGTTCAGGCGTTAAGATCGGATACTCCCGGATGCCGATCCCGGTGACAGAACCATCAAAGGTTGCGACAACGACCTTAACACTCGACGTGCCGAGATCGATTCCGAGAAGCGCGCTGGATGGAGCGTCGTTGCTTGCCATTTGCAGAAGAAGAATTAAACAGAAGGCCTCAAAGATCGCGTTGTAGGGGGCAGACCTCTACCGGTAGTTGAATGGCGCGCCCTGGATTTCGGCGGCAGGGGTCTTCCTTCGCCAAGGCTACGGCGGGACAAGCTCTGCCGCCCTACAGCTGTTATTCTCCAAGTCCATATTTTTCGGCGTGATCTTTCAAGAACTGCAATCCGCGCTTGGCCAATTCGATCGGCGGGTATTTACTCGCTCGCCAGAGACAGGTTGCTCCAATGAGATCGGGATTGATCGCGGCAAATGCCTCCAGCACGAGCGGTCCTTGGAAGTTAATTTCTCTAAGCCCGGTAAAAACGTCGTCCCAATCCACAGTCCCTTCGCCGGGCATACCGCGATGACTTTCGGACATATGGATATAACCAGCGCGATTTCCCGCGGCGCGTAGCGCCGAACTGAAACCCTCTTCTTCGATATTCATATGATAGGTATCGAAGTGGACCACCATGTCATCACCGCCGATTCGCCGGATCAGGTCTGCTGCCTGTTCTCCAGTATTAATCAGATAGGTCTCGTACCGATTGACCGGCTCAATCCCGAGTGTAACACCTTTGCCAGCTCCGTACGCTCGGAGCTCGCGTAGGACATCGACAATCTTCTGATGCTCTTCAGCGGTCGGTGCCGCTTTTGTGAGGGTTCCCAGGTTGCAATAAATGCAGCCTAATAATTGTTTCCCGCCAAACTCCGCGACACGGTCAACCGCTCTTTTCAAAAACTGTAATGCGCCTGAAGGATTAAAGGGTAGATGAGCGTCTTTCGGCAGCCCAAGCGAAGCGACCCCTTCTATTCCTGCCTTTTCCAGTGCGCGTTTGACAATCGCCGAATCGAACTCATCAGGCCGCAGCAGCGGTATCTCGATAAGATCAAATCCGAGTTCGCCAGCCTGCTCGATGACCGCAGGAGCAATCTTGTTGTTCCATTCTCCGTTCAACGTAAATGCGTGTGTTCCGAATTTAGGCATGAGATGGGGGTTGCGGGTTTCGGGTTTCTAGTTTCGGGTTCCAGGCGGTCGATCAGCGTGGCCTCGTTCATTTAGCACCCGACCGACGTCTGTTATAAAAATTTACCAGGATTTAGAATTCCATTTGGGTCGAGAGCATGTTTCACTGTCTGGTGCAGCGCCAGGTTCTCGGCAGACACCGCTTTTGGCCACCAGCGTTTTTTCGCCAATCCGATGCCATGCTCGCCGGTGATTGCTCCGTTTGCTTCGATCACATATCCGAACAGATCGTCTAACGCCTGGTCCATTTTTTCTATTGCTTCGGCTGGGTTGGCTACCATGACGTTCACGTGAATGTTGCCGTCGCCAGCGTGTCCGAAGCAGGCCACAGGAAACCCATATTTTTCCTGCAGGCCGGCAGCAAATCGCACCAGGTCGACAAGTTTTCCACGGGGCACTGTAACGTCCTGGTTTAGTTTGGTCAGGCCGGTCGCCTTTAACGATTCGGAAAACTCGCGGCGCAGGTCCCACAGCTTTTCGCATGCTTCTTCTCCCAGAGCTGTTTCCAGGGTCAGCGCGCCGAGAGATCCGACCAGGCCGGATAGGGCATCGATCTCCGAGCGAACGGAGTCTTCTTGCCCGTCGAGATCGATCAGCAAATGGGCTTCTCCTTCGGGAATGATTCGATGCAGAAGATGCTGGCGGGCGGCTTCCAATGTAAACCGATCGGCGATCTCTAGAGCAGAAGGAAGAAATCCGTGCTCAAGCACCTGCTGCACGGCGGCGGCGGCGTCTTCGATGGAACGAAAACTGGCTGATATCGATCCTCGAGCTGGAGGCAACGGCAGCAGCCGGAGAGTTACCTCCGTTACAACTCCAAGCATTCCCTCCGAGCCGACAAAGAGACCGACCAGATCGAATCCGGTCTTATTTTTGTGGGTTCTCCCGCCGACACGAACGATCGAGCCGTTTGCTAGAACAACTTCCAGACCGAGAACGTAGTGACGCGTCACGCCGTACTTAAGGCAACGCGGACCGCCCGCATTCGTTGCGATATTGCCACCGATAGAACTGTTTTTAAGGCTTGCAGGATCAGGCGGATAAAACAGCCGGTGCGCTTTCACCGCGTCCTGGATATGAGAAGTTATGACGCCAGGTTCAACGACAGCAACTCCATCCGCAACCGCGATCTCTTTGATCCGGTTCATGCCGGCCATCGAAAGAGCGATGCCGCCGCGCTCCGGCACGCACCCCCCAACGTATCCATACCCTGCGCCGCGTGGAGTGACGGGGACCTTGTGATCGTTTGCAAAACGGAGCAGCTGCGAAACCTGTTTATTCGTCGTTGGCCGAACAACCACGTCCGGTAAATGGCTGGCGAACCACTTATCGCCGCTGTTTTCACGGAGGATTTCCAGCTGACGGGAAACGATGCCGTCACCCAAGAGAGCACTAAGATCGGCGTAGAGATCCATGTGAATGGGACCTATAGGACCAATAGCATAATTTCCACTGTCGCGCGGAGCGCGACTTTCAGGATCGCGCCAGCGCGATCCTACATGCCCATGATCTGATAGCCGCCATCTACATAGATGACTTGACCAGTAATCGCGGCAGCGCCGTCGCTCGCCAGGAAAATGCCGGTCTGACCTAACTCAGCCGGGTCACAGCTTCGTTTCAGTGGGGCATGTTCCTGGTAATGTTTCAGCATCGCGGTAAAACCTGAGATGCCGCGTGCTGCCAGCGTTTGTACCGGACCGGCGCTGATACAGTTAACCCGGATTTTTTTCGGCCCCAGGTCGTAGGCAAGGTAACGAGTAGTAGCCTCCAAGCTTGCCTTCGCGACCCCCATGACGTTGTAGTGCGGAACAACCTTTTCGGCGCCGTAATAGGTCATCGCGATGATGCTACCTCCATTTGTCATAAACGGAACCGCCTCGCGGGTTAGGCCTACCAGGGAATAGGCGCTGATGTTGTGTGCCATCAAAAAGGCATCGCGAGACGTGCTGAGAAAATCTCCCTCCAACGCTTCTCGCGGCGCGAACGCAACGGAGTGAAGCATCAAATCAATGCGATTGGTGTGCTCTTTAACACGCCGAAAAAATTCTGAAATCTCTTCGTCAACCGCTACGTCACAGGGATAAAGCGGGACATCGGAGCCGAAAGTTGAAACCAGGTCTTCGACGTTTTCTTTAATTCGTTCACCCTGGTAATTGAAGATCAATTTAGCACCAGCAGCCGCCCAGGCTTGTGCAATTGCCCAGGCGATACTGCGTTTGTTTGCAACACCAAAGACAACGCCGGTTTTTCCTTCAAGTGGTCGTGAGCTCATAGAGAAGGCAGATTAGCTATCATAGAGACCCTGCGAGAGCCTGCCGCAACTAGAAAATCTTGCAGGGCGTCGGACGCTTCAACTCCATGGGAACGATCTCGCTTTCGCAACGGAAAACTGAGAAACTGGACTCGGACTGCGAAACACCCTCTACGAAAATTAACAAGACGAGATTACTCTTACTGCTGGCGCCGGCTCTCTTGAGCCTTGCCGTATCCGGTGCCGACGGCGCCACAGATTATCTGAGCGTGCCGGGACCCATCAATGTAAACCAGTTAACTTACGATTTAACCTGGTCCTCCCATCCAAAAGACAACTTCTACGTGCAGGAGTATACCCCAAAGGGTGAAACCCCGGAGCATTACAGAAACATGCTAACGCTCCAAGTAGTAACTGGAAACAAGTCGGCCCAAGAAGTTTTGGGTGCATTGGTGAGAATCCTCGAGGAACGGGGAAAAACCGATCCACTGGTTCATCATGAGGTGTTTCAAAGTGCCGCCGGCAAAGATGAATATCTGATTGATTTCCTTCAGAGCGAGGGCTCCGGTCCCAGCATCGTTGAATGGAATGCTTACCGTTACAAGACTTTCACTGATAAATCAGGTCACACCGGCGTGCTTCTATTCGGCATCAGCCGCCGCGCATATGGTGAACAGATTCAACCTTTCCTGGTAG
>JBKPBY010000175.1:0-18041 GCA_046727075.1 bacterium | reverse complement strand
AATCTGTTGAGGGCATTCAACCTGACAGGTTGCGTCCTCATCCGGCTCGTGACAACCTCGGTTAGATATCAGACTAGGGCGGGGGGGTCGAAATGATTCCGCAACATGTCCACTAGCACTTCCGTGGCGCTTGGATGAACGACGGAAAGGTTTGCGAGGTGCCGAGCAGTCTGGCCGTTGGCAATAGCCGTCGAAACAAGATTAACAATCTCTGCGGCGCGTGACCCGATCACGATACATCCGAGTAGCCGGTTTGAATTAACTTCCAGAACGCACTTGAGCGCTATCTGTTCCTGCTCCACAGTGCTGAGGTCGTCATCTGTGAACATTCGCCCCCTCCAAGATAGAGCCTCGACATTGAGGCCGACGGTTCTGGCCTCTTCCTCCGTCCATCCAATGCTTACGATTGGCGGGTCAGTATGGAGAAATTGGGGGAACCAACGCTTGTCGAAACGAGAAGGCGATCCTAAGATAGTCGTCATTGCGACTTGGGCTTGAGCAGCAGCTACGCTGTCCAATAAAGCAATCCCGTTGACGTCACCGATTGCGAAAATTGAAGCTACCTTGGTTTGCATTCGCTCGTTCACGGGAATCCAATCGCCACTCGGTAAGCCGACCGACTCAAGGCCCAGGTTATCGCTGTTTGGAACTCTTCCGGTTGCCACCAGCGTGATATCCGGCTGGATGACAACACCTGTGCTCAAGCGAAAGCTCGCAGGCTTCGACTGGTTCAGTGTTTCAAGATTGATCGGCTCGTTAAGAAGGACGTCAGCGCCGTCCGTTCGCAAGAGGGAGGCGAATCGTTCACCCGCAATCGGATCCAGACTTGGTAAAAGGCGTGACTTTGCTTCCGCCAGGGTAACCTGAACGGCCAACGCCTGGTAAATCGAGGCCAGCTCGCAACCAATGTAGCCACCACCTACAACGAAAAGATGGCGCGGCAGGGATGGTCGCCGCAGGAGCGAGTCGCTATTCAGCACACCGAACTCGGGTTGACTCGGAATGTTCGGTCTTGAGCCTGTAGCGATAATTATATTGTCGGTTGTGACTTCCTCGCTTGTACTTCGGGGATCGTGAATCGTGACTGTATTTGGCCCGGTAATAGTGGCCTGGCCGAACCGAACTTTAAGTTTATCATGGTCAATCGCTCGGGAGAACTCAGCGGTCAATATGCTGCTGGTCCGCCGCTGGGCGCTTAACCACTGAGTCCAGCTTGCCTCGATGAGATCGGTCGCAGTACCGAGTTTAGAGCCTTTCTCCACATACTTCAGAAAATTGGCGCAGGCCCGTAATGCCCGCACAGCGTGACTGCCAGTATGGTAACTCGTGCCACCCAGATATTCTCGCTTTTCGATCAGCAGAGTGCGGAGACCCTTGTCTAGAGCGATCAGACAAGCTTTTTGGCCCGCTGACCCGGATCCGATAACCACGACTTCGTATTGGTTGCTCATGACTTTGATGCCTTCTTTTGCTTTGCCTAGAGAGGCTAAACCAACATGCTGAATTGGCTCACCGTCGGTTGGCCAGAGATGGTCGTGGATTGGTGATCTCACCTCGACCTGGAAGGTCAGGAGCAATCCGGCGGATTGGTGTCGAAGCTTCCAGTCCGGCCGAGGCCGGATGGCTTGAGCCTCTGGCTCGACCCGGCTAGCGGCAAATGCGGTCGACCTGGAAGGTCAATTCGCCAATGGCGCAGTCAAACCGGAGTTTGGAGCGCCTTGCTGAAAACCATTTATGGTGGCGGCCCACAACAATCTAAGCAAGAAATGCCCAACGTGACTCCGCTTCGAGCCGCTCGCTTATCTGCGGCCAGAGGGTTTCGCTTAAACCTTCGTTTATCAAATATCTGATCAAAGCGGCCTCCACATCTTCACTGATCGACATTGTTGAGTAGAGGCGAAATTGTCTTCCACCCCCTGGTATCTCCTGTTCGTACGGTTGGAAGTAACGCCCATTCAATCGAAATCCTTTTAAAGACAGGGAGGAAGATTCAAGAGCGAGACTTTTCCGAGCTTGTCGGTCCAAATCTAGCGACCTCGACACGGTTAGACCTATTATGCAGAGCAGGGACCCGGCTGCGACCAGAACAATCCATTTTCCTACGTGGTACGCCGTGTAGTCTATCCATGTGATCGTTGCAACCACAGCAAACGACGTCAGAATCCAAAAACAAATCTCTAAGGTCTCATGAGTTGATCGCTTCGTGCGCATGGCGGTGATAAGGTTAGCTGTGGGAGGAGTCGCGGCTTTCCGTATCTTGTTAAGTATCGAGCCGCAGTTGGCATTCCTCGATTTAGTCACCCAAGTGACTCTGCTCTAATTCAGCATTCGGGGGATCGACTTTGCCTCGCGATAAGCCGAAGGAGACTTGCCGGTTACCTGGCGGAAGACACGATTGAAATGAGTCAGCGATTGAAAACCGACATCATAGGCAATTTCGCTGATACGTAGATGTGGATTCAGAAGAAGCTGTTTCGCCTTTTCGACGCGGACCCTGCCCAAGTATTCGGTAAATGTTAGTCCAGTGGCTTTCTTAAAGAGTTTGCAAAAATAGAAGACGCTCACATGCATTGCCTGTGCGACCTTGGCCAAGTCGATCGGGTCGCCCTGATTAGCCTGAATGTAGGCTCGCGCCCTCCTGATTAATGGTGACTCCGCCTCCTCCTCTTGCACTATCACTTCATTTGCGATGAGGGATAGATGTTTAGAGAACGTTTCCAAAAGTTTGAGCACGCCAGCATACCGCTGGATGCTCATCTGCTGCGAATGAGAGTATGCGTCTTCCAGCTTTTCTAAATCGACGTTAACATTCCATGCTTGCAGCTGCTTGACGATTCTGGCGAAGTGACTCGTTGTTGGTTTTCGGAGAGCAACCTGGCCGGTTTGGAGAAAGCCGATTGCTGTTGTACCGACTTCAACCGGCACTGCGCTGTCGGTTAGCCCGGCGAAACAGGTGACCGTTTTTGGCCCCGGCCCAGGGGTGTCGTCCATCTTTTTTTGCATTTCTAAGCAGGCGGCACAGGTACGATTGCATTTGGCGAGCATCGCGCAGAAAGGGTTTTCATACTTCTTACCCTCCAGGCCGAGACGCCAGGTTTCGATCGGCCGCAAGCTCAGCGGAAGCTGGGTGGCCTCGCTGAAGGCCCGCTCGTACTGCTTGTAAACATCGGAGTTGGCTAATCGCTCAACGATTTGCGCTGGCTTGTTCATTACTAGACATTGTGCCGCTAAGGTCGGAAAATGACAATTGGTGGAAGACCGCGACCAATTTAGGTGTAGCGATACGAGCGACTAGAACTGCCCCTAGGCTAGTTAGGAGAGTGCCCTAAAGAAGGCTAGGGGTTTTCCTTACTTTCTGCTAGATGATTGTCAGATAGCAAAAACGGCCTATGACACTGGATCTTAAGCGTTTTGAAAAAACGTCTCTAGCCCGCGAGCCGTTTGAGCATCTCGTCGTACGGGAGTCTGTGAAGCCGGAGGCGCGCCTCCGCTTTTGGAATTTTGTCGCTTGCATGGGTTGGACTGCAGCGCTGCTGGCCTTATTAGTTCGCTCTGCTGGCGGCTACTTTCACAGAATCGCGTTTGTCCATTTTCGACTGGCTGGCCTCCAATGGACGCGGGGAGAAGATCTCTACACGAACTGGCGAGGCTTCGTTTATAGCCCCACGGTGGCGGCGTTTTTTGCGCCTTTTGCCTACCTGCCTCCGTCGGTTGGCATCGTACTCTGGCAACTCCTCAACGCCGCGGCCTTACTCGGTGGTCTGGTGGCGCTTCTTCAAACGATTTCTCCCGGTGACGTTCGAAGGCACGTCGGCATCATTTGCTTGCTTCTCCTTCCATTGGCATTGGGGAACTTGGATATCGGCCACTCAAATCCATTGACTATCGGACTGCTCATGCTTGCGGTCGCCGCCGCGGGCGTTCAGCGCTGGAACTGCGCTGCGCTCTGCGTGGCGATGGCAACATCGCTAAAAATTTATCCTCTCGCGATAGGACTATTGATCTGTGTCGTAGCACCGCGACCATTCGGTTGGCGTCTATTGGTTGCTCTCCTATTGCTCACCATTGCGCCCTTCCTTTTTCAACACTGGCCTTATGTTGTGGAGCAATATCGCACCTGGATCTCAACCCGCAGCGCGGATAACCGGCTCAATTACCCCATTAAATATGCTCCTCTAGATCTCTGGTTTCTCCTGCATTGGGTCGGTCATTCCTCATTCCCTCCGTCTCTTTATAAATTGCTTCAGCTCGCCAGCGGTGGAGCAATTGCTCTCTTTTGCGCCTGGGGGAAGCGGAAACGTTGGGCGGTTGAAAGGCTGTTGACCAGCCTCTTCTGTCTAGCGTTGATTTGGATGATACTGCTAGGTCCCGCGACCGAAGCATATACCTACGTGCTTCTCGCCCCGGCTTTGATTCTTGTCCTCGTCCACGTGTTTACCGAGTCTGGATCCGGTTGGCTCAAGCTATGGGTCTCGACGGCATTTATTCTCCAGCTAATCGCTGCAGCTAGGGCTAGCTTTGTGCCGGGCTTCAAGCCGCTCTGGATCTTTTCCGCTCAACCTCTCTCCGCCCTCTTATTTTTAGGACCGTGCCTTGTCTGGTTACTGGACGATTCGTACTGGCGGGAGGAATTGGCTCTTGAGAAAGTGCCAGGGGACCTCACAATCAAAACTGATCAAAATCGATTTTCGCGATGTTCTGGAACGCGACTCCCTTAACGGATGGCAAGTGCCCGACAGCGTGGCCCGGGTTAGCCAACGATTCATGGGCAACAGCTTGAAGGCTCCTGGCGGTCTGCGCGGTTGATTCGGAGAACTTCGCTCACCTCGAACAAGGCGATCTGACCACTACTATCATCATTGTGCGTCACCGCGTGTCTTAAGATGACGCTCACAGCCTTATCTATTTGACGGTCAGGAACGATTAGCTCGAGCTTGACTCTCTCCTCAAATTGATTTGCCAATTGGTTTGAAGCAGCGGCCAACGGTTTCTGCATATTTCCATGCCGGACTTCGGTGAGCGTCATTTCACCGCTGATTCCGCGGCGCGCCAGCTCCGTTCGCACCTCGCTCAATCGAGAAGGATGAACCACCACTTCAATCTTCTTCATTTGGTGAGCTTAGGAGTCTGCACCGGGCTACGCCCACCCAAATTTGTCCAGTGTCGAACATGTCTTGCACTTGGCGTTCGGCGTTCGGCGTTCGGCAGCAAGCAAATGTTGGCTCCAAAGTCACGATTAATCGTGGCCGACCAATAACGATCAAGGCGTAGTGCCAAGGGGTAGACTATCGGCGGCAGGCGGTAGACGGAGAACGACCCCGAAACGCGTCGCCGAGAGAGACTCGCAGAAGAAGGGAGTGAAACCAACAGACGGCCGGGGAATAGCAATCAGAGTGTGGTCGTTTGTCTTAGGTGATGGCTTGTTGAACAAGAGAGCTAAACAGAAAGCGAGGATGCTGCCATGCGCGGAAGTTCAGTGGATGTTTTCAGGCGCTATTTAAGCGCTCAATTGATAGAAGAGAGAAAGGAGTTCCGGCTCCCGAGACCAGCTGTGACGATATCTCGTGAGACGGGAGCTGGAGCCGCGACCATAGCAAATGCTGTCGCTCAGCACCTTGACCGTGATTGTCCGGACGAGGGAGGGTGTCCCTGGGCGGTGTTCGACCGTAATCTGGTGAAAAAGATTCTGGAAGATCATCAGCTTTCAGCGACGATGGAAAAGTTCATGCCTGAAGATTTGCCGTTTCCACTGAGCGACGCGCTCGAATCCTTGCTTGGCCTGCATCCGTCGGCTTGGCAGCTCAAAGAATGTGCCGATGAAACGATTCGCAGGCTGGCGGCTAATGGTAACGTGATTGTGGTTGGCAGAGGCGCGGCGATTATCACATCGCTATTGCCGAACGTTCTACATGTGCGTCTGGTGGCGCCGTTCAACCTTCGTGTCCAGAACTGGTCGGAATCACACAACATTTCGGCAAAGGAGGCAGCGCGGGTCGTGCGCGATTCTGACGAGGCGAGGCGTCGTTACGTGCAAGCCCATTTCGGTATTAGCGTTGCGGATCCATCGCACTACGATCTCGTCATAAATACAGGCCGAATGGGTAATGAACTGGCCGCAAAGATAATTGCGGCAACGGTAGTGGAAAGAGCTAGACCGGTCTGCGTGGGATAGCGCCTTCGCGTTTCGCGTTTAATCGATTTTTGCGAACATATTCCGGCTTGAAAGTCACGATTAATTGTGGCGGGGACATGACACGCGAAGCGTAGTGGCCAACGGCCCATAGCGACTAGAGGCGGTAGACAGACCTGAAGACATCCGTGGCTCGAGGGCCAAGGAACGGCCAGCATCGGTCAACGCATGGCGAGCAAACAATGGAGAGAGCGGGCCAACCTTATCGGCGAAGGGAGAAGCCCTATATGCAAGAGGTAATTCAACATTCGCAACCAGCGGAAGGGGGAGCCACCAGCTTCCCGCTTCGACTAAAGCGTATCGTAGCGCCGACCGATTTTTCACCCAAGTCGGAAAAGGCGATTCGATACGCCGTTCAATTGGCAAAGCTCGTTGGAGCTAGACTAACGCTGCTACACGTTATTCCCGAGCCAGGTGCACTCGATTATACAATCGAAGGATTTCCGGAATACCAAGTCGATCAGTGGCGGCAGGAAGCAAACGAAAAACTTGAGGAGGAGCTAGCTAAAGCGAAGCTCGAGTACGGTGCAGTTGATGCTGTAATGACGACTGCGCTCCATATGCGCGACGAAGTCATCCGTGTAGCGAAAGAGACTCCGGCAGACCTGCTCGTGTTATCGACCCACGGCTATACTGGCTGGAAGCATCTATTGCTCGGAAGCAATGCCGAAAAGATCCTGGAGCACGCACCGTGCCCCGTGCTGGTTGTACGGTAGCGCGCGCCGTTGTCTACCGACCGTCGATCGTCTTCCGCCTTCGCCACGGCTATGGCGGACAGGTCCGCCTTCGCCACGGCTTCCGACTTCGCCAAGGCTATGTCGGACAAGACGGTGGAGAGGTCCTTTTTCGGTTTGGCAGCGAAACATAGGGTAGCCTCAATGCCTTCCCCCGCGTCTGAGTTCGCGGTATTGCCAAGCCAAGGAAGGGCCAGGATCGGTCAATGCATGGGGAGCAAAGACGGATAGATCGGCCGATCCTCTTGGCGAAAGGAGAAACGCTATATGCAAGAGCTAGTTCAAGATCCACAAACATCGGAAAAGGAAGCATCCAGCTTCCCGCTCCGGCTAAAGCGCATCGTAACGCTGACCGATTTTTCACCGAGGTCAGAAAAAGCGATTCGGTACGCTATTCAATTGGCGAAGCTCGTTGGGGCCAGACTGACGCTACTGCACGTTATTCCCGAGGTGGCGGCCAATGCCTATTCAATCGAAGGATTACCCGCCTACGAGGTCGAGGAGTGGCGGCAGGAAGCGGGCGAAAAACTTCATGAGGAATTAGTTAAAGCAAAACTAGAGTACGATGCTGTTGATACCTTGATGACGGCTGCGCTCCATATGCGCGACGAAGTCATCCGGGTAGCGACGGAGACTCCGGCAGATCTGCTGGTGCTATCGACCCATGGGTATACTGGCTGGAAGCATCTATTGCTTGGAAGCGATGCCGAAAAGATCCTGGAACACGCGCCGTGTCCCGTGCTGATCGTACGGTAGCGCACGCCTTCGGCGCGCGGTTATCGGTTTTCCGAGTTCGCACAAGGCTTCCAACTTCGCCGAGGCTTCCGACTTCGCCGAGGCTTCGTCGGACAGGTCGTTGGACGGGTCGGTGACCGTTTTCCGCCTTCGCCAAGGCTTCGGTGGTCAGGTCGATCTTCGGTCGTTCAAGCCGAAGGGTCTGTCGGCCTGTGGGGTCGCGCTTCAGCGCGACCTTGTGCGGCTGCGATCTCCTGGAATGCCGGACCAACCTGATAAGGCGATGTGGGGGTTGATTCGAAAGTTTCGATCATGGTATTCCCAGATTCGGGTACCCTTTCAGGGCATGTTCCCATTTTACCCGATTCCCAGGGCTAAAGCCCTGAGCTGACGTCTCCAGCTCCTATGGAAGCTCAACCGAAAACTGAAAACTGAAAACCGAAAACTACTAACTAGCAACCTCCAGGGTTTAGCACTGGGTCAAGAGTCCCTGAACCATCGACGTGAGCGAATCCGGTTTGAATGGTTTTTGAAGAAATGCGAATGGGCTGTTTAGACGGACATCGTTTTTGTAAGTCGACATGAACAGCACTTTCGCCGTTGGCTGAGCGCGCTGCAGCCAGGCTGCAAGATCTTCGCCACGCATCCGCGGCATCTCGATGTCCGTAATCAGGAGATCTATAGATAGTCCTGGAGATTTCGTAATCATGGCTTGCGCGTCCTCTCCGCCAAGCGCGGTGAATACTCTATAGCCAGCCGCCGCCAGTTTAGTAGCGATCAATTCGCAGACGCTGGCATAGTCGTCGACCACTAACACGGTTGCGGCTCGCGGTCGGGATGGGTGCTCCATATAAAGTAACGCATGTTCTTGCCGCGATCCGATCGAATACATTTGGATCAAACCTTCGGGAAGTATATGCAGTTAGTGCCGTTAGAGTAGCCATAGCCAACGAACGCTACAATCGGGGAGCGGCCGTGTTCGAGCCTAGGGGATTGGCTCGGTGCTTGTAGGTAGTTTACCTACGGCGCTTTCCACGGAAGCGTGGTTGCGGTTTACAATGTGCGGGCCTACCGTTGTTGCTTGAGAACCGAACCTCACTTCTCGTTGGCTGCGTTCCAACGGGCAGCGTAGGAAATGAGTTCTGCGGTTGTTTGGATTTGCAGCTTTTCTTTGATGTTGGCCCGGTGGGCGTCGACGGTCTTGGCGCTTAGATAAAGCCGCTTCGCGATTTCGTGGGCGGAGAGCCCTTGACCGATCAACTCGAAGACTTCGAACTCGCGATCGCTGAGTTGCTCCACCGGTGATCGCATTTGTGAAGAAGATTTGCCGGATAGCTGCTCCAAAAGGTGCGCAGCCATCTCGTCGCTGACATAAATCCGGCCATTCAGAACAGCGCGGATAGCTTCGACCATCTTAGCCGCTCCAGCATGTTTGGGAACATAGCCGCGCGCTCCTGCGCGCAGTACCCGTTCGACGTAGAGTGATTCGTCGTGCATGGAGATGACCAACACAGGTAGATGCTCGTGAAGCGCTCGGAGGTCTTTAATCAGCTCCAGACCGCTTTTGCCGGGCAGCGAGATATCGACCAGAGCGAGATCTGGCTTCGTTTTGGCGATCGCTTCCAAAGCTTGCTCCGCGTTCTGTGCTTCGAAACAGACGGCCCAATCGGGCTGATGCTCTATCAGCGTTACCAAACCTTGGCGCGTCATCGGATGGTCATCGACGATGAGAATACGGGACTTGACGTTCTGTTTGCCTTTCGCGCTCACTTAATATTGATGTTGAAAACGCAGGTTACCTCCGTCCCTCGTTCGCTGGCTGGCGCGATTCGCAGTGACGCTCCGATCATATCTGCGCGGTACTGCATGATGCGCAAACCCATTCCGTCACTTTTTTCCGGATGATCGGGCAAGCCGACACCGTTGTCTGTTATCTTCAGCGTAGCCTGATGCCCAGACTTTTCCAGGCGAACCAAGACGGAGGTGGAGTGGCCATGCTTCACGGCATTTGTGATTGCCTCCTGAGCGATTCTATAGAGCTGGACTGCTTTGGTATTGTCCGTAACCAACACCTCCTGGGAACAGTCAAAGCGGCAGCTGATGTGAAAAAGCGCTGTGGTGTTCAGAGCGAGTTCGCGGAGTGCTGACATCAAACCGTTTGCCTCCAAATTAACCGGAGAAAGCCCACGCGCCAACATCCGCGCTTGCAAGGTTCCCTGACGTATCAACTCCGCGATAGTTTCTGCTTCTTTTCTAAGAGCGGAATCTTTTTTGAGCTTTCCAGCGAACACGGAGGTGGTGTATTGAAGCCCGATCAAATGCTGACACAGCCCGTCGTGGAGATCCTGTCCTAATCGGCGTTGTTCTCTTCCGCCGGCGTCCAACAGCTCTTCTTCAAGTTGTCTCCGACTAACAGCGGTTGCGAGAATAGTGGCGACTGACTGAAGAAAATGAATATCGTCTCCGCTGAAAGATCGCTTTTGCTTCGTATAAGCACCAAGCACTCCGAACGGCTTGCCAGGGCGATGTATCAGCACCGTGATGCCGCTGACAATGTCATGTTCCAATTTGAGCGGTGGCGGGTCGAACCGCGTTTCTGACCTCAGATCCTCGACGATTACCGGAGCATGCGAAAGCAACGTATAACCGGCTTGCGAGTCGCGTCCGATGGGCAAAAACGTATTCCCGACGACCCCATCTTTCCAGCCAGCTCCTGCTGAAAGGATAAGTTGCTCGTCTGAAAGCAGCTCGAATATCGCGCAGTACTCAGTCCCGAGAATCTGTGGGACGAGCGCAACTGCGTCGCTGAGCAGAACGGCAAATGATCGGCCTTCCAAAGCATGCTGGCTGAGTTCGGCTACCGCCCGCTGCTGCTGGGCCCGGGTTTCAAGCGCTGCCACCGCCGTCTTCCTTTCGAGAGCAAGGGCAGCGGTGCGCTGTTCAACTCGGATTTCCAATTCTTGTCGCGCTTTCTCGAGCGCCTCTTCAATTTTTTTCCGTTCCGAGATGTCGCGCACTACGGCGACAAACAGCCGCTGATCACCCAGGTCCCAAGGGCTTAACATGATATCCACCGGGAACTCAGCTCCGTCTTTTCTACGACCATAAAGCTGTAGACCCGCTCCCATTGGACGTCGCCGCGGACTATCGACATATTTTGTACGATGGCCGACGTGACCCTTTCGAAACCTTTCTGGTATCAGGACCTCGAGCGGTTGGCCAAGCAATTCACTGGCGGAGTAGCCAAACATTAGCTCTGCCTGGCTATTCACGATTGCGATCAATCCATCAGGTCTAACGGCACAAATTGCATCGGGTAATGCATCAAAAAACTCGCTGAATACCTTCTCGGAGGAAGCAGCAACGCTCGTCATTTCGCCCTTCGATGAAAAGGGAATTCTAGCCTAACGGCGGAGAGATTACGAACGAATTCAGGGCGGTGGATTGCTGTCGACCGTTTAGCGCGGAGCGTCGGCCGTGCGGGAGCTACAAATCATTCTAAGGCACAGCAGTGATCTTCCGGCTAAACGAATAAGGATGACGAGAGCGAGCAGCTGCGAACCAGGCTCGGGAACCTGCCTTTCACCAAGCAACGGGTGCAGTTGGCCAAGGAGCGTGCAGCTAGCTTTTGGGGATGAGTTAGGCTGGAGCAGATAAAGAGAGAGGCGTAATGAAGGTCTTGATGGAAGCTCCGGTAAAGCGGACTAAGTTCCGAAAACTGACCCCACAGCGATTAGCGCAGCAACGCAAGAAGCTGTTGGAGCTTCGCGCTGCGCTATTCAGAAGAATTCAGCATCTAATAGGAGAGGCTCGCGAAGAAGTGCCGGTTTACAGCCTGCACATGGGGGATGCCGCCACAGACAGTTTCGACCGGGACCTTGCTCTTGGTCTGGCAAGTTTTGGGCAGGCGGCGCTGTACGAAGTGGACGCCGCTTTAAAACGCATAGAAGACGGCACCTACGGGATATGCGGGCGAACAGGTAAGCCGATCCCGCTCGCCCGACTGGTCGCGATTCCCTGGGCTCGCTATTGCATTGGCGCAGAAAGAGAAATTCGCAGCGAACTCTATCCACATCTTGGCGAATTGAAAACCATCAGACCAGAGGCTACGCGAGTTCTGGATTCTCAGACTGTGGCGTCTAACGAATGGATTGAGGATGGGGCGGGGAACTGAAACGCCGGCGGTGTCGGCGTTGACGGCGTTGATTATTCGCTGGGGCCTGCTGCTCTCACGCCCGGTGTCACCTGCTGTGCGAATTGTCTGAAGTTATCCTTAAACAGGGCCGCTAATCGTGAGGCGGCGCCAGGCGATTCCACGGGCCCTCAGATGGGAGAGTTGCTAATGTCTGAAGTCGGCGGTGTAATCCGGAGCGCCTCACTTACATCGATCAGAGTAACATGGCCGCCGGCTTCATGGGAATCGGGTAACGCGTAGCGGAGAATAACACTCACAGCTTTATCTACTTGCCGATCTGGAAGGAGGAGCTCGAGTTTCACTCTTTCCGCTAGTGGCCCAGCGGCGCAGGCGGAAACAGAGCTCGAAGGCGCGTGTGTGTCACTGTGCCGGACTTCGGTCAAAGTCAGCTCACCAGAAACGCCGCGGCGTCGCAGGCCCGCTCGTACAGCATCCAAGCACGAAGGAAGAATCACTGCTTCGAGCTTTTTCATTTGAAAAGGAAACCTACGCCCTCGGCGGCGGAAAGCTCGCCACTCTTTGTCGAGTGTTGATCATTGGTTGCGCTGCCCAAGTTGTGGCACTAGAACGCCTTTATATTCGCGGGGGCAACAGAAGCTTGGTCTTGGCCAAGAGGGGGAAAGCGGAGGGTGCTAAAGGGTTTTAGTCTCAAACGAAACTAAGAAAGCAGGTGATTATGAACCTCACGATGAAGGGCCCGCTAAGGCACAAGAGAATGAATCTCAGGATACGGCCGGAGTCTCAACCAGGAACATTGACGCCTGAGCAATTGCTACAGCTCAATAAGAAGCTGTTGCAGGCCCGGGCCGCACTAGCAGAGCGAGTTAAACGACTCGCCGGCGAGGCGCGCGAAGAAACGCCTAGTTATAGTATGCACATGGCCGACGCAGCGACGGATAGTTTCGACCGTGATCTCACTTTAGGTCTCGCATCGTTTGAACAGGAAACGCTGTACGAAATAGACGCGGCTTTGAAACGCATTAAGTATGGTGTATACGGCTTCTGCGAATTGACGGGGAAGCCCATTCCATGGCATCGGTTGTTAGCAATCCCTTGGACTCGATTCTCGCTCGACGCCGAAAAGATGATTAAGGGACCCCACCATCCTCATATCGGCGAACTCGGAATGATTCGACCCACCTGAATCGAGACACCTGACCAAGAAATCTCTGAGCGCGATTAATTGGCTGGCGTAACAGAAGCGGGCTAGCAGGAGCGAAACGGCAACTGCGGCAAAGGCGTATACCTGCTATGTCTACCTGCTATTAATGAAGCGCGCGAGTCACTACGATTCGTGAACGCGAGCTAGCAAATTCTAGGCAGTTGCTCGCCGCTGAGCAGATCGAGAATGCGGCGAGCGCCAATTTGACTCTTGAGTGTGACCAGGCCGGCGGAACTAGGCGTAACTGAACCGATTTTGGCCGCCTCGGTACCGAGCGGATGGGAACGCATGACCTGGAGCGCTCGATCCGTGCTGGCTGCCTCGACGAATGCGACAAAACGGCCTTCATTCGCCACATACAAAGGGTCGAGTCCCAAAATCTCGCAGGCTCCGCGAACTTCTTCTTTTACCGGGATGGCCATCTCGTCAATGTCGATCTGCAATTCTGCTGCCTTGGCGATCTCGTTCAGAGCGCTCGCAAGTCCACCTCGGGTCAAATCCCGTAAACAATGGAGTTGGACCCCTTGGTTGATAAGCGATAGCACCAGGTCGTTGAGTGGAGCGCAATCACTCTCGATAGTAGTCTCGAATTGAAGCCCTTCTCGGACGGACATGATTGCAATACCGTGGCGACCAAGGTCTCCACTCAGAAGTAACGCGTCGCCGGATCGAATGCTGGAAGGGGCAATTATCATCCCATGATCCATAACGCCAACGCCAGAGGTATTGATGAAAAGGTCGTCACCTTTTCCTTTATCGACCACTTTGGTGTCGCCGGTCACGATCTGAACCCCAGCGTTTGCAGCCGCCTCTTTCATCGACCGGATAACTCGCAGCAGTGTTTGCATTGATAGGCCTTCTTCAAGGATAAAGCTGGCGCTGAGATAGAGCGGGCGCGAGCCGCACATCGCGAGATCATTCACCGTTCCATTGACGGCTAATGTACCAATGTCGCCTCCTGGGAAAAATAGTGGTTGCACAACATAAGAGTCAGTTGTGAAGGCCAATCGCTGATCGTTCAAGAAGATGAGCGCCCCGTCATGTCGTTGACCAAGCGTCGGATTATCGAAAGCCGGCCTGAACGCATTCTCCAAGAGGTGTTCCATTAGGCGGCCTCCGCCACCGTGTGCTAGGAGCACCTGAGGATAATCGTGCAACGGAATCGGACAGCTGCTGTTCATGAGCGCTCTGCCAAGCGGTAACGATAGTAGGCAGCGCACGCCCCTTCGCTGGAAACCATCGTCGCCCCCAGTGGGTGCTCGGGCGTACAGCGGGTGCCAAAAGCTGGGCATTCGTGAGGCTTCTTTACTCCCTGCAGAACCAGGCCGCTGATACATTCTCCCGATTCCTGTGCCGTATACGCCGCTACACCAAAGCGGCGTTCCGCATCGAATTCTGCGTACTTCTCCCGAAGGGTGAATCCGCTCTTCGGAATCTCGCCTACACCCCGCCATTTGCGAGGAACGACGTCGAAGACTTCTTGAATTAGATCCTGAGCGGGCTTGTTCCCGGTTGGCCGTACCGAACGAGTATATTGATTTTCAACCTTCGCTTCTCCGCGCTCCAACTGCTGGATACACATATAGACGCCCTGCAAAATATCGAGCGGTTCGAAGCCGGTAACAACAATTGGCACATGATACTTCACCGCGATCGGCACGTATTCTGTATATCCCATGATCGTGCAGACATGACCTGCCGCGAGAAAGCCTTGCACCCGATTTATTGGCGAAGAGAGGATTGCCTCAATAGCTGGTGGGACTAAAACGTGAGAGACCAATAGTGAGAAGTTTGGTAGTCCCTCCCGATAAGCCTGGTAAACAGCCATAGCGTTCGCGGGCGCCGTTGTTTCGAATCCAACGGCGAAAAAGACGACTTGCGCATCCGGATTTTCGCGCGCGATTTTGATGGAATCGAGAGGCGAGTAGACAATGCGGACATTACCGCCGGCCGCTTTTACTGCGAACAAATCCTTTTCTGTTCCGGGTACTCTCAACATGTCGCCAAAAGAGCAAAAGATCACATCTCGACGGGAGGCGATCTCGATTGCCTTATCGATCAATTCGACCGGAGTCACGCAAACCGGACAACCGGGTCCGTGCACGAGTGTGATTCCTTTGGGCAAGAGCGCATCGATACCAAATTTGACAATCGCGTGAGTCTGGCCTCCACACACCTCCATGATGGTCCAGGCGCGTGTTGCTTCTTTTGCTATAGCCGCGGCAAAGCGCGTAGCGGCGGATCTATCCCGAAACTCGTCGATGTACTTCACGGCCTGCCAGCAGATCCTTCCTTTAGTTCTCCAAGTTCCCCCATCTGCGCTAAATAGTCGAAAACGCGATGAGCTTCCTCTTCGTCCAGAGTGCTAATAGCGAAGCCCACGTGCACTATGACGTAGTCACCAACGCCGGCGTCAGGCGTGTAGGCAAGATTCACCTCTTTCACGATTCCGCCAAAACTAACGCGCCCGGTGCGAAGGAGTGGGTCATCGCCAGCAACGCTCAAGATGTTTCCTGGAACTGCTAAACACATGGAGAACCTTCTTTAGTCAAACCCCAAGCCACCGCAACGCTCTGACCGAGTGCAATGCCGCCATCGTTAGGAGGGATTCGCTGATGCCAATAAGGAGCAAACCCTTGCTCGCGCAGGCGGAGCACTGCTCTCTCAACAAGATACTTATTTTGAAAGCAGCCGCCACTAAGGATGACCCGTGTCTCTTGCACCCGCTGGGCAAGAGTAACAATCGATTCGACTAACGTGTTGTGGACTTTCGCCGCTATTACCCTGGTAGCCGTTCCGCTGAGCTTCTCTTCGATGAGCTGCCGAATCATCGGCTCCCAGTCGATAGCGTTACCCGCGAAACTCAAGGGATAGCATCGGTTGGTTTCGATCCCGTCCAACGCCCACTCGAGTTCTGATGCTGCTTGGCCCTCATAGGATGCTACTTGCCGAAGTCCGATGAGCGATACAATCGCGTCGAAGAGCCGGCCAACGCTTGTTGTAAAAGAGAGGTTAAGTTTCCGCTGAATCATTGTTCGCAAGACCGACAACTCGGTCGCCGAAAATGCGCACAGCGGAGGAAGATTCCTCATCTGGAATGTTGAATCGCCAAAGATCTGGTAAAGCAGCCCCAAAGCCGCGCGGCGCGGCTCCTTGATTGCCGCTTCTCCACCAGGCAATCCGAACTCGCGAAAATGTCCAGCCCTTTCAAACCCGGATCGAGTGACTCGAAGGAACTCGCCCCCCCAAATCGTTCCATCGACGCCGTAACCGGTCCCATCCCAGGCTACACCGAGAACCGGAGGACTTAACTCGTTCTCTGCCATGCATGACAGAATATGTGCAAAGTGATGTTGCACTTTGACTACGGGTAATCCGCTTCCCTGTGCGAACTTCGTCGAAAGGTAGTCAGGATGCAGATCTGCTGCGATTGCGGTTGGTCGGGACTCATACAATCGCTCGAAATCAGCGACGACATTGCGGAAAGCATCAAATGCCGCCAACGTCTCCAGGTCACCGATGTGTTGGCTGGTAAAAGCCTGTCGATCGAGTGACAATACAACCGTGTTCTTGAGATGCGCACCAACAGCTAGTGTTGCGGGCGCCGAGACATTCAACTGCACCGGCAGGGGCGCGTAACCGCGCGCCCGGCGAAGTATCAGTTCCCGGCCGGCCATTACTCGAACAACCGAATCGTCAACGTGTCTGACGATTGGTCGGTTATGAACCAGGAAAAGATCCGCAATACCGGCTAACCTCTCCAGCGCCTCGTATTGATCGATGCAAATCGGTTCATCCGAGAGGTTTCCGCTTGTGGCAACTATAGGAAAGCCAAGTTGATCCAAAAGCAGACGGTGCAGGGGCGTGTAAGGTAACATCACGCCGAGGTAAGGATTTTGCGGCGCCACCGACGGCGCGATAGCGCATCGCTTTTCTCCAACCCAGCCTCGCCGTCTGAGCAACACAATGGGAGCTTCGGACGTACCTAGCAACTGTTCCTCCAAATCGGAGACTTCGCAGGCCAATTGTGCCGATTGCAAGTGAGGATACATCAACGCGAAAGGTTTTTCTTCTCGATGTTTGCGAGCCCGCAACCGAAGAGCTGCTTCTTCGTTTCTCGCGTCGGCCGCTAGATGGAACCCCCCGAGTCCTTTGATGGCCACAATCCTGCCGCTTTCAATCGCATCTGCTGCGGCTACTATCGCCGCATGTCTGGATGCCAACGTCTTGCCGGCCTGGTCCCAAAGTTCGACTTGCGGGCCACAAACCGGACAAGCGTTTGGTTGAGCATGGAATCGCCGATCCCCCGGATCCTCATATTCGGCGTGACATTGTTCACACATCGTGAAGAGGCGCATGCTGGTGCTCGCCCGGTCGTACGGTAGCGCTTCGATAATGCTGAAACGCGGACCGCAGTTTGTGCAGTTGATAAACGGGTATAGATAGCGCCGGTTTCGCGGATCAAGCATCTCTCGGATACAATCGGAGCAAGCTGCAATGTCCGGCAAGAGAAGCGCGCTTTTGATTCCTTTCGGATCGCTTGCACGGATCTTAAAGGTCCGATAGCCGACCGGGTCGAGCCAGGAGGTTTCAAGACTTTGAATAAAACTGCGGGGCGGTTTTTCTGCGCCCAAGCGTAAGATGAATTTCTGCAATTGGACTCGGTCTCCTTCAAGCTCGATCAAGACACCTTGCGCGGAGTTACTAATCCACCCGGCGAGACCGAGTTCAATGGCGAGGCGGAATACGCACGGGCGAAAACCCACCCCCTGCACAGCGCCGTGAATCGTAAGTCTAGCGCGAACTCTAGTATTAGTGATGCTTTCTTGTTTCACAAGATTCTCACCCGGAATCTGGGACTTCTGCAACCAACTCGATTAACTCGAGGTCATGGGCTTCATCGATCTCTTTGGTCGCGCTGCAGTTTGGACAAATAAACATATGTCCGATTAGATCGTCACTCGTGATAACCTGCTGGTGGCCGCACGAGCATTTGAAGTCAAGATTGAAGGTATCTATTTTGAC
>JBKPBY010000174.1:0-4346 GCA_046727075.1 bacterium | reverse complement strand
GGCCGGTTACGGAAAGCTACTGCACGGAGAGGCCATCGCGCTTGGGATAATGGCGGCTCTCGATGTTTCCGTTCGCCGCGCAGGACTGTCTCCAGAAGAAGCCAAAAAAGTAAAAGCCGTCATTCAGAGGTATGAATTGCCAAATCGACTACCAAGCGAGATTTCCCTGCCAGCGATCCTCTCCACTGTTTTTGCAGACAAGAAATTCGTCAATGGACGGATCCGATTCGTGGTATCACCTCAGCTCGGTGAAGCCGTTCTAGCCGACAATATTGTTCAGGGCGACTTGGAGTTAGCACTCGATTCAATTCGGTAAACCTGGAACGGACGTGACGCGTAAGGAAGCATACATCGCGCTCAATATGGTCCCCCACCTCGGACCGGTTCGACTGCGCCGCCTGCTCGATACCTTCGAATCACCGGAAAGGGTTCTGACGGCAAAACGCGACGACCTCAAATCGGTCGAAGGCCTCAGCGCGGCTCTCATCGAATCACTGGTGTCCTGGGAATCGGCCGCCGATCTATCACAAGAGCTTCGCTGGATCCAAGAGTTCGGCGCCAATATCATGACGTTGGATGACCCCGAATACCCGCGTCTCCTGCGGGAAATTCATGACCCGCCGACGGTTCTATATGTTTGGGGGCAGCTTATCGATAAAGATCATCAGGCGATTGGCGTAGTTGGTTCACGGCGTACCTCTCATTATGGAGTCGAGTGCGCCAAAAAGCTTTCCTACCAGATTGCATACGCTGGTCTGACGGTTGTCAGCGGCCTCGCGCTCGGGATCGATACCGCCGCTCATCAGGGAGCTCTGGCAGCAAAGGGACGGACAGTGGCGGTCCTGGGCGCCGGACTTCGCCACCTTTATCCGGTTGAAAATCGCGCCTTGGCAGAACTGATTGTTTCTTCCGGCGCTGTCGTAAGTGAATTCCCAATGGATACAACGCCTGATCGCCAGACGTTCCCTATGAGAAACCGGATTATTAGCGGCTGGGGTTTTGGCCTCCTGGTGGTCGAAGCAGGCCTCAACAGCGGGGCGTTGATCAGCGCAACACAGGCGGCTGAACAGGGGCGAAACTTGTACGCGGTACCGGGACCGATCAACCGTCCGACTTCTCAAGGAACCAACCGCCTGATTCAACAGGGCGCCAAACTTGTAACCAGTGTCGACGACATTATCGAAGATCTGCAAACTCTCCTGCCAAAGACACCCGACCTGGTTCCAAGCCAGTCGCCTCAACTCGAAGGCGACTTACGTTTGGTATACAACGCAATCGGCGCGGAAGAGACGCCCATTGACGATATCATCCAGCAATCACAATTGGCAGCAGGGCCGGTCACTGCAGCACTGCTGCAGCTGGAGATGCGACGGCTAGTGAAGCAGCTGCCGGGGAAATATTTTGTGAAGCTGCTGTAGAAGGTTGGGAGAATGGGACCTATAGGACCTATAGGACTTATGCGACAGCCTGTCCCATACGTCGCATGAGTCCCATAGTCACGAACCGGCACTTGCAACTTTTGCGCTTTCCCCCTAGGTTGCCTGCCTTTGTGTGCCCGGCATACGTCCGGTTGCCGCTAGATAAGAGAAATTTGGTGCAGGATGGGAAAAACATTGATAATCGCAGAAAAGCCGAGTGTCGCTCACGACTATGCCCGCGCCCTGGGAAAATTTGAGAGGCACGGCGACTATTTCGAAAACGATCGGTACATCATCTCCTCTGCGGTTGGTCACCTCGTCGAATTGGGGTTGCCCGCCGAGCAGGACAAGAAACGCGGCAAGTGGAGCTTCCAGAACCTGCCGATCATTCCGGACGAGTTTCTCCTGAAGCCGATCGCGAAAACCGAAGCTCGATACAAGCTTCTGAAGCGGTTGATGAAACGCGAGGATGTCGACGCAATCATCAACGCCTGTGACGCCGGACGCGAAGGAGAGCTGATTTTTCGCTACTTGATGAAGCTGGTGGGAGTGAAGAAGCCGCTCACGCGGCTCTGGCTCCAATCGATGACGGCAGAGGCCATCCGCTCAGCCTTTGCCCATCTCCGTTCAGATGAAGAAATGGCCCCTCTGGCGGAGGCAGCCATCTGTCGGTCTGAAAGCGATTGGCTGGTAGGGATCAATGCGACACGGGCGATGACGGCGTTCAACTCGAAGGTCGGCGGTTTCCAGCTAACGCCGGTCGGCAGGGTTCAGACGCCGACTCTCGCGATTCTGGTCGAACGCGAAGAAAGAATTCGCTCGTTCCAGCCTCGGACTTATTGGGAGATTTTCGCTGATTTCGATGTCCAGAAAGGTGCCTACCGTGGGCGGTGGTTCGATCAGAACGTTTCCAAGGATGAAGATGAGGACCGCCGGGCAGAGCGGATCTGGGATCGGGCCAAAGCGGATGAGATTCATAAAAAGGTTCTCGGACAACCAGGTGAGATCTCCGAAGAAAAAAAAACAACCACACAGGCACCTCCTCTGCTGTACGAGTTGACTTCACTTCAACGTGAAGCCAACTCGCGTTTTGGTTTCTCGGCACGCCGCACACTGCAGATCGCTCAGCAACTCTACGAGCGATATAAATTGATCACCTATCCGCGAACCGATTCGCGTTACCTGCCTGAAGACTATCTCGAAACCGCGAAACAAGTTCTCTCGAGCGTACAGGACCCGACACTGCGTCCTCACGCTGAAACTGCGCTTCGCAGCGGATGGGTGCGCCCGAGCAAACGCATTTTCAACAATGCGAAGGTCACAGATCACAACGCAATCATTCCTACCGGTCAAACCCCCAGGCACCTGGATGAAGCGCAACAGAAGATCTTCGACTTGGTGGCCAGGCGGTTCGTTGCCGTCTTTTACCCGGCCGCCCAGTTTGAGGTCACAACCAGAATAACCCGCGTACGCGAAGAGAGTTTTAAGACCGAGGGCAGAATCGTCATCGATCCCGGCTGGTTGGTAGTTTACGGCCGGCAAACAAACGGTAACGGGGAGACAGCCTCTCTAGTAGATATCGTTCCCGGAGAAGAAGCTCGCACACGTGATGCGGAAATTGTCGAAAGCCAGACCAAACCTCCGGCGCGCTTTTCGGAGGCGACCTTACTCTCGGCGATGGAGAGTGCCGGCAAACTCGTCGACGACGAAGAGTTGCGGGAAGCCATGTCGCAGAAGGGCCTCGGGACGCCCGCCACGCGTGCAGCGATTATCGAAGGATTGATCATGGACGGCTATGTAACGCGGGCCGGAAAGGAATTAATCGCCACTTCGAAAGGTACCTCGTTGATCACCCTGTTACGAGGAATTGGCATTGACTTGCTTTCGTCCCCAGAGCTCACCGGCGAATGGGAATACAAGCTCAAACAAATGGAGCACGGCGAGCTCCATCGCGACGCGTTCATGGGCCAGATTCGCGGCCTTACCCGCGAGATCGTAAACAAGGCGAAAGATTTCGAGAGCGATGTGGTCGAAGGCAACTACGCGACGCTCGATGTTAAATGCCCGAATTGCGGCGCCTTGAAATTGAAAGAGGATTACCGCACCTACTCTTGCGAGACCTGCGGATTCAGGGTTTTCAAAAATATCGCAAGCCGCCAACTCAGTCCGGAAGAAGCGGCTGTGCTATTTTCAGAGAGAAGAGTTGGACCGCTGGACGGCTTCCGCAGTAATAAAACCGGCAGACCTTTCTCAGCAACATTGGTTTTGAATAAGGAGAACAAACCGGTGTTTGAATTTGAGAACAACGGAAACGGCAAAGAAATCGCGATCGACCTACATCAACATTCCGCTTTGGGAACATGCCAGCTCTGCGGCACGGGTCAGGTCTACGATATTGGCACACTCTATGTGTGTGAGAACGTTCCAAAAGAAAAATGCACGTTTAAGATGAGCAAGACCATTCTCCAGCGCGAACTTCCGCCGGATCAGATGCGAAAAATGCTCGCGGAGGGCAAGAGCGACGTGCTGAAACGCTTCATCTCAAAAAGAGGCCGCCCGTTCGACGCAGTGCTTCGATTAGAAAAGGGAAAGCTTGAGTGGGAATTCGCCAAACGCGGGCCGATGAAGAAGAATGTGTCGGCGTAGCGGCATGTGGCGGCCGTTACGCCGAAACCTTCCCTAGTGCCCCAGCACAGGATGCGGCTGATAGAGCTCTTCCAGAAACTTCAGCTCCTCTTTATCGAGCTTCACATCGAGCGCTTTAATTGCATCCCCTAGATGGTGCGGTTTGGTGGCGCCAACAATGGGTGCCGCAATTCCCGGCTGATGCAGGACCCACGCCAGCGCAATTTGAGCGTTAGAGATGCCTCTTTTCTTGGCGAGTTCCGTCACCCGATCAACAATTTGAAAGTCTGCTTCTTGATAATA
>JBKPBY010000173.1:0-6520 GCA_046727075.1 bacterium | reverse complement strand
AGCTTTGGCGACACAAGCCAGTTTGGCAATTCACCTCGCACAGCTTGCAGAATCAGCAAAACGATCTGCTGTGCTGGAAGAGCGGAATCGGTTGGCTGGCGAGATTCACGATTCACTGGGTCAGAGCTTTGCCGCTGTTTGTATGCAGCTCGCGCTTGCAGCGGAAGAGACGCAAAACAACCGCAAAGCGGTTCGCGGCCAAATAGAGCGTGCGATAGAGTTGGCTAGGTTTGGTTTATCCGAAGCGCGTCGTTCCGCATTGAGCCTGCGATCGCAGGTCATCGAGGAGTTAGGATTCGTCGAGTCCCTGAAGATGTTGGCCGAGCGCTCAACTATCCCGGGCCGGTTGCTCTGTACCTTTCGGTGCAACCTCGAGAACGACGCCAGCCTGCCGGTCGGGATCCGCCAAGATTTACTGCGAATTGCGCAAGAGGCGATTAGTAACGCAATGCGCCATGCCGAGCCCACAGCAATTGAGGTCAGTCTGCGCTCGAATCGGACCAATCTGATCCTCAAAATCACTGACAACGGGTGGGGAATGGCCAATACAGAAGGGATCAGATACGGATTCGGTTTCGTTAACATGCGAGCAAGGGTGAAAAACCTGAATGGTTCATTAAACACCCGCAGCGCGCGCGGTCGCGGAACGAGCATCGTGGTTACTGTGCCGGTTGGGGGTTAGCGGTCCAGAGTTCGCAGTTTGCGGTTGAAGGCGCGATGCGTTTACCTCGAAGTCTTTCATGGGGCTGGAAAGAATGTACCCTAAGGCTGAGATCTTCACCGTTTCACGGCAGAGATCCCAAATGGCAAGCCAACCATCGAGCTACAAACCGCCAGCCGTGAACGGAGAACTGTAAACTATTATGAGCTGCCAACCCGTTCCCCTGTACCAAAGGACAGTAGAACTTTACCTCCGAGCGCCTCTAAGTTAGTCGCTACAGTGGCTCCAAACGCAAATGCAAGTGAATCAACGCTCGTTATTGTTGTGGATGATGACGCTTCCGTCGCTAACTCGACCTGCAGACTCATCCGCTCATTGGGCATGCGAGGCGAGGCATTTTTCTCCGGAGCAGATTTACTGAATTCGGGACGCGCAACCGAGGCCTCCTGCGTGATTCTGGATGTGCGCATGCCGGATTTGGATGGCTTGCAGCTACAGCGGCGTCTAAACGAAATCAGGTCGAGTATTCCCGTGATCTTCTTCAGCGCCCACGCGGGCAAGGAAGAGGAAGACCAGGCGCTGCGCTCCGGTGCAGTGGCTTTTTTGCGCAAGCCCGTGCATAGGGATGACTTGCTGCGCGTAATTCGTATGGCCCTCGAACGGACGAGTTAGGCGGCAAATATGCCAAGACATGACTGAGTCCGATCGAGCCGTGGCGAATACCACAAAACTATTCACAACAAGGGCCCGAAGGTCACAAAGACTGATTTTGAATGGTTCGCCTTCCTGGCCTTTGTACTACTGCAACGACGTTTTGCTCATCTTGCGAGGATTGCCCAGACGCCTAAATTTTAAACAGGAGCTAAAGGAGGAAACCGAGATCTCCGTTGCCTTTCTTACCTCCGTCTAAGATCCGTCCTTGTCTTACTCTTTTGCGTCTTGGCGTTTTTACGTGAGATTTTTGTGTCTTTGGTTGCGGCTATACTTCTCCTGTGATCTTGGTGTGTGTCTCTGCGCCTTATCCGCGCGCTGTAAACGGTGGACCGCGAGCAATGAACGGGGCGCTCCCTGTACTAACAGACAGTAGAATTGCAGTGTCCAAGGGTGTTAGTTGGGTGCCGTCCACTAAAAACTAACAATACGAAAAGAAACACAAAAATATGGACCTCAATGCCTACGTCTTGGCCATGGCCATAACCTGCCTGCCTAGACACCGAAGAAACCGGCAAACGGTTCCTGAACCGCAGTTCAAGCCGTTCGATCTCCGTTACCTCAGTGATCTGGCTGTGAATGTTAGCCAACCGCGACACATCGGTCGCCAGGGAAAGGCCCAGAAGAATGTATCTGAAGCCCTGCCGGCCTGAAGCGCCGGGCATTTTACCGGTGGTTCGAGAACGGCGAGAGCGCGGCGCGTCCGACCAATCGCCGGTTACTGTGGTTGTCGCCGATGACCATCCTGTAATTCTAGAAGGATTAATTAAGATTCTAAACTCACAAAAAGACATAAAAGTGGTAGCTAGTGCCACCGATGGCGAGGAAGTGAGCAAGCTCTACTATCAGTTTCTTCCTGACGTCCTCATACTCGACCTTCGCCTACCAAAGAAGGACGGGCTGCAGGTGCTTAAGGACCTAATGGCGAGCGGGAGCTGCGAACCACGGGTGATGATAATTACGACTTTCGATTGTGAAGAAGCCATTTTTAAGGCGGTCCGTGCAGGCGCCAAGGGTTACCTGGTCAAAGTGGCAGATCCTCAAGAAATTCGGGAAGCAGTGCGTCGGGTCGCCAAAGGGGAAAGCTTTTTTCCGTCAGAGATTGGGTTAAAATTAGCTAAATCGCTGTCCTGTCCTAGGCTTTCGAAGCGAGAAATGGAGGTTCTTGAAAGTTTAGCTAGTGGTAAACGCAATCGAGAGATCGGACACTCCCTCGCCATCAGTGAAGGGACTATAAAGTTTCATGTCAAGTCAATCCTTCGAAAACTAGATGTAATCGGCCGAGCGGAAGCTATCGCGGTTGCTACTGGACGCGGGATCATCCAATTAGCTTAACCGCCGTGACTAACGCGCCGATGACAGTAGGAAGGAGTAGTCACCAATGATCGTTTACAAAGATAGACTTAACGCCTATTACCCCAGGCCGGACAAAGGTTGTGGCTTGATCTGCGGAAGCAGGCGAATCAGATATTATCGCGGCTTTCTACTGGTGAGCCCAAAACAACCCGCAGGGTTGAAGCTCAGCCGAAGAGATAGCAAATAGCAGATAGCAAAAGCAGATTTCGGGAAACCCGGAGACTTCACAATTGATAAAGGCCATGAAATCGTCTTCTGAATCCTCCAGCAATCCCATAACGGTTGTGATTGCAGATGATCATCCAGTCGTGCTGGAAGGCTTAGTGTCAATTTTCAAGTCTCAGAGTGACATAAAGGTCGTCGCTGAAGCCACCAACGGTGAAGACGCCTTGGTGATGTGCTATCAACATCTTCCAGATGTGCTCTTGCTCGATCTTCGAATGCCGAGGAAGACTGGATTGCAAGTCATGACAGAATTAGCAGCGCGTGCTGTCTCCGGACCCGGGGTTATAGTAATGACGACTTACGACAGTGAAGACGATATCCATCGCTCCCTGAAAACTGGCGCCAAGGGCTATCTGGTGAAAGACATGGCGCCCGAGCAAATCCGAGAATCAGTTCGCAGAGTGGCCGCAGGCGAATCCGTTCTCTCGTCGAACTTCGCGGCAAAACTCGCAGAATCGATCGCGCGGCCGCAGCTCTCCAAGCGCGAACGGCAGGTGCTGAAATACTTGGCCAATGGACGAAGCAATAAAGAGATCGCCCAGGTTCTTTACATTAGCGAACATACGGCAAAGGCCCACGTCAGGGCTATCATGACCAAGTTAAATGCGGACTGCCGCGCGGAGGTCATTGCGATTGCGATTAAGCGCGGACTGATAAAGGCTGTGCCGGGTTAGCGGTCAAAGAGTTCGTGGTTTCCAATTCGAAGTTCTCCGTTCACAGTTTGTAGCTCAGGGCGCGGGATTCACGTTTATTTTTGAGGGCCGAACGATGAATTGTGTTCTCCTTGGCGTAGCTCTTATGCTTCCGACCCGGTTCCCCCGATCTGCATTTTTCAGAAGCGAAAAAGGTAGATTCTATCTTGATCGTAAAATAAATTGAACCGCGCTTAACAGAGAGATATGAATGCCGCCGCCTTGGCCGCTTTAGCCGGATCGGTAATCGGAGGACTGACAACTTTTGCGGCGGCATGGGTTACCCAGCGTCAGCAGGCGAATTTACAGTGGCTCTTGCAAGAGAAGACCAGGCGGCAAGAGCTTTATCAGCAATTCATTGAAGAGGCTTCGAAATTGTACACAGATGCGCTTATGCACGATCAGGTCGCAATTTCGCCGTTGGTCGGCCTTTACGCTCTGGTCAACAAAATAAGGACCTTTTCCAGCCCTGGCCTCGCCGAGCGCGCAGATAAGATCGTTCGAATGATCATCGATACTTATTTCTTACCGAACAAGACACTGCTAGAGTTGCGCGCCATGATGGACAGCGGCGCGCTAGATCCCTTACGTGACTTTAGCGAGATGTGCCGTGACGAACTGAGTGCGTTGGTACCGGCCAATTTTTCGAACCGTTCGTCCAAGTGATGCACATGACCGGGGAACGCCAATATTCCGACAGCCATTGCCTCTTCGAGAAGCGCCTGTGCTTTGGCTACGCCAACGCACCGGATTCGTTCATGCTGGCGACACTCCACCTTCAATTGGCCCAACTCAGTCCGGGCCAAGGCTAATTCGTTCTTCCAGCGACAGGCCATTCCTGGACTAAATGCCAGGCGTTGACCATCGATAATGTACGGTTGGTGGAAAACGGCGGTTTGCCAAAAGCGAATATCGGTCTTTGGAAAGTGGCTAAGATTTTTCATTTCTTAGCCACTTTTCAGGTTCATCCCTGGACTAGTTTGACCTTTCATGAGCCGGTGGCGCAAATGATAGAATGTCTCGGGAAGCTCGTCCACGAGCCAATTGGCGGATCACAACGGCTCATGTCGGATCATAGAGAATTCCCGCACCCATAAACTCTTAATCACTGGGTTGTAGGTTCGATTCCTACGCAGCTCTGTCCTGATCTTTACCAGTCCACCGCGATTGGCCGGCTGGAGAATGATTTGCGGCGACAAGGCTACAACAACCGATGGATGCATGAAGTCTTAGGGTGGCAGTACGGACCAAAAGGGCTGCTGCTAATCGGTCCCACGGGCGTTGGAAAATCCAGAGTGATGTGGATGTTACTTCGCCGTGTTTTGGACCACGAACGTCGCTCTGGGGCATTCCTGAACGCAGTGAAGTTCCGGACAGGATTGCAGACAGCAGCGCGTGAGGGCGCAACCGAAGAGTTTGTTCGACGCTTGGTCCGAGCCGACGTGATGTATTGGGATGATTTGGGACAAACACATCTGACAGGACCGGCCAGCGAAATGCTGCTGCACCTAGTGGAGGAGCGCACCTGTAAGCGCAAGCCGATATTGGCAACGACACAATATTCCGGTGAGAAGATGGATGCGCAGTTCGAGCGCAAAGAGATGGGGCAAGCGGTCCGACGCAGGTTAAACGAGTTTTGTAAAATCGTTATCGTGGCTGAGCAGCGTACGTCAATGTAGCTCGGAAGCAGCCGGATGTATTTGCTTTTAAAAAAGAATTACCAAGCCTTCTTCCTGCGAATGATGTACTTGGTAAGTTCTTCGTCGCTCCAATCCCAAGGATTATCAATTGGCATCTCTAACTTTTGAAAAACGTCAGCGTTAACGCTTAGGCATCTTCTCGGCGTAGGTGTTGAAACCCTCCGAAAAGCCCCGAAGCCACTCGGCTCTCTCGACACCTGTGTACCCGAGCTCTTTCATTCTTTTTAGGTCCTGGACTCTTGAAGAGTTACGGAGTTGCTCTTGCCAGCTTCCATGGGTCTTAGCCCATGCCTTGCCCTCTGCAAAACCCTCGTTGTAGCGCTTTTTAAATATATCCTCTGCCGGTACAGCCTTTGGCGCTGGTGTCGCTTTATTGACTGGCAGCGCTCTGCGGGCCTCCGGCCCTAAACTGTTAGTTGGTTTACCAACGCTTGGCGTATAAACAGGCATCGCCCTGGGGCGGTCTGTTTGGCCTGAGCCGTCGGTTTTGGGGCTGTGGTTGCCGCAGGCGGCGATTGTCCGGCGTTACTTTTCTCCTGCATCAGCCGCTGGAGGACTTTGTCGTTCTCGGTCCTGATTTGGTCGTCCGATACGTTTGGTGTAGGCTGTTCAGCCCCGCCCCTCATCTCTGGAATCCGCTGCCAGTTAGCATCACGCTCCATCTACCGTCACAGATTTAAGCAGGAGACATCCGCACCGGGAACGCGTGTACCGCGATGAACGAATATCAAATCTCTTTCAAATCTAATACAACCAACCGGAAAAGGACCCGAGTTATTCAAGCTCCCTCCAAAGAGCGGGCCTTGGAAATTATACAACCGGAAGCCTCTGAAATCCTGTCGGTGGAACCTTTACCGCCATCTTTGGCTACCAACAGCCAAAAAGAAAGTTTGCGATCGTTTGGGCACGAGGGTTGGGGCAAGCCTCGCCGAGGTGCGGCACGGTAAAAAGCCCGAGCATTACAACGACGATTGCTGTCGGGACGGAGACCGCAACAGCCAGTTCACCGGTGCGCTTCGGACCAAAAAAATTCTGCGCACCGATCCCGAGAATCGAACATCCTGCAAAGATTTCGGGATGCGGTACTCCCAAGTACTGAAACGCGGACAAGGCACTGATCGCGGCGGTCACGATGTAGTCTGCTATCAACAGAAAAGCTCCGATAATCGCGATGA
>JBKPBY010000172.1:0-16367 GCA_046727075.1 bacterium | reverse complement strand
CCTGGATGCGGAAATCGGTAAACCTTTCCGGCTGGACGAAATCGATTCGAACGTTATCCCGTCCCGCGGCATAGGCCGAGGATAGGGTAGCTCCGAGCACCAGGAGCATTAACCAACGAACATTTGCTTTCATCTTTTTTTTGCCTCCGGGATCCCGTCTAGACGGGATCCACAATGCCGACCAGGCGCAGCAACTAAAGTACAATAGTCCTGATTCCTGACTGTGCATCCTTATTCCCCCCGAGTTACTAAATTTGCCTACCCGGCGGGTGCGCAGACATCAGCGATTGAACCCACAATTCGTGCAAATGTCGCGATCAAGCTTTGCCCTGTTATTGGTCCTATTGGTCGTTTCGGTCCAACCCATCCGTCGACGCATACCTCGAATAGGACCAATGGGACGAATAACACCAATAAGACTGGACAGCTTGTGTTTCTCGCGTACAGGAACTTCCTGGCTCGAAACTTTGTGTTGTGAAGGTAACGATCTACGATACAACCCTGAGGGACGGAACGCAGGGAGAAGGCATCTCTTTCAGCGTACTGGATAAGATCCGCATTGCCGAGAAACTTGACGCATTCGGCATTCACTACATTGAGGGAGGCTGGCCCGGATCTAACCCAAAAGACGTCGAGTTCTTTTCCGAGACGAAAAACAGGAAGTGGTTGAACGCGAAGCTGTGCGCGTTCGGCAGTACCTGTAAACCAAACACCAATCCGGACGAGGATCCGCAGATTGCGCTGCTCTTAGCCGCCAGCACACCGACGATAACCATTTTCGGAAAAAGCTGGCGTCTGCATGTAGCCGAAGTTTTACGCGTAAGCGCAGAGGAAAATCTCCGTATGATTCGAGATTCTGTGCGCTATCTGAAGTCGCACGGTAAAGAAGTTATCTATGACGCGGAACATTTTTTCGACGGATACAAAGATAACCCCAAATATGCCCTGGCGGCGCTCGAAGCGGCGGCAGACGGGGGCGCAGATTTATTGGTTCTGTGCGATACCAACGGCGGTACGATTGTTCACGAGATCAGTGAAATCACGTCGGTGACGACCAAGCAGTTCCCTGTTCCGATTGGCATCCACACTCATAACGACTGTGAACTAGGCGTCGCGAACGCGCTCGCAGCTGTTCGTGCAGGTGCGGTCCAAGTGCAAGGCACAATTAACGGGTACGGAGAAAGGACCGGAAATTGCAACCTCACTAGCGTCATCCCGAATCTCCAACTCAAACTTGGGATACCAGTCGTGCCAGACCTTTCGCGTTTGCGCGAGCTGTCACTCTTTGTTGATGACCTGGCAAACTGCCAACACAACATTCGAGCGCCTTTTGTCGGTACCACCGCGTTTGCGCACAAAGGGGGAATGCACGTAAACGCCGTCCAGAAACTGGCTCGCACCTATGAACATATTGAGCCGAACACCGTTGGTAATCACCAACACATCCTTGTTTCGGAGCTTTCTGGACAAAGCAATGTGATCCTCAAGGCGCGTGAGCTGGGGTTCTGTCTGGAAAAGGGTTCGCCCGAAGTGGGTGCGATTCTGGAAGAAGTAAAACGTCTTGAACACCTTGGATACGAATTCGAAGCAGCAGAGGCCTCCTTTGAACTGCTGATCCGCAGAGCATTAGGTCCACTCAAGGCTTTTTGGGAGGTGCTCGAATACCATTCGACCTATATCCGATCGGTCCGAAACAAGTATGAGACTTGCGAAGCGACAGTGAAGCTGCGCATTGGAGACCAGGAAATTCACACGGCCGAAGAGGGGGACGGCCCGGTCAACGCTTTGGATGCGGCACTCCGCAAAGCGCTCGTGCCAGTGTATCCCGCAATAGGATCTATGATTTTGGATGACTACAAGGTGCGGATCATTGGGCACAGCCAAGGCACCGGAGCCAGGACCCGAGTCCTAATCGATTCGACTGACCACCATAATCACTGGTGTACGGTCGGCGTCTCGGACAATATCATCGAGGCCAGCTGGCAAGCACTGGAAGACAGTTACGAGTACATCTTAAGGAGACAGGAGCTAGGAGGCAGAAACTAGGAGACTTGACAGCTCTCGTTCCACGTCTTGGACCAGGATGGATTCCATTTTCCGGTCCATACTCGCCACAATTCGGACTTGAGAGCCGAGCGGTCCCCAGATGTTAGGATCCGTCGGACCGAATAACGCGATGGTTGGGAGGCCGATCGCGGCAGCCAGATGGGTTACGCCGCTGTCATGACCGATGAACACGCGGCTCCCAGCCAGTTCGCTGGCCAGCTCGCGCAGATTCTCATTGTGGAGTACGCGCAGCCCGGGAATGTGATTGCGCCCCTTGAATGCCGCCATGCGATCAGTGTCGGCTTCCCCGCTTACTAGCAAGAAATCGTTGAAATATTCGGCAACAGAGCGAATCAGCTCGCTCCAATAAGGTAATGGCCAATTTTTCTTTTCCGATCCGCTTCCAACATGAAACGCCAGTCGGCCCTGTGTGACCGGTGCTTTCGTTACCTGAATGAAAACCGGCGATCCCGGACGCGGGAGCCCGAGCTGGTCTAAAGCGCTGGCCAATTGATCTGACGCATGCTGCCCTCCTTGAACCAACGGACTAACCGAGACCACTCTGGGAATACCTGCAGCGCGAAGATTTGCAGCAATTGTGGAGTCAGGGTCGGACAGAAAGCTCACCGCCAAATCGAACGAGCCAATCTGAGGTGGTCGCTCTTGCTTCAGGAAAAGTTGAGCTACCTCAGCTCGATCCAGGTCGCGTACCCGATCCGCGTATTGTGGCTGGGTAAGCTCCGCTTGCGGAAACCGGCCCCACAGCTCGATGAAGGCGTTGGGATATCCCTTTCGGATGCCTGCAAGAGCAGGCAGAGTAAGGATCAAGTCTCCGAGAGCTCCGCCGCGAAGGATGAGGATATTCATCGTACCTCTTGGGGGTGGCAAGCACTCGAGTGCGGCAACTGCCGGATGAAGCTCAGCCCTACCGATCGTGAGATTATTCGAAAGCGATCGGTCACCACCTTACCACTGCCCTCGTTCGATGCCGGCGATGTCGGCGCTACACTAATGCGGTTGATTAAACCCAGGCATCGACCCGAGTTGACCACCCTGCTCCCATTGCGTGGGCTGGTTCCAGGGAATGGTGCTTTCTGGCTTCCCAAACCGCGGTGTCTGACTTGATGCCCGGGCGGCTTCTTCATTCGTGGCGGTGCATCCCGAGAAAATCGCTACAACCACCACTGCCAATAATACTCTCTTCATTTGGTGCCTACTGTTACTGGATCTCCAACCGCTATTTTTGCAAAATTATCCGGCGATGGAGAGACAAATTGCGCTACGCAACTATCTGGTTCAACCGAAACGACCCGTAGCTGAAATTGCTCGTCTCCTTCCTTGATGACGGTCAGCCGGGAATTTGGGCTCACACCCACTGCGCTACCCAGGCTGATCGTCAGCGCGCCGGCGTCTCGATTAATTGACAAAATGCTCCCTTCAACAACCGGACTCGGCTTGCCCTTGCTTTTGGTCGAAGCCAGACGCATCCGGTTTAATTCTTCTTCTACCACCATCAATCGCTTTGCCAGAGCTTGACGGTCATTTTCAGCACGCTGCTTCTGCTCAAGATTGCGACCGGCCTCCGTAAGCGCAGCGGTTAATGCCTTGTTTTCGCCGTCCCGCGCTGTCCACTGCTGTGTCACTTGATTCAGCTTCGCCTTGGTGGCATTCAACTCTTCATTTCGGGTATCACGCTCCTGCTGGGTCAGTCGCTCTTGCGTCGAGAGCCGATCCTCAGTTTGTTTGAGCCGCTGCTGCGTGTCGTTATTTTCCTTTTTAGCTTCGTCTCCTGCGACATGGGCTTGTACCAGGTCCTGGCTCAGCCGAGTAAGTTTCGCTCGATTCAAAAAACCAACTCCGGCGGCAGCGACAGCGCAAAATAGCGAGGCGATAAGCAGGAACCTTACCATGTGCAAAGGCCACTAATAGCCCACACACGACTACCGTCTACCTATTTTGCGTTTGGCGTTTGGCGTTTCGCGTTTCGTGTTTGGCGTTTCACGGGATCTTGCGGACATTTTTGCCACAAAAGTCACGATAAATCGTTACCGTTCGGCGGTGGGGTGCCGCCGCCACGCGTATAGACCACCACTTTAGCTTGACCCGTGCGCCAAACGCCAAAGGCCCGCCAGAGAACTACGGCAAGGAGAAGCATACTACCGTTGCTGCATTCCTGCCCTGGCGGGGTTCGTAAGTTCTCAATCCATAGCCCCTGACGGTTCTAGTCTCTTCGGCCATATTTCGCAGAAGAGCAAGGGCCTAACACTGAATTTTGCTAAAACAGAATGAAGTTACGGATTGGTTTCAGCAGGAACCACTTTCCCACGATCTGTTTGTATCTCCTGTCCGGGCGATAGCGCCTTGTCCGACGCAGTGTCGGAATCGGTTACGATCGATCCGACCTTTTTTGCCCACCCAGGAGATAGCTCCTTCCCGCGATCAAGGCGTGACTCTTGACCGGGAGGGAGGCCGTCTACGAAGCCTTTTTTCTCCCCCTTAAGGGTCGCGTTCCCGGCAAAATGCGCTGTGGAAGAAGTGCGCCGATGCGAACGTGAATGATGGGCGAGCCCTCGGGAAACCTGATGACTCCCCAGATGCAGTCGATTGCGATGCGAGTCACGGCTCAGGTTAGACATTGTATGGCCGCGGCTATTATGGCCAGCGTTCGCGCTTACGCTCGGACCCATACCGTGGCCAAGTCCATGTCCACCATTCCCACCGCCGCCACCATTCCCACCGCCGCCACCGCCACCTCCTCCGCCTCCGCCATGCGCGAAGACCGGATTAGCTAAGAGAACCGATATTAGGAGGCAAAACAGGGAAGGGAGGGCGCGTTTCATAACCTATCTGGGACGCGTGGGAGCGCCAAAACCTTCATCATAATCGAGATACCCCAGAGGAGCCGGCTCCGGGCTAAAGCCACTCTCGAATTTTGTCCTGGTACCGCGTGTAAAGGAACCCGATCACGAGCAGAACAACACCAAGGACCATAAAGCTAATGACCCGATAAACCAGCTCCAGCCCCCACACGTCCAAAAGAACAATTTTTGCCAGCGCCAGACAAAGTAGTCCAAGCCCTGCGAACCGGTAAACGCGTTCGCGCAGGAGCATCCCCAGGACGAAGAGCACACAAGCGAGCACCGACCAGCCAGCGGTCAAATAGAATCCGCCGGGTCGTTGCCACAACCACTGCGTCAGATAGGCGAAAGCGGTCAAGACCGCGCTCGCTGAAAAGTCGCATTGAAATAAGGGGCGCCACGGCAACGATTCGCCACGCCGAGTTAAGAGTATATGCTGAAGGCTAAACGTAACCGGCAAGATAAGGTTCAAAACTCCCAATCGGATTCCTCCGGCGATTAACCCAAAAAACACGAATAGCGCAAACAATTGAATGGCTGTTCCGTTCACCATCAGCCTTCCAGATTTTGCGTACCACCCGGTCACGATCACCGCTGCGCCGATCAGCGTCATAACAGCAACCTGCGACTGGCGTTCCGCATATTCGCTTGCGAGAAGCAACACCAGGAGAACCATAGACGCGTCGTACGCGTAACGCGCACGAAACCAGTTGGTCCCTTTGCGAGCCACCTCAACGTATCCCGCAGCTAACCCCAAAGCGATGAGTGGCGTGATTGAGAGCCAAATTGGCAAATTCGGAATCGAAACTGCCGAGAAGGATTCAAGTCCTAGCAAAAGAAAAAACTGGCCCGCGATCTGGCTAAGTCTGTTCCGGAAGATTATGCCGTAGACAATCATGCCCACGGAAAGCGCCGGTCCGGTCCATATCCAGTCCCGTGGAGAGAGTGTTCGATGAAACAGGGCCAGAACAACGGCAACGAGCGCTACCGCGGCTATTAGCTCGCCTACTTGTTTTTCACGCATGCGAGCCGGCAGTGTCCAATGCCACAGCAGATTCAGTAGTGTCGCGGCAAAGATTAGCGTGAGCGCGCCGGATTCGTGATTGGTCGCAAGTTGTCGGCTAGTCCAAACGATAACCGCAACAACAAAAAAAACTGGGCTCGACAGCCTGAACAGCGTTTCCGGTAACAAGAAAACCAGCAACGCAAAACCGACGGCAACCGTCAACAAAGCAGTCAGCTGACTCGGCTCAGCGATTCGGTAGAATACCGTGGATACCCAGGTCACCGTGCCGAGGAGCCCGTAGAATATCACCTCAAGGCGGCCGCTCCGTCGGAATGTTTGACTAGCCCAGCCGTTAAAAAAGAATGCTGCACCGACGACGAGTCCAGTTAGAAATGGGATCTCGGCTGGCTTGGTTGTTCCCCACAATTCGAACAGGAATAATAACCGGTTGGCTACGACAAATCCGGCCACTACAAAACTGATCAAACTCACCAGGGCTGCACCGAGACGCCAAAGGATGCTTCGGTCACGGCTGAACAGAATCAATAGCCCACTTTCAAATGCGGTGATGATCGCCAGTTGCGCTCCAGAAAAATAAGTCAGGATCGACAGCGTCAAAACCGCGATCGCTTGGCCGAAATACATGCCTCGCAATCTCCGATCACTCGCAACTGGTTCGGGTTGTACCGGCCTTGATCGAAGCTGAAAATGCAAAACCGCTGCCGCGGTCATTAGCGCTGCTCCGAAGAACGCCGGCATTCGCCAGAAATCCGGTTGCTCCCAAAACAGGTGAACCGCTAAACTGAAGAACAAAAGATTGTTAAGATAAGCAAAGCCATAACGCTGTCTCTGATGAGGTTCTCCCCACTTCGCAAAAAGAGAAAAGACGGTGAATAATAGCCAGTAGACAGCGAGAACACCCAGCGCAGCCAGGTTATGGCTCGGATCGGTTTCTTCGAAGAAATGCCAGTAGGCGTAGCTGCCGTAGGTAGCAACCAGGCTGGCGAAAGAAAGAATCAGCCATCGATGCCGCGCGAGCAAAAGCATGGCAGCGAGACTGAGTGCGACGTTGGAGACCAGCGTAAACCAGAAAACAGTGCTGATCGATGAAGCATAATAGGCTAGAAGAATCGAAAAGATCGCCATGCCTTCCGATCGACGCCGTTCCGATATCCAAACCATTACGGCTGCCCAAAAGATCAAAAGCGTTACTGCAAGCACCGGATTGGGAATCACCTGCAGCCACGGAACATAGTGCGCCGCGTATGTAACGTAGTAGATCGACGCGAGTCCGCCTGACAAAACAACCCGCGCGTACCCTTTCAATCGCTCTTTTCCGCGCTCAAGTGCGAATCCGAGCGCGGTCAATAGACCGCCTCCTAAATAGAGTAGCGAAGTTTTTCCGACCGCACCGAAATGAGCGATAACATTCTGATAAAGATAGTTACCGAGGAACACCAATCCGGTGAGCAACAGAACGATGCCGATCCGGACAAACCAGTATGTGCCTAACCGGAGCTCCAGCGACTCGGCTTTGGCCTTGGCCGGAATAGGATGACCTGCAAGGGGAGCCGGAGTAGATTCAGAGGCGCTCGCTGTTTCAGGCGCACTCACTAATTCAGGCAGAGGCAACGGAGGAGGCAACGGAGGAGGAGTCGCAGTCTCCGGTGTTTCTTCACCAATCGTCGCGACTCGGGACTGCGAAGATGCGTTTAGCTGGTCTTCGAGAGCAGCAATCCTCTTTGCCAGCGCCGCCAGATCTTGCTGGAGGCGCTGGTGCTCAGACAAGATTGATTCGAACTCCCGCTTCTCATCCATTTCCACAGCTTACCAAACAAGGCCTAAGGAAAGCTCATCGATAATAGTGCGGAATCACTACTTGCATCGATAGACAAGCGTTTGAAACCGGAATGGAGGGCGCCATCATTGCACGCACATAAGAATCCATCGTATGTATTTGCTTCATGGCCGAACCACTCTTTCTGCTCGCTCATGGCGCCGGGGCGCCCTCGGCGCACCCGTGGATGCAACGGTGGGCAAAGCATCTCTCTATCTTGGGAACGGTTTCGGCTTTCGATTATCCCTATATGAAGGAGCGTCGAAAGCGCCCGGACCCGCTGCCAAAACTGATTGCGGCTCATAGAGACGCGCTAGCTCAGGCCCGCAAAGGTCATATCGGCCCGATAGTACTGACCGGCAAAAGCATGGGTGGACGAGTCGGCTGCCACGTAGCCTGCGAAGAAAAGGTGTCGGCGGTGATTTGCCTTGGTTATCCGCTTTGTGCCGCAGGTGATCGGACTAGAGTTCGAGCCGAGGTATTGCGTTCGCTGTCGACGCCAATCTTGTTTGTGCAGGGTACTCGGGACTCGCTCTGTCCGTTGGACCTTTTGGCAGAGGTCCGAAACGAAATGAAGGCACCAAATGAGCTCTATATCGTGGATGGAGGGGGCCATTCGCTGCTGGTTGCGAAAGGCCAACTCAAAGCCATCGGCAAGACCCAGGAGCAAGTCGAAGAACAGATCCTTGAAGCGATTCGTTTGTTTGTCGCTGGCCATGTGGAAAGTGGCATCCGGTAGGGCGGAGCTTTATCCCACAGTTAGGATCTGTGCGTGTGACAGCCGCGCAAGGTCGTTCGTCCCGCGACGGCGGGACCACGACCGAAGCACCACCGACGATGGGCCCGTCGCACACCATCTCAATAAGCACCTGGAGGAGGACCCGGCCACCAAGCGGGAGGTCCGTATGGCGGCGGACCGTAGGGCCCCATTTCCGGAGGTCCATACTCGTCGAAGTAAAGACGAGGTCTCCGACTGGTGTGATGTGCGTAGCGGTGGCTGCGTTGATGAGCCTTGTGCACTTTCGATTTCGCGGTCCTGGCATGAGACCCTTTATCTCGATCCAGGTCGACGGTGCTCACCTTCAGATCTGAATCTAAAATGTTCATCCGCTCACGGACATAGGCATTGTATCGCTGACGATATCGGCGTCTGGCATCCCGCGTTGATGAGTGGCGGGCTCGGCCTAGCAAATACTGCGCGTGCGGACTCCTCATGGCGACCGATCTGATCCTCTCGAAATGTTCTCGTGTCTTCTCAGAGGAGCCCTCGGACCGCTTCTGGTGCGTCTTAGCTGCGGATTTCGAAAAAGCCGCCGGAACAGCCTTCGTCCGGATTTCTGCATTTTTTTCGGGCGGGAGCGCCGATGATTCAGGTAAGAGGTCAGGTGCTCCTAGATTGCTCGGATCACTCTGTGGCAGGCCCGGAGCTGAAGAATCCATTGGCAGAGGCGTCGGATCTTGAGATGCCTCCGTCGCGTTGCTTGCGAAAGCAAGGCAGATCAAAGTAGAGAAAACGACGAAGACAGCTCTCATTCCGGGCAGCTACCATCTGTATTTACCTGATTTCCCGTGCCGATCCAAGAACTTGCCATTCTCGTCCGGACCTATTGTCGCAATGGCGTGGGCAAGTGCTTCCGCCGACTCCTCAACCGAAATATCCGCATTCTTACCGCCCATATCCGTTCTTACCCAGCCGGGAGAAATGGCGACTACAACGGCGTTCTTCGATCTGAGCTCGGCAGCACACGCGCGGCTGAACATGTTCAACGCCGCTTTCGAGATCGAGTAAGCATAATTCCCATGATCGTGCTTGTCCGAAATCGATCCAAGGCTGGAAGATACATTTAGAATTCGCGGCCGGTTACTCTCGAGCAACAGCGGGCCGAAGCTCTGAATCACTCGCGCGGCACCAATCACGTTTGTTTTAAAGGCTCTCTCGATCAGCTCCAAATCCATTTCCAAAATTAATTCATCCCCTTCTTCCGGAAAGATCGCTGCGTTGTTAACAATCACATCGAGGCGTCCGTGATGTTTCTGCAACTGTTTCGCCGCTTCTCGCACCCCAGCAGCATCATCGACGTCACACTTCAGAAGCGTGATGGCGTTAGCATGTTGCTTCTTTAACGCTTTCAACTCGGTTGACTCTTCAGGTCGTCTGGCGGCTGCAATAACCGTGTGTCCGCCAGCAAGCAACGTTTTTGTCAGGCCAAGGCCAATACCGCGATTCGATCCAGTGATGAGTATCGTGTCCATATGTTCACATTGTTTTCGATATTCTCCCTACCGTAGTCCTTCGGTCGCGAAATAGCATGGCTTTTGGCGAAAGCCATGCTATTTCGTGAGCAGGAAATCGCTTTGGAAACTTTGATCTCAGTCCTTTCCGGTTTGCCGCCGCGTTCGGAGGTTTTTTCCAAGGAGACGATCATCGTGGGCCGAGCGTTGGAAGCCGATCTGGTGTTAAATCATCCGGAGGTCTCGCGACGTCATTGCCGGATCCTTCGCGAGGGTGGAACATGGTTCGCCGAAGACCTCGGCAGCCAGCGCGGAACGACTGTCGGCGGCACTCGAATCTCCGGTAGAACCGAGCTTAAGACCGGAGATCGCATCCAGGTCGGACCGGTAACCTTAGCATTCGGTACCGGAGTCGAGGAGACGCCCACTTTGGGAGAGTCAGGCGCACCACTCGGCACGTTGCTGCTCAGGGGTGAACCGACAGAAACAATTCCTTTGGAATCGACTCTGGTGTTCGGTCGCAGCGACGAAGCCGACGTTCTGTTGAGCGATCCGATCGTTTCAAGAAAACATGCGCTAATCGAAGCCGGCCCCAATGGGTATCAACTCCAGGACCTGCATAGCAAGGCGGGATCATTCGTGAACGGGCGGCGATTCGATAAGCATGATCTGATCATCGGGGACCAGATACAGCTCGGGCCGTTCTTCTTCGTTTATACCGGGCGCAGTCTGCAGCGCATTCGCCGTCTTTCGGTTGGACGAATCGTGGCTTACGGCCTGACCAAGCAGGGGGATCGCGGTCCGATTCTGCGCGACGCCGGATTCTTAGCGGAACCAGGCCAATTCATCGGAATCCTTGGTCCAAGCGGTGCTGGCAAGACAACGTTGCTGAACGCGCTGAGCGGGCTGAGGCCAGCAGAGAATGGAACAATTCTTGTCGATCAGACAGATCTCTACCGCCACGTAGATCGACTTCGCTCGCTGTTTGGCTATGTGCCGCAAGACGATATTGTACACTCGGAGTTAACGGTTGCTGAGGCGCTCACATTCGCTGCCAGACTCCGTTTGCCGGCAGGTACGCCCAAAAGCGAGATCCGAAGGCTCGTGGATCACACCATTGCGAATCTTGGACTGTCGGATCGCGCGTCCTTGAAAATTGGCCGGCTATCCGGCGGTCAGCGCAAGCGCGCTAGCGTCGGGGTTGAACTGCTGAGCAGGCCGCCGCTGTTGTTTCTCGATGAACCAACTTCCGGTCTCGATCCGCTGGCCGAGTTCAAACTCATGGAACTTCTTCGCCGGCTCGCCGACACAGGATGCACGATCGTTTGTACGACCCATGTCATGGAGAACGTCTACCTCATGGATCAGATCGCTATCATCTCAGAGGGTCGCGTCATTTTTCAGGGAGCTCCCGACCAGGCTCGCGGCCGGTTCGGTGTTTCGAAGTTGTCTTCTTTGTACGACGCTCTGCAAACGATTGATCCAAAGAGCCTTGCCAGTTTCCAACCGCTGATTCCGCCAGAAACGGAGCAGGCTAAATCCGTTCCTGTTCCAGCTCCCAAACCAAAGAAACCATTTTCGCTTCCGATTTTGCTCGAGCGCCAGATGGCGATTTTTCGAGCTGATTTCAAGAACTTCATCATTCTGCTGGGGCAACCGATCGTCATTGGCGGACTCGTCGCCTGGGCGGCGAGCGATCCTTCGCTGGCTCATTTCTTTTCGTATATCGCCACATTGTGGTTCGGATGCAGCAACTCTGCTCAGGAGATCGTGCGCGAATTACCGATCTACCGCCGGGAACGTTTGGTCGGTCTCAGCCGTTTTAGCTATCTGGCCAGTAAATTCCTTTGGATGGGAACGCTCACTACCATCCAATCTCTGCTCGTTTACTTCACGATCGCAATCGGACGATGGGGTACTCACGGTGAAGTGACCTGGCAACTGATTGGACTTGTTCTTCTCGCGTTCGCTGCGACCGGAATCGGTCTAACCGTCTCGGCGTTTGCGCGTTCCGCGATTCAGGCTGTGATGCTTATTCCGGTGCTGTTGATTCCGCAGATCCTTTTTTCCGGTCACACCGTAGAAGTTAAGGATATGTCGCCGCCGGTCCTGGCGATCAGTCAGCTCATGCCAAGCTTCGCTACAGAACGAATCTTCGACACCAGCCTGCTTCTCAACCAAAGGCTTACGGGCCAGTTCCCCCAAGATTATCCTCTTCCCTATTACAACGTTAATACATGGTACCGTTCAATCACAGGCGAGCGCTTAAAGGCCGGTACAACCTATGTAGAAACTCGCCCAATCTGGGTCGGCTACCTGTCGCTTGTACTTTGGACAATCGCAGGATTTGGAGCCTGTTTCATCCTGCTGGGGCGCAAAGAACGCGAAACGGAATAGGGTTGAAACGCCGGGAACGCCGAGATCGCCAGGAACGCCGGGAGCGGAAAGCACCGAACGCGTAGCATCGACATCGTTTAATCGGTTGGCTGTGACTTTCGACGATTTTGCCGACTCTATGCCACGGCCACAAGCTTTTGCCCGTTAGTTCCCGGCGTTCCCGGCGTTTTGGGCCGGCGCTGTCACAGTTCCTTGAAGCCGTAGACTCGTACAAGTTGGCTTTTTCCTTTGAGCTGAAATTCGCCGAAGTCGACGAACTCGCGTCCTGGAGGCAGCACAGTACAAAAATCCTCGGAAAGAACCAGATCCTGACCCAGCTTCTTCATTACGCCTTCGAGCCGGAAGGTTGTGTTGACCGTGTCGCCGATGATGGTCGCGTCCCGAAGAGCGACTTGGCCGACATTGCTACTTGTCACCCGCCCGAAATGGGTGGCGATCCCTACGCGGAACGGTGTACCGCTCCCCGGCCATGTACGGCCTTTTGCCAGTTGTAAAATCGTTAACGCGACATCGAGACAAATCGCGCATTCTGTTCCCTGCTCATCACGCGCCGGCCAATAAGCCAGAAGCGCATCACCGATGTATTTGTCGATGATACCGCCGGAAGATTGGACGGCATTACCAATATCACGAAACCAGTTCCCGATAATCTGAGCCAGTTCTCGTTCGCCCAATTTCTCGGCCATCGTGCTAAAGCCTCTGACGTCGCACACCAAAAGCGCAGCCGAGAGCAAGGCCTGGCTGCCTTCCAGGCTCGCCGCAGCTAACGTCGCGTCGACCTGGGTCTTCGGCTCATCGTCCGGGCTCTGGTCAAAGATCAGCTTGTAGCCGGCAATTCTCACGTGCGACCCAGGTTCAAGAACTACTGGCATCACCACTCGCTGATCATTGACGAAAGTTCCGTTTCGGCTGCCGAGATCCATCAGCTGGTACTGAAACCCGTTGTGACAACGAACAATTGCATGCTGTCGCGAAACGTGGCTGCCCGGTAATGAAATCGTATTGTCTATCGTACGGCCAACCGTCGCCGTATTTTTAATCTCTATCTCAAAGGATTCTCCCTCAGGAGGATAAACACAGAACTTTGCGGGCATTGTTTTGGGTTCAGCAGACAATCAAGCATGCCGATGATCGTTTTTCCAACCCCAATGCCGCAGCCTTACCCGAATGGACCAGAGATCGGGTCGGCGTATGGGCGTATCGGCGTATTTTTATCCCACGTTTGGCAAAGCTATACGCCGACACGCCGCCGACACTAAATATTCTGTTGACTCCGCCCCCCTCCTCCCATACTGTGCGCCCGATTCCATCAAGAGTGGCAGAGGGACTGGCCCGATGAAGCCACGGCAACCGGTTCGGCGTTAGCCGGACGACCAGGTGCCAATTCCAGGCTCAACGAAAATTGGGCAAAGATGGAGAGCGTGACTTCTACCAAACTTCGCAGCTCTTGTTGGAACCACATTTCTTTTGGTTCAAACATAGTTTTCACGCCATGGATAAATCTACTTTCTTTTCGCACCTTCAGTGTCGGGAATGTGGCCGGAAATACCCCAAAGAGGCCGTCCACGTTTGCGAGTTCGATTTCGGTCCGCTCGAGTCGGCCTACGATTATCAGGCGATCGGCGCGACATTGACTCGAGAAAAGATTCTCTCCCGGCCCCACTCGATGTGGCGGTACAAAGAATTGCTGCCGATTGAGAACGAACCGACGGTCGGACTGCAGACCGGTTTCACACCTCTGGTTCCTGCCTATCGTCTGGCGGCACGCCTCGGAGTGAAAGAGCTCTACATCAAGAACGATACCGTTAACTATCCTTCTCTCTCATTTAAAGACCGCGTAGTCTCGGTAGCGTTAAGTCGGGCGAAAGAGCTTGGGATCGATACCGTTGCTTGTGCTTCCACTGGCAACCTGGCGAATTCGGTGGCGGCTAATGCCGCAGCTTCAGGACTACGAAGCTTTGTGCTGATCCCCGCAGACCTGGAAGGAAGCAAGATTCTGGGGTCGCTGGTTTTCGGCACAAACGTGATCGGTGTTCAAGGACCATATGACCAAGTGAACCGCCTTTGTTCCGAGGTAGCAGGGAAATATGGATGGGGATTTGTAAACGTGAACTTGCGGCCTTACTACGCCGAGGGCTCAAAGACTGTCGGCTTTGAAATCATTGAACAGCTCGGCTGGCGCCTGCCTCAACACACAGTTATTCCGATGGCCAGTGGATCGCTTCTCACCAAGATTCATAAAGCGTACGCAGAATTCACGAAGCTCGGCCTGGTGGGACCCGGGCGCGCGTCCATTCATGGAGCGCAGGCCTCAGGTTGTTCTCCCATCAGCACCGCTCTAAAGAACAATAGCGAAATCGTCCGGCCGGTGGCTAAACCGCAAACGATCGCAAAATCGTTGTCCATTGGTACGCCGGCGGACGGCTACTACGCCATTCGCACGATCAAGGAGACCGGCGGCTCGGCCGAAGATTGTACCGACGCCGAAATCTTAGAAGGCATTAAACTATTAGCTGAGACCGAAGGTATTTTTGCGGAGACCGCTGGAGGAGTAACGGTCGCTTGCACGAAAAAACTGATCGAAAACGGTTCAATCCCACGAAATGAGTGTGTTGTGGTCTGTGTCACTGGTCACGGGTTGAAGACCCAGGAAGCAATCGTTGACCATATCGGCCAACCCAACATCATCCGGCCAAGCCTGAAAGAATTTGAAACGCTGGTCGAAACCCGACTACAATCTGCATAATCTTATGTCCGTATCCGTCCGAATCCCGACCCCTCTGCGAAAACTGACGCAAAACCAGGAACTGGTTGATGGCCAAGGCGATACCATTCGCGAGATCCTCGATAACCTCGAAAAGAATTACCCGGGGTTAAAGGAAAGAGTGTGTGACGAACAAGGGAGCGTGCGTCGGTTCGTCAATATCTTTGTAAACGACGAAGATATCCGTTTTCTGCAAGACACCGCCACCCTCGTGAAAGCCGGGGACGAAGTCAGCATCGTGCCTGCGATTGCAGGTGGGTAAGCCCGGGCTCGTTACCGGTTTTCCGTTTTCGGTTTTCAGTCTTCGGTTGGCGACATTTAGTGCGCCAATCGGTAACTGAGAGGCCAAGATTTTGTTTCAGGCTTGCGTGGAAAAACGGAATGTGATGAAAGAGCGGCCATGCAATTCATCGGGCGCTGTGTCCATATTTATATAACGTTATTTATTTCTCTAGTATCCCTCTCTGCTGCGGTAGCTCAGAATGTCGGTGAGATTCAAACGACGATCGCCGGCAATCATTTGTATATTCCGCTTCGCATTAACGGGCACAATGCGCAGCCTTGGTTAGTGGACACCGGCGCGTTTCCCTGCGTGATTTCTGAAGGCGAAGCAAACCGGCTGAAGTCAGAAGCGCCAGCCGCAGACTCAAAGCTGCCAGGCTCACTGTCCAGCGAGGGAAAACAACATAGAGTTGTGCTCGCCTCCGACGTTAGCTGCGGAACAATGAGCTTCGGTAAAGTACCAATGATCGTTTTGAATAGAGGCGGGCCGGCTGACTATCTCAATCAACCGAGAAACACAGCCGGAGAGTCCATTGGGATCGGACATATAAGACAGTTTAGAAACGAATCCTTATTCGGTGGAGTCCTTGGACTCGGCCTTTTGTCTCAATACGGTGCGGTCATCAACTACATCAATGGCAGATCTTCTTTTCAGTCCATGGAGGCGCCCTTCCGGTCCGGCGTCAGAACTACGAACGCATGGGATATACTTATGTGCCATTGGAGGTCCGGAACAATCGCAGACTAGAAGTTATCGGAACAATCGGGGGATCCGAGTACAGCTTCGTCATTGATACAGGGGCTGCCCACACAGTCCTATTGGATCAAATCCGAGTAAAACAGCGCGTACCCGCATTTCTGAGTAGCGCTCGGATGGTTGGGGGACTCCACAATTTCAAAAACCAGGGTTTGTGGGTCGGTCGTGTGCCCGGATTCCGTTTGGGC
>JBKPBY010000171.1:0-35778 GCA_046727075.1 bacterium | reverse complement strand
TCGTCGCCACGCAATCAATGGGAAATTCCAGCCCATCAATCTGCGGTTAATCAGTTTTTTATTGTTACGTCGGTATTGATGGGCTGGCGATTAGAGGCGCTGGGTATCGGCGGCAGAGGTCCTCCTTCGCCAAGGCTACGGTGGGACAAGCTCTGCCGCCCTACAATTTCTTTCTGGTGGTCGCAACGGAAATCGAATAAATGTGATCGTTCACGGCGACGCCGATCATTTGTCGTGCTAGATCGGCTGAGCTATCATTGTTAACTTAAAAGAACCCGTCGAATAAACCCCAGAATACGATGAAAAAACAGTTCCTCCACGGTGGCCTGGCGCTTGTCCTGGCTGCTGGAATTATTGGTACGGCTTGCGCACAAGAGTTGCCAAAACTAAAAGAAAAGAAGAGTTACAAGGTCGGCTTTTCACAAACCGAATCGAATAACCCCTGGCGTCTTGCCGAGACTGAGAGCGTCAAATCAGAGGCAGCAAAACGAGGCTGCCAATTCGTGTACACCGATGCAGCGGGCTCAGCTGCTAAACAGGTAGCCGACGTAAACAGCATGATTGCCCAAGGCGTCGATATCATCTTTCTCGCTCCCCGCGAAGAAAAACCGTTGGTCCCTGCGGTGATGGCGGCCAAGAAAGCCGGGATTACCGTCATCTGTCTTGATCGGCGCGTCGACGAAGCGGTAGCCAAACCTGGTCGTGATTATTTGACATTTATTGGCTCCGACTTCATTGACGAAGGGAAGCGTGCCGCTGAGTGGCTGGCGAAAAAAACAAACGGCAAGGCAACGATCATTGAGCTGCAAGGAACAACCGGATCTTCACCGGCGCACGATCGCCAGGCCGGCTTCATGGAGGCTTTAAAGAAGTATCCCGACATGAAAGTGGTAGCTTCCCAAAGCGGCGATTTTGCCCGGGACAAAGGCCGTCAGGTTGCAGAGACGTTGTTACAAGCGCATCCAGACGTTACAGCGATCTACGCGCATAACGATGAAATGGCTTTAGGCGCGATCGCCGCGCTTGAAGCGGCCGGCAAAAAGCCAGGCAAAGATGTTATCGTCGTCAGCATCGACGGCGAAAAGGATGGTTTGCAAGCGATTGTCGATGGGAAGCTGAATTGCACCGTCGAATGCAATCCGCGCCTCGGACCGAAAGGATTTGATGCAATGGAGGCTTACTCGAAAGGGAAGAAGATCGACAAATGGATCAAGAGCGACGATCGGCTCTTCGATGATTCCAACGCGAAAGACCACGTAACCGAAGCGTATTGAGGTAGTGCTAGTGCTGGTTTGAGTGTTAGTGTGAGAGTGGGGAGGCTTTGGTCTTCCCGCTCCGCCCTTGCGATCCCTGATCCCTGATCCGTAATCCGTAAACCGTAAACCGTAATCGGTAATCCGTAATCCGTGGTCCCTATCCGTGAACCGTGATCCGAAGCTTGAAAGGCGGCGTGGCATGTTTCGTACTTTAGGGATTACGGATCACGATTCACGGATTATGGATTACGGTTTGCGGTTTACGGTTTAGGATTACGGATTACGGATTAGGGATTACGGATTAGGGATTACCGAATCAATGACGCCGATAGCTCCTACTAGCACCCACACTAGCACTGTTTCCGCGCCTCTCCTCCAGATGCGCGGCATCGATAAGAGCTTTAACGGCATTCCGGCCCTAATTGGAGCGTCACTTGAGGTTGAGCCCGGTGAAATACATGCCCTGATCGGTCAGAACGGAGCCGGCAAATCGACTCTGATCAAGATCTTGACCGGCTACTACTCTAAAGACGCCGGAGAAATAATATTTAACGGCGCTCCGTTCTCTGCGAGTTCGCCTAAAGCCGCCCAGGAAGGCGGCATCAGCACGATCTATCAAGAGATCAATCTGATCCCGTATCGGTCGGTAGCCGAGAATATATTTCTGAGCCGCGAGCGGCGGCGGTTTGGATTTCTCGATTGGGGTCGGATGCATCGCGAAGCGGAGGAGCTGCTGAGCCGTTTCCGGATCAAGGTAGATGTAGGTCAGTCGCTCTCCCAATGCAGCACAGCAATCCAACAGATGGTGGCGATCGCAAGAGCGGTCAGCTTCGATTCCAAGCTGGTGATCATGGATGAACCGACATCGTCGTTGGATGATCACGAAGTCGCTGTGCTTTTCCAGGTGATCCGCCAGCTCAAGTCGTCAGGCGTCTCAGTAATCTTTGTCAGTCACAAACTCGACGAGCTTTATGCTGTCTGCGATCGAGTCACAGTGATGCGGGATGGAAGAACCGTCGTGACTGGAACGCTGACTAGCCTTTCAAAGCTTTCATTGGTGACGACGATGATTGGGCGCGAACTGGAATCGGCTACCAGTAAGCAAACGGCTTTTGGAGAAGCTGATGGCGCTGGCAGTCGAATTGCAGAGACTTCGCTACTCGCTGTTCGGAATCTTTCGCTTGGCCGGCGCGTAACTGATGCGAGCCTGGATGTGCGCGCGGGGGAAATTGTAGGCATGGCCGGGTTACTTGGTTCTGGACGAAGTGAAGTAGCCCGAGCCGTTTTCGGCGCTGAGCGAGCGGACAAAGGTGCAATGGAGTTTAACGGCAATCCGTTTACTCCCAAAGCGCCAGCCAACGCAATCGCAGCGGGAATTGGCTACTGTTCCGAAGATCGAAAATTCGACGGCATCGTCCCGGACTTATCTGTGCGGGAGAACTTGACCCTCGCGTTACTGCCGCTCTTGGCCAGAACCGGAATTGTAGATGAGAACGAACAGGCGAAGGTTGTAGAAAAGTTTGTGCAGCGACTCGGCATCAAGTGCGCGAGCGTCGACCAGCCGATCCGTGAGTTGTCAGGGGGCAACCAGCAGAAGGTTTTGTTGGCTCGCTGGCTCTGCCTGAATCCGAGACTGTTGATTCTGGATGAACCGACTCGGGGTATCGACGTAGGGGCAAAGGCCGAGATCCAAAGTCTGATCGCCCAGCTTGCGGTCGATGGCCTCGGCGTCCTCATGATTTCTTCTGAAATGGAGGAGGTGGTAGAGGGGTCGGACCGAGTTTTTGTCCTCCGCGAGGGCCGAACAGTTGCAGAATTCTCGGGCGAACAGATCGATGAAGAATCAATCATGGCTGCAATGGCCGACGGTACCGCGGCGCTTCATGCGCGGGGCGCGAGCGCACCAGCGTCTACAAACGGATCGCAGGCCGGATCGGGTCTTCTGGAGGACGACGCTCTGTCGTCGCCGTCGGAACCCGGCGAAATGATTGGTCAGACAACAACGGCGGTAACAGAGCTTCGCCCTCCAGAAGCGGCACCTCCAACGGAGCGGCCAGCTCCCAAGGCTGCTGGAGTACAGCGATTCAGGAGACTCCTGGTGAAGAACGGGACTCTGGTCGCGCTTTTGCTGTTGATCGTTTTCAACGTTTTGCGGACACCACACTTCCTTAGTTGGCAGACCCTTAATGTCAATCTGACCCAGGTCTGCACAATTGTGATCGTCGCGGTCGGGATGACGCTAGTGATTGGTACCGGCGGTATCGATCTCTCCGTCGGATCGTTGATGGCGATCGCGGGCGCTCTGGCACCGCTCATTTTCTTGAACAAATCGATCCCGCCTGGGTGGGGTGTGCCGCTTGCGTTTGTCGTGCCGGTTCTCGTCTCGGGGCTGTTTGGATCCTTCAACGGCTGGCTGGTGACCCGTTTCCGAATTCAGCCAATCGTTGCGACGCTCATCCTTTTCATTGCCGGGCGAGGGATTGCGCAGGTCGTAACGAACGGAAATCTTCAGCCGTTCACTATGCCAGCTTTTCAAGTGATTGGACTGGCGCGCCCGTTCGGAATTCCTCTTCAGGCGATTCTGATGGCTTTGATCGTTGCGATCGCCGTCTGGGCTCTTCGGTTCACCGTCTTCGGCCGGCAGCTAGTTGCAGTGGGCGGGAACGAAGAAGCAGCCCGGCTTGCCGGTGTCCCGGTCAAGCGCGTAAAGCTGGTAGTTTACCTGATCAGCGGCCTATGCTCCGGGCTCGCCGGGCTGATTGTTATCGCGATCAATTCTTCCTCCGACGCGAACCTGGTTGGCCTGGGCATGGAGCTCGACGCAATCGCAGCAGTAGCCGTCGGCGGAACACCGCTCACCGGTGGACGAGCGTCGGTGGTTGGGACACTGACCGGCGCGCTAATTATCCAGCTGGTTCGCTACACTCTTTTGGCGAATGGCGTCCCAGACGCTGCCGCCTTGGTAGTAAAAGCCGCGATCATCGTCGGCGCCGTCTTCATTCAACAGAAAGGAGCCGCGCGATAGGAACATTGGTCCTATAGGTCTCATTGGTCCCATAACTCCCATCCCTCCTCTCACGATTTCCGCATGAGCAAACCGCAAAAAGACCCGACCAAAATCGTTCGCTTGATCAGCCAGAATAGTGTGCTGATCGCGCTCGTTTTGCTGATCGTGTTCGGTAATCTGCGGTACCAGAATTTTCTTGGGACCTACAATGTTCTCACGTTCCTGCGTTACAACTCGATGTTTGCGCTGGTATCGCTTGGCATGTGCTTTGTGATCATTAGTGGCGGGATCGATCTTTCGGTGGGCACGACCGCAGCCTTGGGAAGCGTTGTTTCGGCGCTTCTCAGCCCGTTCGGTGTGTGGGCGGGGCTAGCTGGCGGTGTTGGTGCAGGGGCCGTTATGGGATTCCTGAACGGAACAACCATTACTCGGCTGAGAATTCCGCCCTTCATTTCGTCGCTTGCAATCATGCTCGCCGCGCAAGGTACTGCCTTATTGTTATCGCATAATCAGTCGGTCGCAGTTTCGTACGACACCGATTTTACAGTTATCGGTCAGGGCGATTTTCTCGGCTTCCCGATTCCGGCGTGGATTGCAGCCGTTGCCTATCTCATTGGTGCGATCTGCCTGAACTTGACCGCTTCTGGCAGATACGTTCTGGCGATCGGAGGAAACGAAGAAGCTGCCCGGCTGATGGGCCTGGCTGTGGATCGGACAAAGTTCTTTCTTTACCTGATCAGCGGGGCGCTCTCCGGCTTAGCCGGAGTTATTCTTGCTGCCCAGTTCGGGGCCGGGCAACCGGTTGAAGGAGTCGGTTGGGAACTGTTCGCAATTGCATCGGTCGTAGTCGGAGGAACACTGCTCACTGGCGGGCAAGGCTCGGTCCTCACGACGCTTGCTGGCGTTCTTTTGTTGGGCCTGATCTTCAATATTCTGAATTTCGAAAACGGTCTGGGTTGGATCAGTCTCTCAGCCTATTGGCAATCGGTGATTCGAGGCGTCTTCCTGATGTTGGTCGTGATTTTCCAATCCCGCCTGATGGTTAGAAGAAGAGTGCGAGTGTGACTCGAAGGGGAACGCCGTCATCTCCGACACGGAGTGCTGTAGGGCGGCAGGCCTCTGCCGTCGGGACCCAGCGCAATGATAGATGTCGGCGCAGGGCCTGCCCCCTACAGCTCGGAACGCGAAACACGAAACCCGGAACGCTACTGCTTAGCAATGTCCAAAAGCTTTTGGGCGCACTTGGTAATGAAGTCCTGAAACTTCGGTTTCTCGTCGTCTTTGACTTTTCCGGTTAGCTGGCTGGCTTCGGTTTGCAATTCCATTGATTTCGACTGCAGAGCCTGCATTTTGGAATTATCGCCGGCTTTCATCGCTTTATATGCCGCAGCGTAATCGTCGATAAACTGGGCATACGACTTCACGAACGTGTTTACTTCCGGTTCAGCGAAGGTAGGAAGGTCGTCAGCGAAAATCTGGGACGCAAATCCCAGCGCTAGGATCAGGATAGCCGCAAACGTCTTCACCGTAGTGCGAGATTAATTAAAATGTTGGGGTTAGGGGCCTACCAACGACTGATTGTAAATTGCATCCCGTGGACGACTTCGGCGAGCCAATTCATGAGTAGCAGGAACAGTGTGAGCAGTGCGGCAGCTGCCCCTAGGCCTAGGGCTGATACGCCAACCGTGTTGTAATCGTTTCTTCGAGAGGGGGTCTTTCCTTCGTGAGCCATTTGATTCTTAGGTTTTCGTTTTGGCGGCTCCAAACTACATCGGGGTTTCTGGCTAAGCAATCTTGCAAATTTCAACAATTCAGAAGAGCCTGCTGAAGATTCATGCACCTCGGCTCACTTAAACCAGATTCCGCAGACGCTGCTTCTAACCTCGCTTCCTGGATTCTTGCGGGGCTTGCACTGTTTTTGGTGCTTTATCTGCATCTCTTCCCAGCGCTGGCCGCCGGTTGTCTAGTGTACCAGCTTGTTCAGCTAGCGGTTCCGCTCATCCAGCGACGTCTGTCGGGTCCGCGGTCGCGCCTGGTCGCGGTAGGTGGTCTGGCGATCGTTACTGTTGGGATCGTTACTCTCGCGATATTTGGAATCGTCGCTTTTCTTAAGAGTGACACCGGAAACCTGGAGGTCCTTTTCCAAAAGATGGAGCACATTCTCATCGAGGCTCGCACCAAGTTGCCAGCCTCCGTCGCAGATTATTTACCCGGTAACGTTGACGATCTAAAAGCGGTGGCTTCAGACTGGGTTGGCGAACACTCGAAAGAAGTCCAGATGCTGGGCAAAGAAGCGATGCGTGTGTTTGTGCGAATGCTGATCGGGATGGTGATCGGTGCGCTGATCTCGCTGCATGAAGGCGGACCGGCCTTCTTCGCCAGGCCGTTTATTGGGGCGCTGACACACCGCGCCGCTCGATTCGGAGCGGCGTTCCGAAACATCGTCTTTGCGCAGATCAGAATTTCCGCGGTGAACACCGTTTTGACCGCCATATTTCTTCTGGTTATCTGTCCGCTCTTTGGTTTCCACTTGCCGCTGACCAAAACGATGATCGCTGTGACATTTCTCGCGGGCCTTTTGCCCATTATCGGTAATCTGATTTCAAATACCTTGATTGTGGTCGTGGCGCTCTCAGTCTCGCTATATGGCGCTTTAGCCGCATTAGTGTTTCTGATCGTGATTCATAAGCTCGAATATTTTTTGAATGCGAGAATTGTTGGTTCCAGGATTCACGCGCATGCCTGGGAGCTGCTGATTGCAATGATCACGCTGGAAGCTGCGTTCGGAGTCGCGGGTCTAATTGCGGCACCGATCTACTACGCCTACATCAAGAGCGAACTAGCCGACGCAAAACTGATATGAAAGGATACAGGAGGCAGAATACAGGAGGCTCCCGTCCCATCTCCTGTCTCCTGTATTCTGTCTCCTGTATCCTTGACCCATGTCTCGGCTTGTTTTAGTCACCGGAGCGGCAGGAGGTGTCGGGAGCAGTATCGTCTCAAAGTTTTGCGCGCTTGGTGACACGGTGTTAGCGAACGATGTTTCCAACGAGCGGCTAAAGAACCTGGATCGGGTCGATGGTCGCGTTATTAAGGTCGCAGCGGATATCACTGACGCCGCTGATTTCCGCAAAGTGGTAACAGACGCTGTTCGAGGATTGGGTGAAGTTGATGTGGTGGTGGCCAACGCGGGCGGCGCGTCGGCTCCGACTCTGGGGAAGACAACCATCGATTCCTGGCGGCGCGACGTGGAGCTCAACCTGCATGGGGCGATGCATACGGTGGAAGCAGTTCGGGAAGGGATGCTGAAAAAAGGCAAAGGCGCGATCGTGGTGATCAGCTCAGTCAACGCTTTGCTGACCCTAGGGCACCCGGGTTATAGTGCAGCAAAAGCCGGGTTAATCAGCTACGTAAAAGCATTGGCTACTGAATGGGGAAAATTCGGTATTCGTGCCAATGCGATACTTCCCGGAACAGTGCGAACGCCCATTTGGCAAGCGAGAGTGGAAAAAAATCCGGCTATTTTCGAACAACTGCGTAAATGGTATCCGCTCGGCCGAGTCGTGGAGCCGGAGGATGTCGCTGAAGCGGTCGTTTTTCTGGCCTCGGATGCGGCGAAAGCAATCACGGGGATAGCTCTCCCCGTCGATTGTGGGCTAACGGCTGGAAATCTACCATTGGCATCCGAGCTCACGGTTGAGGAGTGGTAGGGGATGGTTTCCGCCTCCGCCAAGGCTACGGCGGACAGGCCGGGTTCCGGGGCGGACTCGCACTTACACTCACAGTCGCACTCACACTCTAGAGCACTCACACTCTAGAAAGCGCGGGTCCTATGCGCTCGAAATCACGCTTCCGGAGCAGACCCCAATTATAGAACGCAAAATCTCGGATACCGAGCTGTGCGATACCCTGAATAGCTTCTACAAGCTCCTGGCCATCTCCAAGATCGGGAGGGCCGGGCCGAAGAAGGGCGCGAATCTTGGTGGGATCGTTCCCTGTACGATGGAGTGTGTCCCACGCATCGGCAATCGCCCGTTGCGCAGTCGGCTCATAGAAAGGGACTTCGAGATAATCCGCGATTTCTGCCAGCGCCTTGATATCGCTTCCTTCAATCCATGTGGAGGCAGTAGGCCGCTGAATTGTCGGGATAATGGCTAACTTTGCTGATACAGCAGCACGGAATTGTTTTAACAGTTCTGAAACTCTGCGGCTTCGCCATTTGAGATATCCGGACAGCTCCTCATCGCTCAAAATATCTGCTGTAGTCCATGCTAGTGCGATGTCAGCAGGGATATCAACAGCTGACTGTAAGTAATCATCCACCTTTGCCTCCACCCGTTTTCGCAGCGCGTTACTGTCGATGCCGGTTTCACGTTTCGATTCTTTCAGGCAATGCTCACAAAAGCAGAGCGCAAGCAGAACACTCATCCAGGGAGTGATTTTCGTTTGAGCGAACTCGTGGTGATATCCATGCGCGTAAGGCAAAAAGCCGATTGTCTCGAGGACGATACTCGCGACCGATAGTGCTCTGGAGAGATCTTCCACCAGCGCCACGCCAAAGGCAGCGACTTCCGGGTTAACCGGGCACAAACTATAGGGATAACGATCGCCCCAGGCGTTCCGTACTGTTGCATCCGGGTAGGCAACACCGAGGCGCGAATTATGAAATACGACTGTCCAGGCGTGTACACCTAGTCGGTCTGCTTGCACGAGCCCGGTTGCGACTTGCCGCAGCTTTTTGTCCGGATGCGGAACCGGTTTGATCCGGCCATAGCGCTTCAAATCGGGCTCGAAGTAGACCGTTCCGTCTTCGGGGAAATAGACCCGGCTGGAATCGCTTCGGGTGCGTAGAAATTTCCCTGCATGGTAGCTGACAGCGATTGTGACTTCTGTGAGCCTTTGTGAAGCGAGGATATCTGCAAACCTGGTTGGCCCGCTTTCCAATACATCCCACGGGTACGCGTAAACACTGCGGTAAGGAGCAGAAGGCATCGATTGGGATTGTAGGTTGATGGGCGCCGGCTCAGCAAGACTTCGTCCCAACGTTCGTTTGTCATATTTATTGTGTGGCGCTGCCAAGCTTGCGATCACACGAAACTCGTGTCTGAAACCCGAAACTCGGAGCCCGAAACAAGGGACCTGGAACACCGTGTAGACATCTGGCCTCCTTTCCTGCTAGCCTGTGGACGGTGTCTCGCCAAAGGACGTTCAAACCTCTAATTCAATGATGAAAATGTTCTCCTCCAAGCAGTTTTCTGTCGTCGCCGGTTGTGTTGGTTTGTTGCTCATGACTGCCGTGATCGCGGCCAATGCCGAAACTGTGCGTGTCACGATTCCTTTCTACAGCAAGGAAACGGAGCCGTATTTCAAGAAAATGGCCGGCGATTTCAAACAGAAGAATCCGGACATCGATATCCAGATTGAAATCGTCAACTGGGACAACCTGCTGCAGAAACTGACAACCGATATTGCGGCGAACGCTAACGCAGATGTTTCGATTATCGGCACCCGCTGGCTAGCCGATTTTCAAAAGCAGGATCTGGTGGAGCCGCTTGATGGATACATGGACGCGGCGTTCAAGGATCGATTTATCAAATCGCTTTTTGACTACGCCACTATTGGAGGGAAAACCAACGGACTGCCGATCGCCGCTTCGGCACGAGCTCTCTATTTCAACAAACAATTGTTTACGAAAGCGGGGTTCCCGAACGGGCCCAAGACGTGGACAGACGTTGAGCAATCGGCGAAAAAAATCAAAGAGGCTGGTTCGTACGGGTTTGGATTGCAAGGGAAGGAAATCGAAACGGACACTTATTGGTATTACGCTTTGTGGTCATTTGGCGGCGACATCGTCAAAGACTGTAAAGCGGTTTTCGATTCTGACGCCGGCGTTAAAGCGGTGGAAGAATACAAGAAGCTCATCGACGAAGGCCTGACACAACCTGGTGTTACTTCTTACAGCCGTGAGGATGTCCAGAACCTGTTCAAGCAAGCCAGAGTGGGGACTGTTATTACCGCGCCATTCCTGATCAACCAGCTCAAATCGGATGCGCCGGATCTGGAGTACGGCATCACCGCGCTCCCGTCAGACAAAGGAGACCTGTCAATGGCAGTGACGGACACGATTGTGATTTTCAAGAACTCGAAAGTAAAAAAATCGGCCTGGAAATTTCTAGATTTCCTTTTCACGAAAGAGCCTCGAATCGCTTTCACGAAAGGAGAAGGGTTCTTGCCTACGACCAAGGCCGAAGCTGAGGATCCTTACTTTACACAAAATGAGCGCCTGCAGATTTTCGTGAAGCTTCTCGAGAAGGCGAAGTTCACGCCATTGGTCAGCGGCTATGATGCGATGAGCGACGCGGTGGTTCGAGCGCTGCAGAGCGCGTATCTTGGGAAAGCGAAACCGGCCGATGCTCTGAAACAAGCGGCTCAGGAAGCAAACGCTGCTATCTGCAAATAGCGCGCCTTTGGCCCCGAACGTTTTCGGGGTTACCTGTCTACCGTAAACAGTCCACCGTCGACCGTTACGGATGTCTGTGAACGTTCATCAACGGAAAACCGAAACAGTAGAGGCGTGGCGCGCTGCAGGGTGGTTCTCTGCCGCCAAAATCCAGCGCATGCCCAGGGGTGTCGGCGGCAGGGCCTGCCGCCCCACAGCAACCACGCTCATCGCGGTGTCGGATGGCGGATCATGCAACGCCTGATACAAAGGAAGGTAGCCGGACCGGGAAAGACGCTAGGCGGTAGAATCAACTACCTGCCATACCTCCTGATTGCTCCGGCATTCCTGCTCGCCCTATTTATCGTCAGTTATCCGTTTATCGACATCTTAAGGACCGCGACTCATGAAGTCACCCGGTTCGGCATTCTGATCCGTGCGAACGGAGTCGACAACTTCCTGAAGGTCTTTGCCGATCCTCTTTTCAAGGCGTCTCTCTGGCGAACTCTGTCATGGACAGGCTTGGTGGTGGGCGGCACCGTTCTAATTTCATTGCCGGTAGCGATTCTTTTGAATCTGCCATTTCACGGGCGGGCGATTGCCCGAGCGATCATCATGCTGCCTTGGGCAGTCTCTCTCACAATGTCGGCAGTGGTTTGGCGTTGGGCGTTCAATGCGGAGTACGGCATGGTCAATGCATCTTTACAGCGGCTCGGGATTATCTCGGGTCCCATAGCCTGGCTAGCCTCGGCTGAGCTGGCGTTTCCGATTGAGGTAGCAGTGGGCATTCTGGTCTCGATCCCGTTTACCACCACCGTCTTTCTAGGCGGCCTCTCTTCCTTGCCTCAGGATATTTACGAGGCGGCTCGGCTTGAAGGTGCATCAACGATGCAGCAGTTCTGGCACCTGACGTTTCCTTTAGTCAGGCCGTTCATCAACATCGCGATCGTTCTGAACGTGATTTATGTGTTCAACTCGTTTCCAATCATCTGGGTGCTGACCGAGGGCGGCCCGGCTGACAGCACACACATCCTGGTGACTTATCTGTACAAACTGGCATTTCGGCTCGGCCGAATCGGCGAGGCCGCCGCTGTTTCTACGGTAATGCTACTGATGTTGTTCGTGTTCACCGCCATTTATCTGCGTCTTCAAGGTAAGGAGAAAAAACTATGAGCAAACGCCGGAGCCTGCTTATCTGGCTTGTTCTGTCTCCCTTGCTAGGGATCATCCTCTTCCCTTTTGCAGTGATGCTGTTCACCGCCTTGAAACCACGCGCCGAGGTTTTCAGTTATCCTCCGCGCTGGCTGCCGAGCGAACTGCATTGGCAAAATTTTGGGGAGATGTGGCAGGCGGCCGATTTTGGGACCGCCCTCTGGAACAGCACCCTGATAAGCCTGGGTTCAACCCTCCTTGTATTGATCCTGAGCGTGCCAGCCGCGTACGCAATGGCCCGAACAAATTTTGCTGCTAAACAGCCGTTCCGCCAATTCCTTTTGGCGACGCAAATGCTTTCACCAATTCTGGTTGTCCTGGGTATTTTCCATCTGGTTGTTTCGATCGGATTGGTCGACAACAAGTTCGCTCTCGTCTTGATCTATGCTGCATTCAATATCGCGTTTGCCGTCTGGATGCTGCAAAGCTATTTCGCGTCGATCCCGGTGGAGTTGGAAGAAGCGGCTTTGATTGATGGGTGCAGCCGCTGGCGCGCCATCGTCAGCATTTTTGTGCCGCTGGCTGCACCCGCCATGGTGGTAACCGCGATCTTCACGTTCATCAACTCCTGGAACGAATTTGTAGTTGCTCTCACCCTTCTCCGCTCTCAAAACAATTTTACGTTGCCGCTTCGCATCTTTTCGCTGGTCGGCGGCCGCTATACAGTTGAATGGGAACAGGTAATGGCGGCGACACTGTTGGCCACGCTGCCGGTAGCGATCGTGTTCTCCTGGCTCCAGCGATACCTGGTCCGGGGTTTAACCGTTGGCGCCGTTAAATAGGGAAGGAATTGGAACCGCAGATTTCACAGATTAAGCAGATTCTTCTTTGGGGCGTGCGCGGGACATCTGGAAAATCTGTGGCATCTGCGTAATCTGCGGTTTCGAATTCGGCGCAGTTTAATTGGAGGACTTGGCAATGGCGTCTATTGAAGAAAACACACTATTATTAACAGGTCCGGTACTGAATGCGTTATCATCAAAAATCACCGCTTCATGGAAGAGGCTTGGGCCATCAAACGAATATCCTCTTGTCGATGGCTTGATCACAATTGAACTAGCGCTACAACCATAAAGCTAATCTGGAGGAGCGAATAGGCAGGCAAAAAGAAACGCGCGCCAGCAAATGAGGTTGCGCAAGTCGCAAGTGAAATCAGGATTGCTGTCGCGATTAATGCCGTGGAGTAAGCGACAGCAGTTAGTCCAACGGAGGTCCGCAAAGCAAAGGCACCGAGCACAATTGTAATGGCTGCGAACCAGAACATTGGGATGCCGTTGAAGACGTGAAAATAAGAATGCTTTTTCCAGATCTGTTCAAAGTAGCCCTCCGGGTGCTGGAACGAGACCAGCGACTTCAGGCGGAGGTATCGTGGCAGCTCGACTTGAGTACGCAACCAGTCAGTCAGAATGAATGGTGGATTTGCCAAGTCGGCCTGGGAATAGGTCCAAATGTTAGAGAAGTCAGTCCACACCGCCCTCAAATAGTGTGGTTCGCCCGATAGCAGAACCGATCTAGCAATTCGATTCAGTTTGAGATCGATTTGATAGGTCCGAATCTTTGCGTCATTGACGCCGGATTTCACGAGAATCTGGTCAATGGCGTAGAACAAAAACATGTCAGTCCATTTGTCACCGCTGCTGAGAGACCGATTCAGTTGCTCGAGAGCTTCAGTGATGACAGGATCGTTTAGATCTTTACTTAGTTTTTCCAGGATAGCCGTCCGCTCACTAACTGAAAGAGAGTGGAGATAGCTAAGGCGCCATTCGAACGTCTGGCCGAGGGTAGACCGGTACGGAACCCGGAACAGCAGACACATGGCTTGTTGAACAAATATCGAGCCAACAATCGCAAGAATGCCGACAGCGGTGAATACCAGGAATTTGCGACCATAGCTTTTGGGCGATGGGGCGCCTGAAATTTCGTTGCGACGCCAGATCAGCCGGACAGCCCACAAGATCAATACTGATATGGGCAGAAGCGCTCCAAAGATGTTATTCACCTGCCTGGTCAGCGTGGCCGCCAGCAGGACAGCAAAAAAGCTCCAGATATAAGTTTTTCCAGGGAGATCTTCCCCCAAATCCGAAGCAGATGTCGGAACCTGCCGCACGCGTTGGTTCAAACATTTCCATCCGACCGCTGCGATCAATATGACAAGCGGGTTACTGAACGCTTCGCTACCGATGCAGTTAGCAAATATGTACATCCAAGGTGTCATCGCGAATACCGCGGCGAACAGCAGCCGGAAGATGAATCTGTCTGTCAACGCACGAATCAGATACCAGAGTGCGAACACCAGGAAGAGATGTTGCACTACAATCAATGCATAAATTCCGGTGTCGCTCAGAACTGGCGTCCCGAGCGAAAGATAGGGTACGCCCTTCCCTTGCAGGAGGCTCCCGATAATCCCTGCGACGATGACGATGAGCCGGCCGAAAAAACAGTAGCCCGGCAGCCAATGTATGATCCCTTTCGGGGCGAACGTAGAAGAAATCTGATTGAAGCCGTCCGAATCGCGCCAAAGCGGTGGCACCGTCAGAAAAACATAAATCGACGGAACCACAAGAATCAGCAGGACAAGCCAGTCACCTGTGCCGATGCGCCGCCCGGTCGTTTTGCAGGCATCTTGGCCTTGGTCTGTCTTTAAAATCGGATTAACGTTTTGCTTCTCCATGCGAATCGAAGAACTACAAACCCCGGTACCGGTGATCGATTACGAGATCGTGCGGCGAAACATTCGGCGGCTTCAAGATTATTGCGACCAACATCGATTTAAACTGAGACCGCACATTAAGACCCATAAACTTCCGTTTCTAGCACATGAACAGTGTCGCGCCGGAGCGATCGGAATCACGGTGCAAAAGCTGGGTGAAGCTGAGGCAATGGTGCAGGCAGGAATGACGGATATCCTAATTACCTACAACATCGTTGGAGTCGAGAAGGCGGAGCGATTGGCGAATTTGACCTACTTCGCGCGAGTCGGTGTTGCCGTCGACAATGATGTGGCGCTAGACACCGTTGCGGCTGCTTCTAAGCGAGCTGCAGCGGCAATCGATGTGTTGGTCGAATTCGAGTCAGGCGGCGCGCGTCAAGGTGTTCAAACACCGGAACAAGCGTTAGATCTCGCCAAAAACGTCATCCGCCGTTCTGGTTCGCAATTTAAAGGATTGATGACTTATCCGACAAGCAAAGGCACAGGGGAATTCCTGAGCCAGGCATTACCTCTATTTGAAAAAGCGCACATTCCTATTGAGGTGATTTCTTGTGGGGGCACTCCGACCGCGCTCGAAAGTCATTCGTTGGCCCCTTTGACCGAACTCCGCGTGGGAACCTATATCTATAATGATCGAATGATGATGGCTGCCGGTGCAGCTTCGTTGAGCGACTGCGCTTTTGCCGTAAACGCTACCGTTGTTAGCCGGCCGGCTCAGGATCGAGCAATCCTAGATTCAGGTAGTAAAACACTTTCCAGCGATTTGATGCCTCCCGGCAAAGGCGAAGGATACGGATTTTTGCCGGACTATCCTGACGCGGTTGTAGCCAGCCTGAAAGAAGAACATGGAATTGTGGATCTGACGAAATGCGCAAAGCGCCCGGAGATCGGCGAACAAGTTCGGATCATTCCAAATCACGTCTGTGTCGTGACGAATCTCCACAATCATGTCTATCTGCATCGCGACGGTGAAGTCCTCGCAACTTTGCCAGTGCTGTTGAGGGGAATGACGGTGTAATTTGGAACGGCGAGAACGCCTGAATCAATCAAAGGAGACTCCAATCGGTGAGCGCTATTGTGGATGTTTTGCCGAAGACCATGCCGGCGATTATGTGTCATGGTCCGAAAGATTATCGGATGGAAGAGAGGCAGGTGCCCAAACCTGGACGGGGCGAAGTGCTTATTCGGGTAAGGAGCACTGGGATTTGTACGAGTGACATCAAATGTTATAGCGGTGCGGCCCATTACTGGGGTGACGAACATCGCAAAGGTTATTGCCAGGCTCCAATAACCCCTGGGCACGAATTTGTTGGGCAAGTGGTGGGGCTGGGGGAGGGCGCGGCGGAGCAGTACGGATTGAAGATCGGTGATCATGCGATCAGCGAGCAGATTGTTCCTTGTTGGAAATGTAAGTACTGCAAGATGGGCGCATATTGGATGTGCTCCGTTCACGACATCTACGGATTTAGAAAACGGACCTTCGGCGCGTGGGCGGAGTACATGGTTTTTCCGACCGGGGCGCTTAACTACAAAGTACCCAAAACAATACCGCTACATCACGCCGTTTTCATTGAACCACTGGCCTGTTCGCTTCATGCGGTTGAGCGAGCAAATATCCAATATCAAGATACGGTGGTGATTGCCGGATGCGGACCGCTTGGCCTGGGCATGGTTGCCGGTGCGAGGGCGAAAGGTCCGGAACGAATCATTGCGCTGGATCTAAGTGATGAACGGCTAGAAGTCGCAAAAAGAACCGGAGCCGACATCGGTATTAATCCGAGGAAGGAAGATGCAGTGCAAAGGGTACTAGATATGACGGAAGGATATGGGTGCGACGTGTATATTGAGGCCACCGGACACCCGAGCGCAGTGGAACAGGGACTGATGATGATTCGCAAACTGGGCACGTTCGTAGAATTCAGCGTTATGCGCGAGAAGGTGACAGTCGATTGGACCATCATCGGGAATTCCAAGGAACTGAACATCCATGGGTCACATCTCGGGCCGCGCTGCTATCCGGTCGCAATCCGTATGATCGAGGAGGGAGATCTTCCGATGGACGAGATAGTCACACACCGTCTGCCGCTGAGCGACTATCAACAAGGGATTGATATGGTGCTCTCCGGGCTGACGTCAGTTAAGGTGACTTTGGAGCCTTAGGCTTGGGAACGCCGACAACCCCGGGATTGCTGCAGGGCCGGAGGCCGGTGCGATGATCAACGCACTTTCAAAACGGCGTTTTGGAACTAAGCTGTTAATCTATGGAAGCGTTAGTATTGGAACGCAAAGGTGAACTGTCGCTGCGCGACATCGACCTGCCGCTGAGAGTCGGCCCCCATGACGTGAAGATTGCTATTCACACAGTAGGTATTTGCGCCAGTGACGTACACTATTACGAGCATGGCGCCATCGGCCCATTTGTGGTCAAAGAGCCGATGGTGTTAGGCCACGAAGCCGCCGGTACGGTGGTAGAAGTTGGTGCCCAGGTAAAGCACCTCAAACCGGGAGACCGCGTCTGCATGGAGCCGGGTATCCCCGACCCAAACAGTCGCGCGAGCCGGCTTGGCATCTACAATCTCGATCCGGCCGTACGGTTCTGGGCGACCCCGCCGGTGCACGGGGTTTTGACCCCCTATGTCGTGCATCCGGCCGCCTACACTTTCAAGTTACCCCAGAACGTCAGTTTCGCAGAAGGAGCGATGGTCGAGCCGCTGGCCGTTGGAATGCATGCAGCGCTGAAGGCAAAGATCAAACCGGGTGATTTGGCCGTGGTCATGGGTGCTGGCCCGATCGGGACTGTGACCGCGCTGGCTGCTCTTGCGGGCGGGTGCAGTCAGGTGGTCCTTACAGACGTCCAGCAACCCAAATTAGACCTGGCGGCTAAACTCGGCCCGATCCGACCTGTAAACATTGGAAAGGAAAATTTGCGGCAAGTGGTCGATGGACTCACCGACGGCTGGGGCGCGGATTTGGTCTTTGAAGCCAGCGGTGTGCCCGCGGCTATCCAGAAAGTGCACGAACCCGTGTGCCCGGGAGGCAGAATCGTCTTGGTGGGGATGCCGATCGGGCCGGTGCCCATGGACACTGTTTCGCTGCAGGCGAAAGAAGCCTCGATCGAAACCGTATTTCGTTACGCGCACGTTTACCCGCGCGCGTTGGCCCTCATGGGCTCAGGCAAAATCAACTTGAAACCGCTGATTAACCGGACGTTTGAGTTCCACGAGGCCGTTGACGCCTTCAATTTCGCGCTCAAAATGCCGGCCGACTGCGTAAAGGCACAAATCCACGTTGGCGCAAAGGCGTAAGATCCCACGCTCGCGGCATAGAATTAGGGCGAGGGTAACGATAACGCCGGTCGTCTGACGAAGCCTATTGGCGTTCGCGAAGTACCCGGTGTCTGCGATGGCGGCGCTGTCGGCGTTTCAATTTTTAGCCGGACCGAACTGTGTCATCGCTTGCCGCAGCCGTTTAGTAAGGGAAACCGGCTTCTTATCACTTCGAATAATGAGGACAGGGCGATCTGCGCGGTTGATGATCTTGCGGGTGACATTCCCGATAACGTAGTCCCGCCATGGATCAGGTACGGGATAAGATCCGGCAACGATAAGGTCGCAGTTCGACTCGCTGGCTTCTTGGAGTATTTGGTTGATCACGATCCCATGCCGGATCCGGATGTTCGCCTCGACGCCGGACTGTTCAATCATCGATTTCGCGTTCTTCAGATTTTTGCTTAAAGCGCAATTGGAGTTCAGCAACGCTCGGACATCCTCCTCCAGACTAACCAGCCTGGCATGCATCGCAGGCGGCTCGGCCAGAATGTTGAGGATCGTCATACTCGCACCGCACGCCCGCGCCAGCGGCCCAGTAAACTTTACAGCATTGTCGATATAGGTGCCGCCGCCGCTGCAAAGGAGGATATGTTTTATTTCCGGGCGAAACTCCGGCACCATCAGCAGTGGAGGCGAAATCGTTTCAATGATCGAATAGATCTTGGCTGAGCGCAGATAAAATCCGTGACCAGCCCTTCGTTCTACGCCGGTTATAACGATGTCGTATTGATCTTGTTTTGTCTGGCTTACGATTTCGGGGAGCGGCTCCCCATGTTTCATGATCAGCTTGGTGCTGATATCTTTTTGCTCAAGCGAGCGCTGCCCTTGTTGCAGTGTCTTTGGAACGGCGTCGCTCTGTTCTTCGGCGATACCGAGAATCGTTATGTCAGCGCCAGTGGCCTTGGCGAGAATCCCGGCAAAGTCGAGCGCTTTCCACGCCCGAATTGAGCCGTCGCTGCAAACTAGGATCTTCATAACTGCAAACCGGTTGGAGGGGTGTCGCTGGCGACGACCCTCCAACGCCGTGCCATTTCGTTCACATGCTCGCGGGCGTCGCAAGCGACGCCCCTCCAAAAATCTGTGGTTTCAACTCTTCGATATAACACCCTATTGATGATTGCCTGTGATCAGCTTGTAAGCAATTGCGATCGCGCCCAACATCGGCAATGGCGCAAAGGCCAGCCGGATTCTCGGCCCGGAAAAATATTGAGTCATGTTCGCGCCGATTTGGGCGCCGACTGCGGCTCCCGTCTGCATCATCAAGGCCACCAGTATATCGACATTACCCTGCATGGCATGCCGGACTGTGCCATATCCTGCAGATATTATGATTTCGAACAGATCGGTACCGACAGCGATGTGCGTTGGAATACCTAGGACGTACACCATGGACGGCATTCGGATGTAGCCTGCGCCTCCGCCTAGAAATCCGCTGAAGATCCCTCCTACAAAAGAGACAACAAGGATTGCCCAGGCGGAAATCGATTCGATCCCTGAGTGGGGAAGGCTCATGCATGGTGGGATTCTGAGTCCGTGAATAAACTTTACCACGGAGTCTAAGACCATCGCGTCCTGTTTTGGTCCTGGATTTCCGACGTCGCTTTTTGAGTCTTTTCCAGCTCTCAATGTGAGCCAGCTTTCAAGAGCACTGAACAGCGCGATAAAACTAAAAACAACGATCGATACGATGCCTACCACAAGGTCGACGTGCGCGGTCTTTTTCAGAAACTCAATCGCCTGAACTCCGGTTTCGGAGCCCACAATCGTACCAACAACCATCACCCCCGCCAATCTGAGATCGATATTGCCGAGAGCTCTATGGGTTCGTGCAGCAACAATCGATTTACCGACAATGTGTGCAAGGTCGGTTCCGACTACAAAATGCATCGGCATTCCGGTTACAAAAAGCGCCGGCCCGGTGAGAAAACTGCCGCCAACGCCGAAGAACCCCCCCAGGCAACCGATGACGAAGCCGACACAGATTAAGTAGATTGGGTCAAGGTGAAGACCTGAAATCGGAAAGAACATGGCGCTAGGGTTTTCGCAGGCGCAGAAAAGTAGCCAGGATGTTCGTCACCAACTCAAGCGCGACCGCCTGTCCAATCATCAATAAAATCGCTACTACGGCGTACAGATCTCTGTGCTCAAGGAACAACGACCTTAGCCAGTCCCCGAGGAAGCGGAGTACGAGGAAAAAGTAAGCAGCGATCAAAGCAGCATAGATCGCGAGTTCAACTGCGAATCCTAGAAGTGTTCGTTTCGGCGGCGCGGGCATGAAGCAAGCGTGAGTGTGCGTGTGAGTGCGAGGTTCGCTCAATCCTATTTCATTCTCGTACCGGCACGCATACTCAGACTCAGTGAGGCTACCAGACCGCTAGTGTTTAGGCGAGCGGTAAGGACGAGTTTATTGGCATCGCGCTGTCGATCTGGAAGCTCGGCGTGGTTTCTTGTATTCTGGCCGCACTCGCACCCGTACTCACGCTCAACTCGTACTCTATGAAATGGAGCCTGCTCTACCTCATCAGTGAATGGGTGATAAGGCTGGGAATGCTGATCTACGTACCGCAGCGGCGGCCGGCGGCAGCGGCGCGAACCTGGCTCCTGTTTATCTTTCTGCTCCCTTGGCCGGGATTACTGCTATACGCTCTGTTCGGGCGCATCTATCTCCCCGCGCGCCGTAAAGCGCTCCAGGAACGGGCTTCCAGATTTATTCGGCAAGCACAAGCCCAAATCGGCTCCCGGATTACCTCGGAACCGAAGCTGCCTGCGAACCTTGAACCAGTTCCCGGAATTGCGAGACGCTTGGGAGACTTTGCCCCGTTTGGCGGGAACGCCCTTGAAATACTTACTGATTATGCAGGCACGATCGATCGTTTGATCGCGGATATCGATTCGGCCCAACACCACGTTCATCTGCTCTTCTATGTCTATGAACCGGATGAAACCGGGACACGAGTCACACAATCCCTCATTGGCGCTGCAGCGCGTGGAGTTCAATGCAGGGTTCTGTTGGACGCGTTTGGCGCAAAACGCGGTTTACGCCGGCTCGCGCCGGCCATGCGCGCAGCTGGGATTGAAACAGTGGCAGTTCTGCCGGTCGGACTGTTCCGCCGAAAAGCAGCACGATTCGATCTTCGAAACCACCGTAAAATCGTGGTGATCGACGGTCACATCGGATACATCGGCTCTCAGAACATCGTCAGCCCGGGGTTTGTAAAAGATTACCCCAACGAAGAACTGGTGGTTCGATTGACTGGGCCGGCGGTTGCCCAGTTGCAGGCGGTGTTCTTGGCGGACCGATACTTCGAAACGGAGGACGTGCTTGAATCTCCAGAGCTGGTTCCCGAGCCTGTACCGGTCGGAGACTCAGAGGTACAGCTCGTGCCGAGCGGACCGGGCTACGCACGCGAGAATGGTCGCGATCTTATTATCTCATTGCTCTACGAAGCTCGCCAAAAGATCGTGATCACTACTCCGTATTTCGTCCCCGACGAGCCTTTCCTGCACGCGGTCCGCGCGGCGCGCCTAAACCGAGGCGTAGCGGTGCACTTAATCCTTTCTTTGCATGCGAACCAATTGATTACGCAAGAGGCTCAACGCTCCTACTTTGATGATTTGCTGGATGCCGGAGTGGAGATCCATTTGTACAAACCGCGTTTCTTGCATGCGAAATGCCTGACGATCGACCGGGACCTGGCGATGGTTGGATCGACGAACATGGACATTCGGTCCTTTGCCCTTAATGCGGAGATCAATTTGCTGATTTATGACACTGAAGTGGTCGGCAAACTATGTTCGCTCCAGGCACACTATATTGACCAGTCGACGCCAGTTCTTCGTGAAGAGTGGGAACGACGATCGCTGGTCGCCAGAGTCGTGCAGAACACCGCTCGTCTGATGGATTCGTTCTTGTAGGACGGCAGGCCCCTGCCGCCGAAACCCAGTGGCTGAAAGCGGAAAAATCAGCCTACGATGATGGGCACCGATCCGCCATTGCCTTAAAGACCCGGTTGGCCCGGATTTCATGGCCCCGCCCGAGTAACCGGACCACGGCGATCTCGGCCAAACGAGGACGAGGACAAGGTGGAGGGACGAGTCCCATCTGTCCTATTGGTCCCATAAGTCCTATCGGTCTTCGTCGTATAACGATGCTTGAGTCCGTAAGCGCTTGAGTGCTACCCTCTCCGCCTGAATGTTTGGTCCGTTCGATAAGGTGGAAGAATCAGAAGTTTCTTCCTGGGCTGTCAAAGTAGCTGCGCGGCTTTGGATGTTGCAGACAAGTTTTGCCGATGATCCTCCCGAAACGCGTCGCGAGTACCTGGTCGAAGAGATTGAACGTTCGTTGAAGGAGGTCGCCGAAAGCCGCAGGGAAGAGTATCTGGCCGCTTTGATGGACCGGTTCCCCGGTCCGGAACGATTTGAGTTCGCCGCGGCTGTGCCACCGCCGCAGACTGAAGCGCCGAAAAGGACTCCATTACAGCTTGTGCAGGAGCTGATCGCCCAAATTCCGCAGCTGCCAAGTGAGACTCGTGTTGCGATCGCGCAAAGACTCCAAGCTGCCGGATTGTTGATTCCCCAAAGTAAAGGGATTGAACTACCTGCCGAATTGATCGGTAAAATCGGGATGACACCAGACGAGCCTGTTGATGAGGAGCGCCTGGCTAAAGTGTTTGCAGCGTTGTTTGAGATGGTAGTGATGCTCGACCACTTGATCTGGAGCGTCTGGAAAAATATCGCACCGAAATCGGCGCTTCGCCGGGATACCGATACCGCCAACCTTCGAAGGACAATCGGCCGTTGTCTCGCCGGAGATCGAGAGGTCGCAACTCTGCAGGTTACGCAGATCCTGGACAAAACGCGCCAGCTGACTGCCGGGCTGCTCTCCGCGCTTGGGCCGGCCGGCGAGACTTACGCGCGAAAACATCTTGAAAAATTCGCACCCGAGAAGATCCGTACCTCGATAGAATCAAAGTCGCCCGGATTCTTGGGAAATATCGAGCAAAAATGCTGGAGGCGTTACCTGGAGTTGGCTGGAGATCTCAGCGGACCAGTAGTGGAAAAGCAGATGGTGGACGCCATCGTTTCTTACACTGAAGCATTATTTTTTCGGCCAGAAACGCGTGGACATTGACCGGTCGGATATATAGAGGCTGACAGCTTATGCAAGTTCACTGGCACGAAGGTTTATTCCTGCTTCCTCATCATCTGCAACGATTGCAGCAAGGCTTCAATGAAAACTTGATTGGCGAACGCAGCCGGGCCTGGAATTATGGATACGGAGTTATCGATGCCAGACTTTCGCAGGACGACCTCGAGAACATGAGGTTACGGTTCGATCGTCTCCATGCGATCCTGCCCAACGGCCAAGAGGTTCGGTTCCCGCAGGATGCCGAGCTGCCGGCGATTGATATCAAACAAGCTTTCGAGTCACGCGGAGCCTTTAAGGTTTTTCTAGCGGTCCCTTTGTGGTTTAGCGCCCGGGCGAACAGCGTGAATCCCGGCGAAACGATTGATTCTCGAGCCAAGATTCTTTATCGAGTGGTCGAAACGGAGTTAGCGGACGAAAACACCGGTGACAATGCGAAACCGGTTCTCCAGCGTCGGATCAATGCGCGCCTGCTGTTAGAAGGAGAAGACGCTAGCGATCTCGATACCATGCCGCTTCTCCGTGTCACACGCGCAGCTGGGGAAGAAGCTGGTTTACCGCGTCGTGACCCGGAATTTGTCGGGCCATGTCTGATTCTGAATGGTTCAGCGGCGCTTCGTGAACTGGTGCGAGACATTACAAGCCAGGTACTCGGGAGTCGTTCCGAACTGGTCGTCCAAGTTAATCGCGGTGGGTTCAGCATCGACACAATGCGCGGAATCCAATTCGAGCAAGTGATGCGCCTGAGAACATTGGGTCGCCACGGAGCGAGGCTTGAGTCGTTGATCGAGGCTCCCAACCTGACGCCGTTCACTGTCTACCTTGAGTTACGCGAGCTGATCAGCGAACTCGCTGCGCTGCATCCGGATCGAGACATGTTTGATTGCCTGCCTTACGATCACGATAATCCGTATCCCTGTTTCAACGAACTGGCCGGCAAGATTCGTCAACTGGTGAGAGGGAGCGTTGCTCCGAGCTTCCTCAAGGTACAGTTTACCTTCGCTGACGATAGCTACCGAGCAGCCTTGACGGATGAGCACTTCTTGAAGCCGAGCGATTATTTCCTCGGGATCAGGACAAAAGATGATCCGCGCTCTCTGGCCGCCTACGTTGAAGACGCCGACAAGTTTAAACTCATGCCGCCTAGTCTGGCGGGTCGTGCGATCCGGGGTGTCTTGGTCAAGGAGGAGCGCTTTCCTCCGTTGGAATTGCCGGCTCAATCGAATCTTTACTACTTCCGGCTCTTGCGCGGCGAGAGTGCGCGAACGTGGCAGCAAATACAGACTGAAAAAGGAGCGGTGATCCGGTACACAGGCCGGGAAAAGCCTGACTACGACATCACTTTGTACATGACGTTGCCGAAGGGAGAGTCATGACGCTTCTCGAGCTTTGCGATCCCTTATTCAAGAAAATCTGTCTCCTGAATCGATTGGGTCGAAAAGGGGGTGGCCCGACGTATTATGACCAACTCAAGCTGGAGATTCAGGATTTATTCAAACAGCTCGGCCAAACCGCGGAAAAAGAGCCGCTGCTGCGCGCTCAATGGCGAAAAATCGAGACGCCTCTCGTCTTCTTTACCGATTCGATGATAGCCGAGAGCAGGATACCGGTAGCTGAGCAATGGCATAAGAACCGCTTGGCTTATGATCAGAAGGAACTCGCCGGCGATGAAAAGTTCTTCGATCTGCTGGATGAAACGCTGAATGATCCGAGCGCGGAAGCAACTGAACGCCTGCAAGTTTTTTATACCTGCATCGGCCTCGGTTTTACGGGCTGGTATGCGACACAGCCTGAATATTTGCGCGGCAAAATGATCGACATCAGCCACCGGATTCAAGGCTCAATGGAAACCGACCGGAAAGCGCGCCTCTGCCCGGAAGCCTATCAATATCTGGATACGCGGGATCTGGTTCAACCGCCCGGCTCCAAGCTAGGCGCAATAGCCGTCCTCTTTGCGGGCCTTTGTCTGATCGTGTTTGCCGTGGAGATCTATCTCTTCCGAGCCGCATCGATCTCTCTCACAGATTCCTTGAGCGCGATTTCTGAGCAGGAGATTAGGAAATGAGGGCAACGCCGAACGCCGACCTGTCCGACATAGCCTCGGCGAAGTCGGAACGCCAAACGCCGAACGTTGCATGAAGGAACTCGGGTATCTCTTCAGTGCGTTCGGTAACCTTGCGACTTGGGTCAAGGTTGTCATCCTCGTTCTGCTCGCGACGACTATTATCGGCGCTGCAGCGTTTTTCGGCCCGCACGTTGCCTTGATTGTAGCGATCGGCCTTTTACTGCTGGCGCTGCTGTTCGGACTTTATCTACTCATTGTCTATTGGGTGCGCCGGCGGAAGGCGGCGGAAATGCGCGGCGAAATTGTGACCACCGCCGCTCATCGGGGGATTACAGACGCGGCCGCGCGCGGCCGAATGGAAGATCTTCGCCGGAATTTTTCTCAAGGGATTCTGAAGTTCGAAGCGTCAGGAAAAGACTTCTACGGACTTCCCTGGTACGTGATCGCCGGCGAGCCCGGTTCGGGAAAAACGGAGGCAATCCGACGCTCGCAAGCGGGGTTCCCGCCAGGGTTGCAAGACGAGTTTCAAGGTGTGGGCGGAACCATCAACATGAATTGGTGGTTCACCAATTACGCCGTCATCCTCGATACGGCGGGCCGTTTGATTTTCGAAGAGGTCGAACCAGGCGTAACCAGTGAATGGCGCGAGTTCTTGGGTCTATTGAAGAAGTATCGGCCGAACTGTCCGATTAACGGGCTGATGCTGACAATCCCGGTCGAAAGTCTTGTGCGGGATTCAGTCGAAGTGATGGAGCAGAAGGCTGCCAAACTCGCGCGCCAGTTGGATGTCATTCAGAAGGAACTGGACATCCGGTTCCCGGTATTTGTTCTCCTGACCAAGTGCGACCTGATCAATGGGTTCCGAGAATTCTTTGATGATCTGGATGATCCACGCGCTCAGCAACAGATGTTGGGTTGGTCGAATCCCGCGCCGCTTGATGCTCCGTTCCGGCCGGAGCTGCTCGATACACATCTTCGGGCGGTCAGCAAACGTCTGGAAAAACGACGACTAGGTTTGCTGTTGGACCCGGTGGCGGTTGACGGTTCGCATCGACGGGCGGACGAAGTCGATCGGTTGTATGAGTTTCCCTCCAGTCTTTCTGCCTTGGCGCCTCGGCTGAAGCGTTATCTGGAAATCATTTTTGTTGCCGGTGAATGGAGTTCTCGTCCTCCGTTTTTGCGAGGCATCTATTTTACTTCGTCACTCCGGGAAGGCTCCGAGCTTGATTCTGACTTGGCCGAGGCCATGGGGTTGGCTGTCAATCAATTGCCAGCTGGCCGCGCCTGGGAGAAAGACCGCCCGTTTTTCTTGCGCGATCTCTTTCTCGACAAAGTCTTCAGGGAAGATGGCCTGGTTACTCGAGCGACAAACACCAATCAGCTTTTGCTGCGAAGGAAGCTTTTGCTATTTGGAGCCGGCATTGCGGGGCTGCTGGCTCTGCTAGTTTCCGGGCTGATGGGTTATCGATCACTTCAGAGTGGCATTCAGACCCAGGATGGTTTCTGGACGCGCGCTACCGAGGGTTGGAAAGGCAAGACGTGGAAACCGATCGTGAAACCAGACCCAAGTGGCAGCTTGCTATACAAGTATCTTGGCGATGAACCGGTCGGGTACGGGCTCACTGAAGAGACGAAAGCGGAGTTTCAACACGGCAATCTAACTCTCGAGCAGTACCAGATCGCTTTGCGTCAGCTCGCTGCTGACCCGCTGCACGTACCCTGGATATTTGGTTTGTTTGCGCGTTCCGGCAGCGACCCCGATCGGGATCGGCAGCAAGCTCAACGGGTAATGTTCGAAGATAGCGTTGTGAAACCGGTGCTTGATGCCACTCGCGAAAAGATGAGCGAACGAGAGCCGGAGTTCCCAGCGCAGGGCAAAGCAGATCCGCGGTTAGCCGAAAAAGTGAGGGCCCTGGAGGCCAAAGCTCTGGTAGAGCTGATTCGGATCGAGATCGGATTGGTCCGGCGCAAAGAAGCAAACCCCACGACTTTTCTGGGACCAACACTTGAATACGTCGCTGACAAACAGGATCCGTCGGGCCTGGTCGAGGTGATGAATTGGACCTATACGGCCAATCCAAATGGAAAAAACAAATGGCCACCTGACTGGGCTGGAGCAGGCAACACTCTCGCGCAGAACGTTGCAATCAAGAACGGCTTGGATCGGTTAATCGCCGACGCCAACCAGCGGGTCCAAACTGCTGAGGCCAACCTCCGCCAGCTGCTCGAGCTCGCGGATAAAGCGCGTCAATATCAAACGACTGAAACCGAGCTTTCGACCAAAGCCAATATTAAAGATGACCCGAGCACGAGCGACCGAGAGGTTGCCGCGATGTTCGACAAGCTGCGAGCAGACAAAGCGACTCTCGAAGAAAGAATTGGAGCGGTCCGTCAAGCGAGGATGTTCGAGGACGGACCGGAAACACTCTTTTCCGCTTATCAAAAGCAGACCATCGCCAATGATACACGGCTGGGGCAGGTAACAACTATCCTGACGGATATCGAGAAGGTCGTTCCGACCTTCGATCCGATGAAGCCGACCACGAAAATATTTGAAACGGTTCAGGACGCTAGCCCAAAGCTGGCTCTGTTAAAAGAAATCAAGGCAAAGCTTGGGCCAGTGGCGCAACAATTGAAGGCGCGGGTTCAGAATATCGTTACCCCTCCGCAAGTTGAGGAATTCAAGGCCTTGGATGACGCGGTTTTGACAGCCGGGCAAGACAAACGCCCGGTCTATCTCGAACGTTGGGACCTTTATCAAGAATGCCACGCGGCTGCCTCCCAATCACGCTTGGATTCGCGAGTGGGGCAGAAATGGACGCCGCTGACCCAGTTGGGCACAGCGCTGGGATCAACTCAGGCGAGAGTGGAGGGCTATCGAGGCAAGCTGAAGGAACCGTTCGTTACCACCTGCAACTATCTGCTTCGTCGGGCCGAAGATACGCAACGGGAGGCTGTGGGAGTGGACTATTTAAAGAACGCCAAACTGTTGCTGCGAACCAGGTTGCGTTTTCCGTTGCTATGGCCTCCGGCAGCTGACAATCAGTCGATGAGCGCCGATCAGGTTCGGGACGCAAAAAGCCTGATAGCGGTGATTCGTAGTGACGTTCAATCCCCCGCCTTTGGTAAACTGCCGCCCACAACCCGCCAATCGCTGAATGACTTCGCCAAGGGACTAAACAGTGTGGACGCACTTTGCGATGCGTTAATGAAACCAGATGGAACCCTGTCGACTGCCTCAATTATCTTGATGAATGGCCAGGCGCAGAAACAGTTGTCCGGCCCAGATCTCGCGCCGCTGCCAACGCCTCCTCCAGTGCCGACCCCGCCGAGACGGTCCCTTCTCAGCCAGCTTTTTGTCGGCGATAAACCGACTCCGACGCCGATTCCTACCCCTCCTTACAACATTCGGAATTGGAATTCGGTGCAGTTGGGTGGCTCCCGTGTAGTGCCCGTGGATATTCCGTCGGATGTGGTGCTCGGCAAAGTTCGGCTCAACGAGAGTTTTCGGTTCGCGCTTTATCACACGCCAACCGGCGGGGGAGGGGGAGAATCGGTAAACCTCGGGACAAACTGGTCAGTCTTGCGATTGCTCGGCCGCGGCGCCAAACCGGTTGATGCGGGTCAGCGTTGGAGAGTGTCTCTGAAACCAGGCGAACCAACCGCAGTATGGCTGGAAATCGGGTTCGAACGCCCGTTGCCGGCTCTTGATGCATGGCCAACTATCGACAGCCTTGGTTTGCGAGACGTCGTTGGTCCCTAATTACCGCCATGTACGCCGCGATCGCCGTGAACGTCGGGAACCGAGATATGTGGCGTACCAACGCCCTTTTTGGAGGGCGGCGCTCCGTCTCCGCCGCAGGCGAACTCTCGAGGGAAAAAATTTGCCACGGATGTCGGCAATGATGGCGATACCTAAACAATGACGCGCTTCCAAAAGGTCTTCTTGCGCGACCAGCTCGGTGACAGAGTCTATGCCGCCGCCTTTGGCAAGCATCCTGCTTGGGACGATCATATCGATGACATCGGATTGGTCACCGAGACCATGGTTTTGGCGAAACAACTCCTCTATTCACAAGGTATCTCGAGTCAGCTCGCTACCGGGGCATGGGATGAGATTGAGCGCACTGGACATTCTCTGGAGTTCGACCATCGCTTTGTATGGGCTCGAAAAGAGCAAGCCTTACTCGGCGCGATTTACGCCTCAAGTGACGGAAAAGGGAGAGCACGTTTTCCGATGGTTGTCTCTATCCAGGCGCCTGTGAATGGCTTGAGAGCAGTGCAGATCTATCTTCCCCAAGCCGAAAAGCTGGGATCGCGGTGCAAGGCGGCTCGCACGCGCGATGAGTTTCGAGCAGTAGTTGCACAGGCGAATAAGGAGCTAAACGCCTTTCGATTGCTTACGGATGCTCAACCAGGGGTTCCGCATCCGGAAGTGGGCGAAGATTCAGCAGTCACCGAGTTGGGGGCACACCTGTTGGCGACATCAAGGGATTCGCGTGAGAGCCGGTTTCGGTTACCTGCCGTTTCCCCTCGGGTACAGGATAATCTCGAATTCTGGGTTGGCTACCTTGAGCGCTATGTTCAGCCGACGCAGCCTTTCTTTCTGGTTACCGCTGTAGGAGCGATGCCGACCGATCTTCGAATTGGCGAACCAGAATCGAACGACTGGTTTTGTCTTCGCGCTACAGAGACAGCGTTTCCGGTAACGAAACTGAAAGGGCCTGTCCCCCCGCGGCTTGGAGGGGAAGCAAAAGCATATCTCGAGTGGTTCAGACTCGGAACCGGCCCGCAGCCGGCCCCCAGCAAGAGCGGGTGGAAAAAGTTGTTGGGGTTGTAGTTTTGCGCAACGCCGTGAACGCCGGGATCGCTGGGAACTGAACCGCGACACGCGGGTCAGGAAACCTGCTGGGTGACAGGATCCAGCCTTCGGCAAGGGTAGGGCGTGACAGGTCTGCCGCGCTGCAGCCTATCGTTCCCGGCGTTCCCGGCGTTCCCGGCGTTCCATACTACCATCGTGTACTACCCATCCGCATGAAACTAGTCATTATATGGTGAAACTGATACGCTCAGTCCCTGTATTACTTCTATATGCTAAAGGTTGAAGACCTGATCGCGCCGTTATCTCCGGAGAAGCCCTGCGGAGAGGATCTCTCCTACGATCACGCCATGCAGGAACTGGAGACGATGATTCAAGGCAAGCCCGACACACAGTTTTCGGAAGCTGAGGAAGCAAATTGGCGAGAGGTCCGCGAGCGTTGCCTGGAGCTTTTCACTCGCACAAAGGATCTGCGGGTCGCAATCGACCTGACTCTGGCATGGCTTCAGGAAGAGGGGATCCCCGGTTTGGCTACTGGACTGCGTCTCGTGCACGGCCTTTTGACGCAATACTGGGAGCCGCTACATCCGGTGCTGGATCCAGAGACCGGGAACGACCCATTGGAACGGATGAATCTATTATCCGCCTTCGCCGCCTCGGAAGGAACCTTTGGCGACCCAATGCAATTTTTGCGCCGCGTAAGACGCGCTCCACTTTGTCAATCTAAACGGTTAGGCAGTTTCTCACTCTATCAGGCTCAAGCTGCCACCGGTAAAACGGATGCACCCCCCGATGCCGGCGTTCCGGATAGCGGTACGATCGATGCGGGGTTCCGTGATTCGGACCCAGCTTATCTGGCACAGGTAGACGAGGCCATCGGCGTTTCGATGGCTGAAATCAATGGGATGGCAGAGTTCCTGGATCGCACGGTTGGAGTTACAAAAACCTTCAGCTTCGACCCGCTGAAAGCCGTTTTGTTGGAGGCGCGTAAACACCTGCGCCAGTACGTGACCGGCCCTCGAGGGGAGGAAGCGATGGAACAGCAGCAACCAACAACAACCGCTGCAGCAACGGCTCCAGGAACCATTCAGTCCAGGAGCGACGTCGTTCGATCCCTCGAGGCTATTTGCGCCTACTACGAACGTTCCGAGCCTTCCAGCCCTGTATTGCCTCTTTTGCGCCGTACTCAGCAGCTCGTGGGTAAAAGCTTCAATGAGATTCTTAAAGAACTGGCGCCTGAAACCGTCGCTCAGGTAAAACTGTTATAATACCATGACGAGCGCATCCCAATTTCTCCTTGCTTTAAAACAGCGGGTAACCGCACAATCAACCGTTCCACGGAACAATCAAAACCTGGGTTCTTATTATGGCAGCTGGCGCTAGTCAAAAATTCATCGGCCGAAACCGTCCTCATCGCGTTCAAATCGAATATGATGTGGAGGTCTACGGTTCGGAAAAGAAAGTACAACTACCCTTTGTGGTCGGGGTAATGGCAGATCTCTCCGGCAAGCCTGCGGAACCGTTGCCGCTAGTGGAACAAAGGAAGTTCCTCGAAGTCGATATAGATAACTTCGATGAGCGAATGAAAGCCATCAAACCTCGTGTGGCATTTCAGGTGCCAAACACTTTGACCGGAGAAGGCAACATGCCGGTCGAAATGACTTTCGACAAAATGGATGATTTTTCACCTGCTGCAGTCGCTAAGAATGTCGAGCCGCTTAACAAGCTGCTCACTGCCCGGCAGCAGTTAGCTAATTTGATCGCTTACATGGATGGTAAATCTGGCGCGGAGGATGTCCTGCAAAAGCTGTTAGCCGATCCAGCCTTGCTTCAGGCAGTCGCCAATACGCCTAGACCAGCCGAGGAAGAAAAACCGGCAGGTGGCGCTTAATGAACTGAATGATTGGTAGTTTTTAACTTCACATCGCTATGGCTGATAAGAATCCCGCTAGAACCGAGGCAACTCCTGTCGCGACGGAAGCGCAACCGGCAGAGCTTAGTGAGTTTGACGCTTTGCTGACCAAGGAGTTTAAACCCAAATCAACCCAGGCGCAGGAGGCGATCCAAACTGCGGTCCGCACACTTGCGGCTCAAGCGCTGCAAGGTGCCCAACTGATCTCGCCTGACGTGTTGCGGACTGTAGAGGCGATGATCACTGAGCTTGATCGCAAGCTGTCCGAGCAGATCAACCTGATTATGCACCACGAAGATTTCAAGGCTCTTGAAGGCGCGTGGCGCGGCGTGCATCATTTGGTAACAAATACCGAGGTAGACGAGTTTCTTAAGATTCGCATCCTCAATATTTCGAAGAAAGATGTTGGCCGAACGGTTCGCAGCTTCAAAGGAGTCGCTTGGGACCAGAGCCCGTTGTTCAAGAAACTTTACGAAGAAGAATACGGAATGCCCGGAGGTTCGCCATACGGAGTGTTGATTGGCGACTACCACTTCGATCACTCGGCGCCGGACGTAGAAATCTTGAACGGCATGGGCCAGATCGCCGCTGCTGCGCACGCGCCGTTCATAGCCGGTGCTGCTCCAACGTTGATGAACATGGAGTCCTGGCAAGAACTGAGTAATCCGCGTGACCTCACCAAGATCTTCCAAACACCTGAGTATGCTCCATGGCGATCATTGCGGGCGGCGGAAAACTCGCGCTACATCGGATTGGCCATGCCCAGGTTCTTGTCACGGCTTCCCTACGATCCGAAAAACAACCCGATCGAGGAGTTCGCGTTCGAGGAAGATACCGGCAGCGGTGACCACTCCAAGTACGTCTGGTCGAATTCCGCGTATGCGATGGGCACGAATATCACCCGAGCGTTCAAGCTTTACGGTTGGTGCTCCCGCATTCGCGGCGTGGAGAGCGGCGGCATGTTAGACAGTTTGCCATGTCATACGTTCCCGACCGACGACGGGGGCATCGATATGAAGTGTCCGACCGAAATCGCGATCACCGACCGGCGCGAGGCGGAGTTGGCTAAAGCCGGGATGATGCCGCTGTCGCACTGGAAAAACACCGATTATGCCGTGTTTATCGGCGCACAGTCACTCCAGAAACCGACTGAGTATGAAGATCCGGATGCAACAGCAAACGCGAATCTTTCGGCGCGGCTACCCTACCTTTTCGCGGTTTGCCGGTTCGCTCACTATCTGAAGTGTATCGTTCGTGATAAGATCGGCACCTTCAAAGAGCGGGAAGATATGGAACGCTGGTTAAACCAGTGGATCACCCAATATGTGACTGCCGATCCGACCGCCAGCGACATCGTAAAGTCAAAATTCCCATTAGCTGCCGCCGAGGTAACGGTTGAGAGCGTGGAAGGTAATCCGGGTTGGTATACGTCGAAGTTCTTCCTCCGGCCTCATTTCCAGTTGGAAGGGTTAACCGCTTCGCTGCGCTTGGTTACCAAGCTGCCGTCGGCCAAGCAGGCGAAATAAGAACGCCGACAACGCCCTCATCGCCGACAGCGCCGGGAACGAAAAGAAGCCATGGGGGTCCCAGAGGTGGCATATGTCTCATCGACCTTGATGGATCGAGCGCTCTGTTTCTCTTCGCCGATAGGCCGGCACGCTTATACGCCGATACGGCCGCCTCTTCCCACTTCCGAACGGCCGCGTCCCACAAGTGAACTAACAACCTGGAAAAACCCCTCATTTTCTCACCCTTACGGAGTATGGAACGGCTTTGCGAATATTGGTATGACTGATGCTCTACAAACTATTATAACCGGGCAGTCCTCGATTGAGCGGCCTCGAGTTAGCCGGTCGTGAAGTTAAATAGGGGTTCGCTGGCAGCTCCGATCCCCGAAAAAATCAATTATTCCATTACAAAAGAATAACAGTTAAAGAGGTGTTTCCTTATGGCAGCAGCAGATTATTTCTTAAAAATAGATGGGATCGAGGGAGAGTCCCAAGATTCCAAGCATAAGGCTGAGATCGAGATTCAGTCGTTCTCGTTCGGCGCTACACAGACCGGCAGCTTCGCAGCTGGTGGCGGTGGTGGTGCAGGTAAAGTCAGCATGCAGGACTTTCATTTCACGGTTCCGCACAACAAGGCGAGCCCGAAATTGATGCTGGCTTGCGCGAGTGGTCAGCATATCAAGAAAGCGGTGTTGACTGTCCGTAAAGCCGGAAAGGAACAACAAGAATATCTGAAGTACACATTCAGCGACGTTCTGATCTCTTCTTATCAGACCGGTGGCGGCGGCGGAAATGTTATGCCGGTCGACCAGGTTTCGCTGAACTTCGCGAAGATCGAGCATGAGTACAAAGAGCAAAAGGCGGACGGCACGCTCGGTGGATCGGTGAAGGCCGGCTGGGATCTCAAGCAGAACAAGGAGGCTTCTTAATCAAGCTTCTCGCGGAGACGAACGCAGCAAGTGGAGTCTCCGCTAGATTAGGAAAGCTGGGGGGAGCATCGGAAAACGGTGCTTTCCCCCAGGTGGGAGGAACTCTTACATGCCCCTCCAGAACTTTCAATATAGGATCAGCTGGGCTAACGATTTTACCCGGGTTGATTCTGTGCCGGATGGTTCCGACGAAAGCGCTTTCACTCAGGCGCGCTTCAGAGGTAGATTTTCCTTTGTTCGACAAGCGGACGGAACATGGATAGTTCGATCTGCAAACTCGGTGGTAAGTCTTTCGATGGATGGAGTTGCGTCATGGGTCGTAAGAGGTAGCGAGACAGCCGATCTACTGACTCATGAGCAAGGTCATTTCGATATTACGGCATTGGGCGCGCGTGATTTCCTGAATGACGCTGTGGCCCTCTCTGGCAGCTCGGCCAACGATCTGCAGAGCCAGATTGATTCGGCCCGGTCGAGTAATCAATCAACGATCGATTCAGTCAACAGTATGTACGACGAGGACCCGAACTGCGGTACCAGTCATGGAACGAATGCGGCGAACCAGCAGCAGTGGAATCTCCGAATTAACAACGCTAGAACTTCGGGTGCGCGACTCAGCTCGATAGCTACATGCCCGTCCCCATAGCAATTTCAATCGCGACAAACAGAACGAATAGATGAGCAAGCCGCCCCAAATCGACCGTGTTCAGCCCTGCTTGCTCGATCGGTTGATCGACGAGAATCCGGAATCGCGCGTCGAAGCGGTCGGACGTGGTGTTTCTCTGGCGCGTTATCGTCAAGGCGTGCTCAGAGATATCGAATGGCTCTTAAACACTAAAAGCCGGCTTGCTGACGAAGGGTTTGGTGAATTCGGGGAAACAGAAACTTCGATCCTTAATCTCGGGATGCCAGATCCAGCCGGCAAAATTGCCGACGCGGCCCACATCGCGCAGTTGGAAAGGGACCTTGAAACTGCGCTGCTGCGTTTTGAACCACGTATCGTTCCGGATACGCTGGCTGTGAAAGCGGTTCGCGGAGGAGGTGAGCGAGCGGGTTCGCCCAATGTTCTTGCTTTTGAGATCTGGGGTGAGCTTTGGGCGTCACCGATTAATGAGCAATTGCATCTGAAGACTGAATTCGATCTCGAAACCGGCAAATGCCGCTTGTAGCCCTGGAGGTGTATGAATCGAGCGCTGCTATCTCATTACAACAGTGAGCTGGCGCACCTGCGACAGACGGCTGCAGAGTTTGCCCGAGAATTCCCGAAGATCGCCGGGCGTCTACAATTAGACCGCGACGCAAAGGAGGTTTGTCCTGATCCGTTCGTCGAACGGCTGCTCGAAGGGTTCGCATTTCTCGCGGCGCGAATCCAGGTAAAGCTCGATGCCGAGTTTCCGACTTTTACGCAAGGGTTACTCGAGACCATCTATCCGCATTACCTTTGCCCGA
>JBKPBY010000170.1:0-4864 GCA_046727075.1 bacterium | reverse complement strand
GAAATACAGATCTTGGTCCAGTTGTCCGGCTCTTTCTGTCTATTAATCCACCGCCAGAGGTTATAGCCCAGCTGGTTACTGAACAATCCAGTCTTCGCAGCCGGCTCTTTGATCGGTTTGGCGACGAGCTCGCCATCCGGTGGACCAAGCCTTCCCAATTTCACATCACACTGATTTTTCTAGGCAACCTGTTCTTACATCAGACCGATCGGATCCGGGACGAAATCAAGACTACGATTGCGGCTAGTCAGACGCTTCCGACAATGGAGCTTTCCGGTCTAGGCTGTTTCCCTCGAATCCGATCGCCGCGAGTACTTTGGATTGGGGTGAAACAAAATTCGCAGCTTGAGAAGCTTCAAACAGCGCTGATGGAACGACTCACTCCGAACCTGGCGTTGAACGATCGAGATTTGTTTTCTCCACACATCACTCTGGCCAGGATCAAGGCAAAACGCGCGCCCCGCGATTTCGCAGAATTCATCACTGAGTTATCGCGCTCTCAATCAAATCCCATCGCATCCTGGACCGCGAAGTCAGTGAGTCTGATGCAGAGTCTGAATGGATCGGATGGAGTGGAGTATAGTTCGATTGCTGAGTTTGTTCCTGCCTTATCCGCCGGCTCAGCTCATGGGAACGGCTGCGACTGAATGTCCGGCCTTAAATAAAGTGGGTGATGGGGCGAGCCATCCTTGTTTTTTGAAAGGCACTTGAACGCGACGCCGGCCAGGAGGCTAAGAACTTGCTCATCCCGGCTCAGAAAGCTGCCATGGTTACCCCAGCAGGCGATCACCAGGCTGGCGGCTTGAACTTCTTGTAATAGGTAGCGATCGTTATCAGGCCCGATCGAATCGGCCGCTCGCTTCAAGTCGTGCGGGCAGGTTGCGCGATAGGCAAATAGATTGAGCATCACGATCTCGGCGAAACCCCACCTAATAGAGTAGCGGCGCACGGCCTCCAATGTCGGGTCAAGAACCAGTTCGTTGGCTGTGCTCGGATTCAAACCGATCCAGGCAATTCGTTTTGGGTTCGTATCCAATCGATCAGAACAGTTGTGCCGAAGCACGTATCTGTAGGTTCGATCGGGGCTGAAGTTGCACGCATTCATCTTAAGGGCCGACCAATTCATCCGATTATGGTTTTTATGGATCAGAGCAGCGTGGTTCAGTCCGCGGGAAGCCAGACACAGGGGATTATCGGGATGGCTATTCTGCTATCGATTCTTGTAATGGCCTTAAAGCTGGCAGTCCCAGTACGCAAGAGAGTTTACCAGGCCGCAAAGGCGACGATGACCTAACCAGCTCGATCGGATTCAGTTCCCTTTCTAAACAATCTGGCGTCGGGAACAGTGAAAATCGGCGGTGAACTTTCCCCAGTTTCGATCGACTGAATAGCGTTCGAGATTGACGCTAAACATGTTCAGATGAACACTATCCGGGTGTCGATTGATCCGAACGAAATTCTTGCCTTGGTCAGAGAAGTCGAGCGCTCGCGCGCGTCCCGGAGGAGGGCGTGGGACAACCTTCAGGAGATCCGCTGGGTCCTGAAAGATGTGGCCCAAATCGAGGTCCCGCCGCCACCGCGAAAGACAATCGATGCAGAGGGTCGGATCGTTAAAGACGCGGTGCGAAAAGCGTTACGCGAACGCCAGGAAGCGTTGGAGACGTTGGTTGGCGCTGTCAAAGAATATAAACGGCTTGCGACCCATCCCGAATCGATCCGCGGCTCTGAGTACGCCCAAGCCATTCATGCTCTCGGCAAAGCACTCGATCTGGCTGAGTTGCTCATTCCGGATTGATCCTCTTTGAACATGGATTGCGGCAACTAAGACAAATCAGCCGAATAGCTACGGGAATAAGTAATAATGCTGATTGCCAGGGCGATTTCCTTAAACCCTGGGATATCCAGCAATCGACGAATGCGTATGAAACAAGAGAATAGGAACCGTGAGATCAAGCTATCGTAGCGCCGACAGCCCGGCTCCTTTCGAGCAAGCGCCCATAGCGGTTTGGGGTTAGCCGTTCTTCCTTCATATGCAGTTGCGTCGATCGGCACAATAGGATATACAATGATATCCCCGTAAATCGATTTGAGTTGCCCAGGGTCTACGGGTGAGAATATGACAGCCAAAAATAAGCCAGAGCAAGGAACAGAAACTCCAAGAACGGGCGGTTGCAACGCTGGTGCCGCCAGGAAAGCGGCGCGCCGGTTATCACTCATGTATGATAAGGTATTAGCGCCGAGCGGCCTCAAGCTAACCCAATTCGGAATTTTGTCGGCAGTGAACGCAAAGGGAGCAGCCTTGCCGACGGTGAGCGAATTGGCTGAGGAACTGGTGATGGACCGTTCCACGGTAGGGCAGAATTTACTGCCACTGGAGCGAGATCAGTTAGTTACGCTGCTGACTGATCCAAACGACCGGCGTAGTCGATTGATCGCATTGACCAAGCAAGGAATCGCCAAATACAACCAAGCAAGAAAATACTGGAAGATTGCTCAAGATCGTTTTGAGACCGCTTTCGGTAGAAAAGAGGCAGCGGAGCTTCGCTCGATATTGTTCGGGATCGCGTATAACGAGAAACTGGAGAAAGTTGGAGGCGGCTGATTTCGTTCCAATCACCGGGCAAAATGCTGAGGAAAAACGACACAACATAATTCAAGGATATCCCTGTAAATGGTCTGATAAGATATTGGCGAAAACGCTGTGTCAGATCTCTGATAGAAAGGCTGCACCATGACGTCGACTCGCTCTGTCGTTTTTGTAAATCCGGTCCGGACCGCAATCGGTACCTTCGGCGGAAGCCTCAAGGAGGTCGCGGCACCTGATCTGGGTGCCTCGGCGATCAAGGCCGCAATCGGACGCGCCAGGCTCAAACCCGATGATGTCGGCGGCGTGGTTATGGGTAGCGTTATCCAAGCTGGCGTGAAGATGAATCCTGCCCGCCAAGCAGCGATCCACGCCGGTCTTCCGGTGATCGTACCGGCGATGACGGTTAACCGAGTCTGTGGGTCCGGGGCACAGGCTGTCGTTTCGGCCGCTCAGGAAATCCTGTTGGGCACTACAAATGTGGCGGTTGCCGGCGGCATGGAAAACATGGATTTGGCTCCCTATCTAATTCCGCGCGGCCGCTGGGGCTACCGGATGGGCGACGGAACCCTTTACGACAGCATGCTGCGCGACGGTCTCAATGATGCCTTCTCTGACCAGGCATCGGGCTGGCACACGGAAGATCTGGTCCAGAAGTTTCAGATCGGTCGCGACTTACAGGATCAATGGGCGCTGCGATCGCAGCAACGATTCGCCGCTGCTCAAGCCGAGGGCAAATTTAAAGACGAAATCATCCCGATCAACGTACCCGGCCGCACGGGGCCGATGATCTTTGATAGGGATGAGCATAACCGGCCGAAAACGACTCTGGAGGCATTGGCTGCACTCAAGCCCGCCTTTCGAACGGATGGGACGATTACCGCAGGCAACGCGCCTGGCATCAATAGCGGTGCGGCTGCTGTGGTTCTAACGGACCGTCAGTGGGCGGAGGCGCACGGTCTGGCGCCGGTGGCAACCCTGATTTCCTACGGTATCGCCGCCGTTGAGCCCGGCATGTTTGGTCTGGGCCCAATCCCAGCTGTCAGGCAAGCACTCGCACGGGCAGGCTGGCAGCTTGGCGATATCGAACGCATCGAGATCAACGAGGCGTTTGCCGCCATTGTTATCGCCGTCACGCGCGAACTGGGATTGCCGGAGGATATTGTCAATGTTGAGGGTGGTGCCATCGCCCATGGGCATCCGATCGGCGCGACTGGCGCAGTGCTTTTGACACGCCTGATTCACTCGATGCGCCGCGATGGACTCCGTCGTGGAATTGTCACTTTGTGTATCGGCGGCGGGCAGGGGATCGCGCTCGCAATCGAAATGGTAAGCTGATGGATCTCCGCCAGATGCGTTATTTTGCGGCGGTCGCTGAACGGCTCCATTTCGCAGAGGCTGCCGAGCGAGTCCACGTCTCACAGCCGGGGTTGAGTCAACAAATCAAGATGCTGGAGGAAGAGCTAGGTCTCCTTTTGTTGGATCGAACCAAACGAACTGTGGCTCTCGGTCACCGAACAGCGATCGCTGAAAAGGGTGGGTGCCGTCCTAACGTCTCACAGAGGGCCCCAAGCATCACGATAGTGTAGTAGGACGCTGGGAAGTCCGCTCGATGGTCCGGTCGAGGCGAATAGGTGAATGAGAAGATAAATCTTGACGAGATCGCCAAATAGAGGGATACCCCTGTATTATGCGGGCGGTTGCTTGAACGTTGGTTGCCCGACCATTCGTATCGAACCCGGCAGCTGTGGTTCCCTCAGCAAGCCGAGAACAGCCTGAAGACGGCGCAAGCTAACCTCCAACTTCGTCCGGCCAAGGACGGACTATGGAGGGCAGGTTGGCGAAGGAGGACCCTGCCGCCAACCGCGGAACGCGAGAGCGTTCCGCGCCTGATCAGACCTCTTCCAGGATCGCGATAGCAGCGTGTAGACGGCTCAATGCGCGGAGCAGCGTGCGTTGACCCGGATGACTCGTGTTAACCTCCGTAAAGACATCTTCGATTTTACGAGCTGCAGTCGCCAACAAAGCTCTTGCTTCGCTCAGCAGCGCCTTTTGATTCTCGCTAAACATTCCTTACCTCTTTTACATCTCTAAAAGGTTTATCTTCCCTTTGCTTTTGATGCACGGAGCGGTGGGGGATGTATCACCACTCGGCGCGGGTTGCGCAGGTACCACACGTAGCGCGCAAGAGTCAAACGGTTCCGCCCTTTCTTACACACTTGTAATTTCTGAGTAAGGTTGTTGGGCGCGCTGGGCGCAAAAAGGATCTCCCGCAAAGTC
>JBKPBY010000169.1:0-8461 GCA_046727075.1 bacterium | reverse complement strand
GATTGAACCTTCAGTTAATCAGACTGCCTGAAGGCACCGTCTTTGCGTTTTCGCCACCGGCTATTCCTGGCCTCGGAGTCGCGGGCGGAGTATCGCTTGTCCTGGAAGATCGCGCCGACCGCGGTACCGAGTATCTCGCGCGCAATGTTGACTCCTTCCTGACTGCAGCAAGCCGAAGGCCGGAACTCGCGCGAGTTACTACCACTCTACTGCCTAGTGTGCCGCAGGTTTACTTGGATGTGGATCGCAATAAGGTGCTCAAGCAGGGCGTTGCGCTTGAGGATGTTTACAACACTCTGCAGACTTTTTTGGGAGGAACTTTCGTTAACTATTTCACCCGGTTTGGCCGGCAATGGCAGGTCTACGTACAGGCCGATGGTAATTTTCGCGTCAATGCCGATCAAATCGGATCGTTCTACGTTCAGAACGGCAATGGCCAAGCCGTTCCACTCGCGGGGCTGATTCGGATTGAACGGCGATTTAATCCCGAGTTTACAATGCGATACAACCTGTATCGGAGTGCCCAGATTCAGGCAACTCCGGCGCCGGGCTTCAGTTCAGCGCAGGCCATGCGCGCTTTGGAGAGCGTCTTTGCTCAAACCATGCCGGCTGAACTCGGATACGACTACCTTGGGATGTCCTTTCAGGAAAAGAAAGCGCAACAAGGGGCGCCTCCCGCCGTTATCTTCGGATTCTCGCTCCTATTCGTATTCCTGATTCTCGCGGCGCTTTATGAGAGTTGGTCTCTTCCGGTCAGCGTCTTGCTCAGCACGCCGATCGCAGTCTTTGGAACATTGGGGTTGCTCTACCTCCGGCGAAGCATCGCGACAACTCTTCTGCCTCCTATCCTTGTACAGACTGAGAACAATGTTTATGCCCAGATTGGGCTGGTGATGATTATTGGATTGGTCGCGAAAAACGCGATCTTGATCGTCGAATTCGCCGAGGCGGAGAGAAAAAAAGGAAGCACCCTGATGGCCGCCGCATTGGCCGGCGCGAAACTTCGGTTCCGGCCGATCTTGATGACGTCACTCGCTTTCATAGCCGGCTGCGTACCGCTCGCCTTTGCTTCGGGATCTGGAGCGGTCTCGCGTCAAATAATGGGGACAGGTGTAATCGGCGGAATGCTCGCGGCTTGTCTGGTGGCAAGCTTTTTTATTCCAGCGGGTTTCTGCCTGGTCGAGGGACTGGCCGATTCAATCCGCAGCCGCATCCAAATTCGTTGGCCGAGCAAGCAATCAACCGGAACCGATCGCGCAAAGAGGAGCTAGCTGCATGTCCACGTTCTTCATCAACCGTCCGATTCTGGCCATCGTTATCTCTCTAGTGATATTGATTGTCGGTGCTCTGGCCGCACTGATTCAGCCAGTTTCGCTGTTTCCCGAAATCGTGCCGCCCGAGACAGTGGTTTCTGCCTCTTACGTCGGAGCCGATGCCCGGACCATCGAGCAATCGGTCGCGACTCCCATCGAACAGCAGATGAGCGGAGTCGATAACATGAACTACATGTATTCGGTTAGCGCCAATAGCGGACAGATGGTCTTGACGGTTAACTTCGATCTGAACACCGATCCGAATACCGATCAGATTCTTGTGCAAATGCGTCAGACGCAGTCTGCGTCCCAGCTGCCGAGCTCGGTCACCGATCTCGGCGTTACCGTGCAGAAGTCATTTGCCTCCCCGCTGATGGTAATCGCTCTTCGCTCACCGGACGACAGCCGAGATGCTCTTTTCCTTTCTAACTACGCGTACATCAATCTGAACGATGCGCTCACCAGAGTCCGCGGTATCTCCAATGTGCAGATTTCCGGAGCCGGCCAATACGCGATGCGGTTGTGGCTAAAGCCCGACAAGCTCGCAAACTTTGGCCTTACCGTTCCGGATATCGTGAACGCCATTCAGACCCAGAACGCGGTTAATTCCGCCGGTCAAATCGGAGGCGAGCCTGTGCCGAGCGGCCAAGAGTATACTTATATTGCTCGTTCCCAGGGTCGTCTGATTAGACCGGAGGAATTCGAGCGTATAATCCTTCGCGAAGAACCGAACGGAAGCGCGGTGAAGCTGAAGGATGTTGCGCGGGTGGAGCTCGGGGCGCAGACCTACAACACGCGGGGTCGCTTCAACGGCAAGCCGGCCGCGGTCATCTCAGTCTATCAACTTCCAGGCACTAATGCTTTGGCTGCGGCCCAAGGCGTAAAGAAGCTGATGGAAACCTTGAAGCACCGTTTCCCTCGGGGAGTGGACTATGTAATCTCATTAGACACGACGGAGCCAGTTACGGCTGGTATCCACGAAATTGTAGCGACACTCGTCGAAGCGATCGGGTTGGTGATCCTGGTTGTTTTTCTCTTTCTCCAAAGTTGGCGTGCCACCTTGGTCCCGCTCTTCGCGGTGCCGGTGTCGCTGATTGGCACATTCATCTTCTTTCCTCTGCTTGGGTTTTCGATCAACACGCTTTCCCTATTCGGACTGGTGTTGGCCATCGGTTTGGTGGTCGACGACGCGATCGTAGTCGTCGAGGCGGTCGAACGGCACATCCACGCTGGGCTTTCACCTAAAGAGGCGACTAAGCAAGCCATGAAGGAGATTACCCCACCGGTAATCGGAGTCGCCCTGGTGCTGGCATCCGTTTTCGTGCCGACTGCTTTTATCCCAGGGATTACCGGACGCCTCTACCAGCAATTTGCGGTGACCATCGCGGTATCGGTTTTGATTTCGGCCTTTAATGCACTCACGCTCAGTCCTGCTTTATGCGCCTTGCTGTTGAAACCTCGTCCGGAAAACCGCGGTTTGCTGGGATGGTTCTTTGATTGGTTCAACAATCTGTTCGAACAAGCCACTCACCAGTACGTGCGGATTTCCGGTTTCTTTATTCGCCGGGCCGGAATCGCCGTGATTGTGTTGCTTGGGTTCGGCGCTGCGGCGTTCCTATTAGGGAAGAAAGTTCCGACCGGTTTTCTCCCGGACGAGGATCAAGGGTTTTTCTACGTCAATTTGCAGTTGCCTAACGCCGCATCTTTGCAACGCACCGACGAGGTATGTCGCAAAATTGAAGCGACGCTCGCTGATAATTCAGGTGTTCAATACGTGACGACCACCATAGGCTCCAGTCTCTTGAGTGGAGTACAAAGCACCTACAGCGGATTTTTTTTTGTCACCCTCAAACCTTGGGCAGATCGCAAGCAAACGAGCGAACTCTATCCGGAAATCAAAGCACGCCTAAACCGCCTCCTTGTTCAAATGCCACAGGGCATCGCGTTTGCCTTTTCCCCACCGGCGATTCCCGGAACGGGTACGTCGGGCGACGTTACCTTTGTTTTGGAAGATCGCTCCGGTGGTGATCCCGACGTTCTATCGAATAACGTCTCTGCATTTTTGAACGCCGCCCGCAAACGTCCTGAGCTGGCGCAGTTGAATACAACGTTCCAGCCGAACGTGCCGCAGGTCTACATTGACGTTGACCTCGAGCGCGCTCTGAAACAGGACGTCGCCATCAGTGACATCTATCAGACGATTCAAACGTTTATGGGTGGATCCTTTATTAACTACTTCAACCGGTTCGGTCGAGAATGGCAGGTCTATGTTCAGGCGGAGGGCGAGTACCGAACAAATCTCGAGAACCTGGGACAGTTCTACGTCCGGAACAGTAGCCAGCAAATGGTTCCATTGAGCGGCCTCACCCGGCTTGACCGCCGAACCGGACCGGAATTCACAATGCGCTATAATCTTTACAGTTGCGCCCAGATCAACGCAACGCCCGCATCCGGCTTTACGTCTGCTCAAGCGATGAACGCCCTGGAAGAGGTCTTTGCGGCGACGATGCCCTCAGAAATGGGCTACGACTATCTCGGAATGTCGTTCCAGGAGAAGTTGGCCCAAAAAGAGGTGCCACCCTCACTCATCTTTGGTTTCTCGCTGTTGTTTGTTTTTCTGATCCTGGCCGCGCTTTACGAAAGTTGGTCGCTTCCGTTTAGCGTGTTGCTAAGCACGCCGATCGCGGTCTTTGGCGCGTTTGCCCTCCTTTATCTGCGAAGGATTATCAGCGGAGCCGTTCTTTCGCCGTCGCTCGTTCAAATTGAGAACAACGTCTATGCTCAAATCGGGCTGGTGATGGTCATCGGGTTGGTCGCCAAAAACGCAATTCTAATCGTCGAATTTGCCAAAGCCGAATTCGAGCGAGGAACCCCACTAGTGGAGGCGGCTCTCACCGGAGCTCGATTGAGGCTGCGGCCGATTTTGATGACATCCTTTGCGTTCATCCTTGGATGTGTGCCCCTTTGGATGGCATCGGGATCGGGCTCAATTGCCCGGCAAGTGATGGGCACAACAGTGATCGGAGGTATGTTGGCGGCAAGCGTCCTGGCGGTGTTTCTGGTTCCAGTGAGCTTTTGTTTGGTCGAAAAACTGAGCGGCGAACGCCAACGAACGCCAACGAACATCAACGAACGCCACTGAACTCGGCTGGCGTTCATTGGCATTCATTGAATTGATGCTTGTTCTGGTCTCAAGTTGTAAGTAAAAGCGAGAGGCTGCTTCGACTGATTTTCCTTCTCCGCTCCATTTTTGTTGTGGGCAGGCCAGGTCATCGGTCGAATTTAGGACGTCACAGCTAGTTCGTCCTTCATGGATCGAGATCATCTCATTTCAACCAAACAGACCAAGGAATTCACGAATGAAGCCTAATACTTTCCTCCGGCGTTGCTTGTTTGTCGTTATCGTACTCTTGAGCACCTCGGTGTTGACGTTGGCCCAGCAGGCCCTCCCGAAGCTGCAAATGGCTGAACTTACCAAAAAGCTGCAACTGACCGAGCAGCAACAGAAACAGTTAGCTCCCATGGTTGCCGAAAGGGATAAGAAGGCGGAGGCACTCAAGGCGAACAAGTCAATGGGCAAGCTGAAAAAGCTCAAGGCAGTCGAGCAGCTGCAAACTGAGTTTCGGAATAACGCCGCCAAGGTTTTGAACCCCGAGCAAGTGAAGAAACTTGACGCGCTTCAAGCAGAGCGGCGAGCCAAACTCATGCAAAGCCACGGTTAGGCTAGTATCCCACCGACGCGCATACGCACCAACACTAGATCTTACTCGAAGACGCTGGCTCAATACCACCATCTGCGCCGGACGGACAAACTTGAGTCGACGCGCCTCCGCGGACGCGGAATCCGGGCGTTTACTTCTCTAGACGACTACGCTTTTCAGCCTCGACCGGCCGCACGGCTAATAATTTGGTCAGCAATAGTTTGTGCGGTCTGCTGAATGTTTTTTGGCAGATCCCGCCGAGACATAACAAACTTCGCCGCAGCCACATAGGGGTTTTTCGTCACAATTGCCATCGACGCACCTCCCGACATTTTTTTGCTGCCCGCCTGCGTTTGCAATCTATAGAACGGTTTGGCTGTTCCTTTTTGGAGGTCCGCGACGTTGACCAAAACCGCGAGGTCAGTAGCGCCTGCGCCAAATCCCACTTCCGCCCGTAGCGCCCGGCTATCCTGGTCCACTTCGGTGAAAACACCGCGAACTAACCAGCCGGTTTTGGGTAAAGTTTGACCGGCAGGCAATCGCTCCGCTTTTACACCGCCCCGGTTAAGATCTGATACCAGAGACGAAGACATCAGGTCTACGACGTCACTGCTCTGCATTCCGGTTGCGCTCTTGACACGACCAATAATCCCTCGAACGCGGCCGCCGCCAGGGGATTGCTGTTCGCTGCTGGATTGCTTTTCCACCTTGAAATCTTGAACATAGACAATCGCTGGCCGGCCTAGGGGGAGGTGCGCCAGGTTCTCCTGGCTTACAATCTTTGCGGTGCGTCCGTCCACTAGGGTAACTAAACCGAGCGTCAGCCCTCCGATCAGGATGACCCAACGGTGGGCTCTGAAGACTTTGAGGAGTTCGCTTCGACAGGAGGACGGCAAAAGACGAAAACAAGAATGCATTAGGATCATAAGATGATGTGGTGCGGAACAAAGGGGGTTGGGGAGGCAGCCGATCGGGACATAAAGAATGTGGCGATGAAACGGTAACTAGAGATCGGGATTGCTTTTACCTGGTTCACGAACAGATCCTTTCGGGTCAACTCCAACTATCGTTCCTACTAACTTCTTTCCGGTTAGTCAAATCCATCGCGTTTCCTGCAAATTAGTCACGGGCTGGACTGGACACGTTGTGTTACCACTGACGACCCCAGTTGCCGATCAGTCTGGCACCTAACCTCAGCTCGAAAAACCCTGGTTTGACTAGCTATTTGTTGGGGTTAGAACTTCTATTTCAAATCGATGCGCGGTAGCCGCCCAGGAAAGAGGGCTGCGCTGAAAGGCTCCTTTGGGTTGTCATCGCGGTTTTGCTACCGAAACTGTGGCTTCTGGACTAACCTGCAGGCTATACCTCTTATGAGCGAACAACTTCCTCGATCCGAATATCTGATACTTTCTCGTGGACAGTGGGACGGCTCCTTCTCCCGAGATGATATACAGAACGCTATCACTCAATTTTACGCTTGGTACGATGGGTTGGTTAAGGAGGGAAAAATCAAGCCCGGGCAACGCTTGACGTATGAAGGAAAAACCATCGGCCGGCAAAACAAGGTGCTCGATGGTCCATTTGGCGAAACTAAAGAAGTAATCGGTGGCTACTGGACCATCCTTGCCAACAGTCTCGATGAAGCGGCGCAGATCGCTGAGGGGAGCCCGACTTTGAAATATGGTCTGTTCTTCGAGATCAGGCCGATCGACACCAACCGCGCAACCGCGGAAAACACGCGCTAGCCTCCGCTCAGAGTATTGATAATTCAGAAACCGAGAAGACGCTCAACTCGTTGCGCGACAGCCAGCAGGGGGTCGTCTTCACCGCTTAACCCGGCGAGAAGCATACTCGTTGGCAATCCTTCTGAATTGAATCCAGTCGGGATCGTAATTCCCGGCATGTCCAGAAAACTACCGACCATCGTCAAGCGCAGCACCGAAAAGTTGACGGAGAGAAAATGATTGATCTGCTCTCGAGCTGCTCGCTCCAATGGTGCCAGCTCGGGTGCCACTTGCCCCACGGTTGGAAGAATCAATATCCGATCGCCAAGCTCTTGTCCGATCTGTGCCATCAGTTCTTTTCGCGCCCAAAGTAGTTTTACCAGAGCGGTAAGAGGCATTTCTCGCGCGGTCTCCAATCGGCCTCTGACAGACGGATCGATCCCTGCTGCATCTTCACTGGCCAGGAGCTCGACGTGCAATGTGAACGCTTCCGCGGCGCCGACCCAGCCTAAGCGGGCAATCACGTCGAACCCAGCAGATAACGATTTGAGCCTGCTGCGAGTTACTCGAGCACCTGCGTCCTGGAGTTGCGCTACCGTCTTTTCCAGATTGTTCCGGACATCCTCTTCAATGCGGTCGTCCTCTAGAATCGCGTCATCGATTACGAGCACCACTTCCTCGATGGGTTGAACGAGGTCTCTGCCTCTCATGATCGCGTCGATAGCGACACAATCGTTAACAGTGTGCGCCAGCGGTCCCAGCGAATCGATCATGGGCGCCAGCGGAAATACGCCCGCTTTTGAATAACGGTCCGTAGAGCTTCGGTACCCGACCAGACCGTTGAATGCGGCCGGAACTCTGATCGACCCCGCTGTATCCGTTCCGATGGAAATCGGTACTACCCCGGAAGCAATTGCTACAGCGGATCCGGACGAAGAGCCTCCAGGAATGCGGGCGGCTTTTCCGCTGAATGGATTATGAGGTGTACCAAAGTGCGGGTTCAGGCCGAGACCCGAATACGCGAGCTCCGGCAGATTAGTCTTACCAATGCAGACCATTCCAGCTCTTGCCGCGCGCGACACGACCTCGGCGTCAGCCGAAGCGCGAGGACGTTTCCGCTGAAAGATCGCGGATCCAGCGGTGGTTATTGTTCCTTCAATGTCGAACAAATCCTTCCACGCGATCGGAACACCGTCCAAAGCACTCAGCGGCTGGCCAGCTCGCCAACGTTTCGCGGATGCCTCTGCTTCGGCCCATGCGCGTTTCTCTGTAAAAGCAACAAATACGCTCTCCAACGAAGCCGCACGCCGAAGAGATGATTCCAACAGCAGAACCGGATCCGTTTCTCCTTTGCGAAACGCATCTACGATAGACGCAGCCGTTTGATGTTTTCGCTCGCCGATCATTGAGATTTTTTTGGAGGCGTCAGCTGCCATCCGTTTTGGTCCCCTACTGCGTCCGCATCGATTCAGTTCTCGGCGGTCCCGGCGACTTGTCCTCCGCAGCTTTAGCGGAGGAGGATCCCGGCGATCTCGGCGCTTCACCTCTTCTGCAAGAGACTTTTCCCGGTCATTTCAGATGATTGAGGGAGGCCTAGCATTTCGAGCAAAGTCGGCGCTACATCGGCTAGAATACCGTCCCGGAGCGTGTACTGATCAGCATCCGCTGCCACATAAATAAAATGAACAAGATTGGTTGTGTGCGCCGTATTTGGTGAGCCGTC
>JBKPBY010000168.1:0-6605 GCA_046727075.1 bacterium | reverse complement strand
TCAGGCATGTGTGAGACCTCCCTTCTGAGGACATGGACAAAGGACGAATTCGGGTGGGGTCGAGGAGGCAATTGTCCCTGGCCGTTACTTGCTCGCTCGCCGGTACCCAGGCGGCCACGGCAGCATGCAAGGCGCCCCGGTTTCGGAAGACGCACCCATGCGGTCAGCTTGAAGACCGCCGGGGGCTGGGCATCGCGTCGCCGCCAACGATTCTCATTCGTGCGAGTTTGTTGTGGTTTTACAGTGCCGCCGAAAAGGAATGATCCTAGCTAATCTCGGGTTCTTAGCTTCCGGGGTTGGAACTCGCCTCGACCAGTGTTCCGATAAGACGCAACAACTCGATGTGCTGAGGTCCATAGCTGCGCTCACAAAGAAATGCGCCAATTTCAATGTCGGTCGTTTTTCCGCCGGAGCGGACATTGGGAACGTGTCTGACAAAAACGCGCCCTGATTCAGGTTCCCGAGCGAGCAGCCATTTATCGCCGTTCGGGCTGTTGTAGAGTGCCCTAGTTCGATGACTATGCGCCATGTAGAGGTCGAGGCTTTATCGTGCGTCGCGAGAAGTGACAATTCTCTGCCAAGCGCATCCACAAGTTCGCAAACTTGAGAACCGCCACTTGTCCCTTTGGGTCTGTGATTTTGTAGGACAGGTTTAGACATTCCTCCGCTTTTTGCCTGCAAAATTCGGGCGGTGATAGGTCAGGGGCTATGCCCTGTCGCTCCGCATCCAATCCCAGGAGCTCTCGCGGTATTTCTGTAGCGTTTGACATCGGGACGCCTTCCGCAGCAGTCCCCGCCTTCGTGAGCGCAACTCCACGCCGTGTCTCTGGTTCCGCAGGCAAGTTGTTACCGTCGTGTTGTGGGAGCCAAGTGTGGAAACCTACCAACGTGGGCGAGGGGCCCCCCAGCTTCGAGGCGATCCAGCCGAAGGCCCTGCAGCGCCAGGGAGGAGAATGCCAGAATGATAACGGCTTCTGACTGAGAAATCGACCTACAAGCCCGCAGCAATTGGGGCTTCACTATCGCTTGGCTCACGTAGGACGTAACCGCGGCCCCATACGGTTTCGATGTAGTCCTTGCCGCCCGATGCCCTGCTGAGCTTCTTACGAAGCTTACACATGAACACGTCGATGATCTTCTGCTCAGGTTCCTCTATCCCCCCGTACAAGTGATTGAGGAACTGTTCCTTACTCACCGTCTTACCTTGACGCAGGCCCAGCAGTTCCAGCATTTGGTGTTCCTTGCTGGTCAGATACACGCGTTGTCCCTGGACTGCCACGCTCTTGGTACCGATATTGATGACAAGATCGCCTGTCTGGATCACGGATTGGGCATGGCCTTTGGAGCGGCGGACGATCGCATGAATCCGCGCGACCAGCTCGTTCTTGTGGAACGGCTTGGTCATGTAGTCGTCCGCGCCGAAGCCTAGGCCCTTGATCTTGTCCTCGATCCCGGCAAGCCCCGACAGAATGAGGATCGGGGTCTTGACTTTGGATACGCGCAACGTGCGCAGGACCTCGTAGCCCGACACGTCGGGCAGGTTGAGGTCCAGCATGATAATGTCGTAGTCGTAGAGCTTGCCAAGGTCGACGCCCTCTTCGCCGAGGTCCGTCGTATAGACGTTGAACCCCTCAGACCTGAGCATGACCTCGATGGACTGCGCGGTGGCGCTGTCGTCCTCGATCAGCAATACGCGCATGCGGTCCTCTTCGCGATCCCGTTGGACTTAGACGGCAGGCGTACGGGTCGAAGGGTAGTTAAGGATGGTTAACAAAGTCTTTGGAGTGAGCCGCGCCGGCTCGGAATAGCCGTATCGGAGAATAAGGTTCGACGCTCTTAGCGTGTCACCTTGTTACGGACCAATCTCGGCCACCAGCCAACCACTCCCCGGACACTTTCACGCGAAGTTGCCAGCACGCGTCGCCAAGTTCGGCCCCCTTGACGGTGGAGACGGGATCCCACTTCCAAAACGTAGTAGACCTCCCCGCGACGGACAGCCTGCTTCACCCCTTGCTCGGAGCGAGGCCCATTACGGCATCTAGACTAGCCTTCGCCTGCGTAGGACTCTGTATCGGAACTCCCGAAAATTCGAAATTCGGACTTTCCCACTAGTCCGCCTCCAACACTGGTCATCGGCGGCAATTTCGATCTTTGGTGTTGCGTCAACCAGCTCATGCCGCTCAGGTGGGCGGCAACCACACCGCAGCGGTCGAGGTGCTCCGCGCCGCTACGCTGTTGTATTCTTCAGCCTCTCTCTAGAATGGGGACTTAGCTTTGACAGCCTTACAATGGTCGGAAATCAACTGAAGCGCTTTTTCTGATTGATCAATGTCACCAGGTAAAGAGATTTGTGCAGAGTTGAATGCTCGAGCCACTGTCGTTTTGTCGGCATTTAGGTGCTCGACAATTATATCATCGCCGCGGATTTCCAAAACATAAAAGATTTGCTGGCCGGAGTATGTTTTGCTAATGCGTGCACTGTCCAGTTTAAATCGGTCTAGATAATATCTGACGTATGCCTTGAACTTAGGTTCGAACACCACAACCACGCAAGATTTTCGATCGACAATTTCAGGACGGTCCGGAGGGTCTATTCTACCCGTGAAGATATAGTTGACAGCCAGCTGTAACATATCATCTTCGGCGACCACTCGCACTTGCAGCGGGGCGATGCAAAGGAAAGATGCGGCTGCGACAGCCAAGGACCGCCTGATTTTGTACCAGCTTTTGTGCAAGCGCACTAAGTCCTCCTTCGCCGTGTTCTCAGTCCAACAGCATGGTCTCAGCGCCTGAAAGCACCCGTTAACCCTCTGCCTTGAGAACGCATTGCGTTTTTCGCTTGCTTCAGTTCGTCCGCTATCGCAGACGCCAACGCCGAACACGCGACCGAAAGCCGCGCTGAATCTAGCCTGCCCTCCCTAGGCGGGGAGCGTCCTTTGGGCACAGATTAGCCACATTGTGAACCACCGCACGCGTCCCCACAGCCGGGCGAAGGGAGACGCGTTGCTGCCGGCTGGGCCGGCGATTTGGAGCCATTCATGCCGTGGAACAATCAGGGCGGAGGTTCCTGGGGTTCCGGAAGGGGGCCTTGGGGTTCCGGACCGCAGTCCTCCGGCCCCACTCCGCCGGACCTCGAGGAGCTGCTGCGCCGGATCCAGGACAGACTCAGGACTGTGCTGCCGGGCGGGAGTCGGGGCTTTGCGCTGATCGCGCTTGCCGTGTTGGCGCTCTGGGGACTTTCTGGCTTCTTCCGCGTCGAGCCCGACGAGCTCGGCGTCGTGCTGCGGTTCGGCAAACAAGTCCGCGAGGTGAACCCGGGCCTCAATTATCACCTGCCGTATCCGATCGAGTCGGCGCTGACCCCCAAGGCTCTGCGTGTGAATAAGATCGACGTCGGCATGCGGCTCGTCGAGGATATCCACCGCGGCACCACCATGCGGGAGACTCCTGAAGAGAGCCTAATGCTCACGGGGGATGAGAACATCGTGGACGTCGAATTCTCGGTGTTCTGGCTGATCAAGCCGGCCGGTGTGAGCGACTATCTGTTCAACATCCAGCATCCGGAAGGCACGGTGAAGGCGGTGGCCGAGAGCGCCATGCGCGAGGTGATCGGCCGTTCACAGATCCAGCCGATCCTGACCGGCGCCCGGCAGACGATCGAGGGCGGGGTTCAGGACCTGATGCAGCGCACCCTCGACCACTACGGGGCCGGCGTCCAGATCACTCAGGTGCAGCTGCAGAAGGTCGATCCCCCCGCGCAGGTGATCGACGCCTTCCGCGACGTGCAGGCGGCTCGCATCGACGCCGAGCGCGCCCAGAACGAGGCGCAGACCTACGCCAACCGCGTAGTGCCCGAGGCACGCGGGCGCGTGGCGCAGATCACCCAGGCCGCCGAAGCCTATCGCGAGCAGACGGTCGCGGAAGCGACCGGGCAGGCGGCGCGGTTCCTCAAGATCTACGACCAGTACCGGAACGCGCCCGAGGTGACGCGCCAGCGCATGTATCTGGAGACGATGGAGCGGCTGTTCGGCGGCACCGACAAGATCATCGTGGACTCCTCGAAGAATACCGGCGGAAGCGGCGTGTTGCCCTATCTGCCATTGAACAAGCTCCGTCCGCAGACGCAGACACCACAGACGGGAACCACCAGATAAACTTTGCAGAGACCTGAAATAGCGTGGGCTCCCGCAATTGCTGGTTTCGGCTAAGAAGGCCATCTAGCCAAGCCCTAGGAACAGTTCTCTACCCCTCTGTCGTGCTTTCCTAATGGAAATGAGATTTCAGCTAAAGTCGCCAAAGCGAAGGGCCATCAAACCAACTCTGGAGCAATTCGGCGCGCTTCGGCCTGCCGTACGCCGCGATGTGGCTGCTAATGTTGCCATCTAAGCTCCGAAGTCCGCTTTCGCTCCTGAGCTAGTCCGGTTCTGGCCACTTTCCGGACCTTCGCAGCTCGGATCAGTTCTTCCGAGATGGGCCAATTGCAGACATCCGGATTCGCCAAGGCGTCAAGTCAGGCGTGCCCGCGCCCAAACAGACGGGAGCGGGAGATAATGGCGATTGGGTAAGCCTTGTACGTCGAGCTACTGGGTGGCAAAGCAGTAGAAGAGACCGTTGCCGCCAGTGGCGATTAGGTCTTGCTGGGAGCAACCGCGAGACGTGTGGGCGGCATTCCAGGAACGAGCGAACGCCATATAGGCCTCCACATTCTGGGAGCCAGCCACTGGAGGACTTCCCGTGCGATCAACGTGTCCAAGCATGGCGACACCAGGGCCACTGCTGGTCCAGTTTCCACAGGTGAGGTCCATGTTGGCAGGAAAAGCATGACCGTCCTTGTCTGAACCGGTCAGGATGTCGTGCATAAGGGGTGTGTCACCGGTGACTTTAACGGCCTCACCCTTCTCATTAAATGCTGTCTCCTTTCCGATCTTGTTGTCGCTGTGAAGGTCGGCGACGTTGGTGGCGATTACTACGCCCTTGGCGTTCTTCCAGGGTCCATTGCCGATGCGGTCACGCGCGTGAACCGGGTTCGCGCCGCCACGCGCATTCGTGCTCAAATAGGCCCGCCACGTCTTATTACCAGCGCCTACCGCTTGCGCCAGTGACTGACATTGCGCATCTGCACCGGCCAGTCCCCCGAGGTCAGCACCCTTGCCCGGACCGGCGCTAGTCACAAAGAAGGTCATGTCAGCCTGCTGGGATTGGGCGCTCGCGCTTGAGCCCAAAGATACTGTGGCCGCTGACATAATGACCGCAAGACGCTTTCCATTTTTCATCTCGTTTGCTCCTTGAAGATTGAGCGATACTTACCCGGTTAACCTCATTGTGGGCCTCGCAAAATCGTCAACATTTAGCTCGACTTTTTATTCCATCAATACCGAAGGTTATTCGCGGGCTCGAAGTTTGCACCGGAGGGTGCGCAGCACGAGCCCAATGTCCGCATTCGGTCAGTAGCCGAAGTCGGCCGACGCGATCAGCGCGTCCGCCTTCTGTCGAAAACGGACGAGAATGCGTTCGGGGAACCGCGTCCGCTAGGTGCGCCAAGAGCAGAAATTGGTCAGCGCATCGCCCAATTACTTCGTCGGCGCGCAAAAGCGCCGATGGCTGCCGCCCTGCGCTCCGGCGCCGCGCTGGTGTCGACGGCTGCCAGCGTGCAGGGCACCTCAAACGCTGCTGCGAAGCCCTGCAAGGTCCGTCCGGCCAGCAGCGCAGATTGTGTATCGGCCATGGCAATGATGCAGGACGCGACGCCGAACAGCCCCAATCCGACCAACGATGCGGGCTGCGCCCCAAACCGGTCCGCCGCCTCGCCGCCGAGCACGATGCAGGCCGCCGAGGCGATCAGATACGCATTGACACCCATTGCACGCCGGCTGGGCTGAGCGAAAGCTCGGTCTGCATAGTCGGCAAGGCGGCCCATGATCGCCGTCCCATTGGCGCCAATCGCAAGCATCGCCAGGCACGACCACCACAGCACCGACCCGAACCCTGATCGCTGGTTGGGACTTAGGACCACGTCAAACCGAGTCTCACAAAGGCCGCACTCGCCATTTGAGACCCTCACGTGGTCGAACTCAATTGGCATACCGGCGAACGAGTTGCCCAAGGTCCGCTTCGGGTCATCGGCGGACGTTAAAGCAACGTCCGTCCGATGTCCGCTTGGTGCCATAAGCAAAACTCGTGCCCATAGCCTGCTAACGACTGCATCTGTTCGCGGGCGAGGCCACCTGATGAGGTGGTCTCCACCCCGCAGGCGCCTAATTTAAATCAGGTCCTTGAACCGCGTTGGATGATCGCCGCAAATTCCGCGACTCGTTTGCCGAGAGCACGGGCTCCCTCTAATTCCTTCTCATCGATTCCAGGCGAATCAGGCCCGGTTGTTGCACTCGCGCCGTATGCGCCGAATGCTCCTCCGGCGCTAACGATCACCATTTGATTCATAAGCAATGCAGCATGAATAGCCTGCACGCTGCCACGATATTCTTGGCCATACAAGTGCGCCAATATAAGCTCGCGAAATATGTGCGTGACACTCTATCCCACGGAATCGCTGTCCAGGCCATTTCGGGGCTCCTCGAGCTCGGACGTGGTTTATCGGACTTTAGTTG
>JBKPBY010000167.1:0-5648 GCA_046727075.1 bacterium | reverse complement strand
ATTTCAAAGGGGTTTATTTCACGATTCAAAAGGCCTTGCCGTTACTCAGGCAAGGCTCGTCTGTAATCATCACTTCGTCCGTTGGCGCGCGCAAAGGGTGGCCGACCACCTCGGCCGTCTCGAGCTGCAAGGCCGCGGTCGTCCATCTCGCTCGAATCCTCAGCGCCGAACTCGTGGGCCGCGGGATTCGCGTGAATACCTTAAGCCCAGGCCCGACGGATACGGCGATGTTCGGTCGCTTCGCCGGCGAAGAGCAGGGCAACGCGGTTAAGGAAGTCCTCGGAACCAACAACCCAAGCAAGCGGATCGCCGACCCGTCGGAAATCGCTAAGCTGGCAGTTTACCTCGCGTCGGACGATTCTGCGTACGTCGTCGGGGCAGACTTCTTGATCGACGGCGGAGTCTCGGCCATTTCGGCCGTGGGCGCCTGAGCCTCGTTGCAGAGATTTTTGCCTTTCAGTGTCCGAGTGCGGTGAGTTTCGGTCTAGCTACGTCGGATTTTGCGAGTAATTTCCTAAAGGCAGATGAATGGGGAACCCGTCGCCATTTTAACTGGAAGAGATGATCCGAACGATCTGGAAGTGCTCACTTCCCGCTTAGTTGCTGCGAAGTTCAAGGTGCTTCCAGTCGCAGATCGGACGGCAATAGTGACGCTTGCACGCAGTGAAGTTTCGACCTACAAAGTCGCTTGTTCGGCCGAGCTCATAGTTCACAAGGATCACTCGTCGAATCGCTGATTTAGCTTTTCCAAAATTCGGCAGAAGATTTTTGCCCGCTCAACCAAGCCGTCGATGTATATAAACTCATCGGGGCTGTGAATCGATGCTCCACGCGCCCCTAGATTGTCGACATTTGGCAGACCTGCAACGGCCAGACGATTACCGTCACAAGTTCCCCCGGTTGGCCCCGCCGGAAGGCAAATGCCGATCTCTTTAGCTGCCTCTTGCGCAACGGTAATGAGCTGCTGAATAGCCGGTGTGCACGGTTTTGGAGGTGCTGTGAATGTTCCATCGAAGTCGACGTGAAATTCAGTCTGGAAGTGAATGTCCGCAACGAAGTCCTGCAGGTGCTTTAGCGTTCGTTGCTCGTCGTCGGGGATTGTAGTCCGCACATTGATAACACACGTGGCCAAATCGGGTACTACGTTGTAGCTAGTTCCGCTCTGCACGACAGCCGGATTCAAATAAATCGCTTCCTGCTGCCGGTTCAACTCCTCACAGAATAGTACGAACCTAGCTAGCGGTATCAGTGCGTTTCGACCATCCCGCGGATTCCTGCCGCTGTGCGCTGCTTTGCCATGAAATCGCAACGTGAACACTCCAGAACCTTTCCGCTCAGTTGCAATCCCACCGTTCGCTAAGGCGGGCTCAAACCCGAAACCACAAACATGTCCTTTTGCTATTCGGACGAGTTCCTTGCTGGAGACCGGCGATCCGATTTCCTCATCTGAATTCAGAACGATTGTCCAACCGAACCGTTTCTCCTCGACGAACCGTTCGAACGCTTGCAGGGCATGAAACAGAATCGCCAATCCTCCTTTCATGTCGCATACGCCAGGTCCGTGCAGACGATTCCCTTCCAGCACTTCGACCTTCTGAAATGGATGTTCCGGCTCGTAAACGGTATCGAAATGGCCAAACAAGAAAACCTGGTTCGGCAGGTGTGATCGTTTTTTGAACACCAGCAAAGGGCGGGTCTGACCGGAGTCCAAGCCAATTGTTTGTCTCTCAATTTTGTCTGGATCCAGAGTCTGGAAAAGTTCTGAGATCCGGTCTGCCACCTGATTCAACCCTTGTGCATTCCAGCTCCCTGAGTTGATCGATGCCCATTCGATAACTGCGTTGAGGAAAGAGTCAGCCTGACTCTCGAGCCAATCGAGGGCGTTCATATGAGCATCAGTGCAAGAGCGTTTGGCGATATCTACGAAGCGCCACCGTCGGTAGGGTCGCGCTTTAGCGCGACCACGTTAACGTGGCAGCCGCGGGAGGTCGCGATAATTGGCAACCCTACCGACCACGGGGAATATCCGGAGTTCTCATCCTTTTTGAAAATCATAGATAGATCCCAGCTTTAGGATTTGTGTCAGCCGATCCAAGGCCGTCCGCACTTCGTTGATCAGGTTCGGGTCGAGTAAGTCAGGCGGGGTGAGGCTCTCCCGATAGTGCTGTTCGATCCACTGTTTCAGTTGTTCGTAAATCGAATCCGAAATGAAAACCGTTTGAGGAAGTGACTCGATCTCGTCATCGCTCAGAACGATCCGATTGCGCAAACACGCTGGGCCACCGCCGTTGCGCATGCTTTCGCGCAGGTTGAGAAACTCTGCCCTCACCAGCGGGCAATTCTTATCCGCAATAAGCGCTTGAATGGTTTCATAAACCTTGGATGACTGTCGGGATTCTTCCGGCGCGATCAAAACCATCTCACCGTCGGGATCCGTGACTATCTGAGAATTAAAGAAATAAGAGGCGACTGCTTCCTCCAGCGTAAATCCGTCGATCTCGTAGTGGATCAAATCATCGCCACATCGAGCGCGATAGCTTTTCTCCAACTCGGCGACTATCTGGTCGCAGTCGGCAAACGCAGACGCGTGGTAGAAGAAGAGATTCAAATTGCCGGTCGAAATTACATCATTGTGGAAAACGCCCACGTCAATCGCTGTAGGGTGTTGTCTTGCAAAAATAACGCGTTCTTTGGGGAGCCAATGGTTGCGGCCGATCGCCTCACACGCGGCTAACGTTTGTCGCCGCGGATATCGCGACGACGCTTCCTCTCTATCCCTTCCATATACAAACAAGTGGATCCCCGCGGTTCCGTACGAAGGAGCGAACCGTATTTGATTTGCGGCACCTTCGTCACTAAACGTAAGAGCGGCCGGAAGTGGTGAATGGTGCGTGAATCGATCTCGGTCAGCGAAGATCGTTTTCAAGAGAGCCGCTGTATCTTTAGCCTCGATTGAGCGGTGAAAGTTTGTGATAAGATTTGCTGGAGTAAAATGAACTTTACTGTCGCCGGTATCACAGCTGGGCGCCATGGTAGCGGCGTTGGCAGTCCACATGCTCGAGGCGGAAAAACAGGCGGCCAACAGCTCGGGAGCTTGATCGGCAGCTTGTTGTACAACTGATTTGTCAGTTCCGGCAAAGCCCAAATCACGGAGGGCGCTAATCTTCGGGCGAGCTAATGGCGGCAGGAATGCTTGCCGCACCCCTAGCTTTGCCAGGAAGAGCATTTTTTCAAGCCCCTCCAGGGCAGCTGTCCGTGGGCTAGATACCGCGGCCCGATTTTCTATCGAGGCGCGATTACCCGGCGAAAGCCCTGCATAGTTGTGCGTAGGACCAACCAATCCATCGAAATTAACTTCGTAATACATGCCTCTATTTGGAGCGCAGGGGCAGGTAAATCAGTTGGTCGCCGATTTGTACCTTTAGTTGACGAGCAGTCTCCGGAGTGATGGCAACCGAATCCTCTCCCAACTCTTTAACCGATCCAAGACAGGCTCGAAAGTTCAACGAGACGTGTGCAACGATATGAGCATCCGCATTGTCGATCGAACGAATCTCAGTGACGTTGCCAAATCGCGCGTTCTTGATCGTCCGAATTTCGTTTCGATTGGCTGTTACCAATGGGCCGGCATCGAATATATCGACCTCATCCGATTGCTTGAATCCTTGCGCTAGAAGGATCTTCAATGCTGGAGCCGCGTCGGTATGTACTTTTCCAATTACCGACTGCGCCTCAGGCGGGAGCATCGCGACAAAAATCGGATACTTCGGCATGAGGTCGCGAATGAAATCTTTTTGACCGATACCGCTCAGAAAGTCGGCGGAGGCAAAAGTCTGATTAAAAAAATGGCGCCCGACTGCTTCCCAGAAAGGCGATAAACCTGCGTCATTGGTAAAGCCGCGTAGCTCAGCAATTACTCGCTCATCGAACCTTTGTGGGAACGACGCAATGAACAGGAACCGGCTAAGCGATGACAGCTGACCCAACCCGGCACGCCGATATTCAGGACGTAACGAAAGGCTGCATAGCTCGGAGGGTCCTTTGTGATCGAGCTTGAGATGGAGGACATCCATTTGTTTGTCGATTCCAAGAGTGGGATGCACAAGGCGCTCTTTTTTGAGCTCGTAGGTATAAAACGGGTCAAACCCTCCAACACGAGCAATGATTCCTGCCGTTCCGACGACCTCTGCGTTCGGCGCAGATTCAAGTACAAAAAGGTAGTGGTCGGCTCCTGCCGATTTGATGCGGTAATCGAATGAGCGCAGCGAATGATTGATCCGATCTTCCAGGGCGGACTCCTCCGGGGGCAACGAGGTCATGCCATCTTTGATAGAAAGCGCAAGTGCCTTCAGGCCGGCCAGATCTTTCTCTTCGATCGGTCTAAGGACAAATTCGGAGTGCATACGTGGGCAGCCAAGCTGCCGGTTATTCCTCTAGCCGGGAATCGAGCCGGGAGCAAATCGGGCTGGCGGGCGGCCATTGCAGGTACGCCCCGGCCGCTCCGCATACAATTAATCCCAAAGGAGCGTCGTCGGCATGGAGAGGAGCAAATACACATGATCTTCCACACCGCCGATGCAAATCGGCTTTACACCGTTCCGTCTCGCGATACCGCCCATGAACGCCCATAACCGCTCTCTGGTTTCGCCAACCAGCACCGCGCTGAGTTGGTCCAAATCCTTATTTCATTTCGTTTTTTCGATCTTTGGTCGGGCCGGATCGGTGAAATCGGCCAGAAAGAAGTTGCCTGTGAAAGTGCCGTCTTTTTGTTTAACGCTTTGGCGCAATCGGATTTTTGTTTCGGATTGCCAGCCGGGATCGACCACCAGGCGGATCTCGGCTACCGATGGCGGAATTGGGACCAGTGCACCGATTTTGATCTGTCTAGCTTGTCCATCCCGGATTTGGAAAAAATAGAGTTGCCCAGCGCGGCGGCGGTTTAGTTCGTCTAACGCGACGATTGTGCCGGTGCTGTTCCAGAATACGCCATAGGCTTTCGCATACTTCAGATTATCCGGATCAGGTTGCGGATAATACGCCGGGACTTGCGCCAGAACTCTGCCGGAACTGTTTTGCTCTAAAATGTACTCAATCGAGGGTGAGTTTTTGATTGCCCACGCATATTTGCCGTCAGGGCTGCGCGGGTTACCGCGGGAAGCGTAAGGATCGCCTGCCAAAGGCGGGTTTTGCCCGACCACAGTCTCTGCAGTGATCAGCACCAGAAGAAACGTACCTAGCAAAGGTTTCATGGTTTTGAGCGTTAGCGACCTCCCTGTTTCCATCCTGGTCCTCGATAGACAACGCAAATTGATCCGTAATCGTTTCCTCCAATCCAATTGCTAAAGTCGCGCTCGGTCTGCAGGGCGGACCTATGTCCGGACGAGTTGTAAATGTCGATCCGACCGGCACCATTCGCGCCGTAATCGCTCTGATTGTAGTCCTGTTGAGACCACAGCCCGGTCGCGCCGGTGTCATTGGCTTCGGCATACATGTTCAGCGATGGAATATAGATAAGTGATCCGCGCGGGATTCGATTGAAATCGACGGCAACCGTGGTCCCCTCAAGTGCGAGCGGATCCCCGTTGCTCCAGACACTGCCTTGCCAATTTGCCGAAGCGGCCGTTGGAAGCGGCCAGTCAGGATCTTTG
>JBKPBY010000166.1:0-15019 GCA_046727075.1 bacterium | reverse complement strand
AGGGCACATCATCATTCGAATCGAAAACCAGGGCGAAAGCCTGGGCTGACATCCGGCGCTATGCGGCTGCTGCGAACTGATCAACGATATTCGACAAGAATTCGCCGACCTCTTTCATTGCGAGGCTGTATTTGTTGACCGGGACTTCGGAGAGTTCTGCTTGCGCCTCAGCAACCATTTGTTTTGTAGTGTCTACGGCGCGCCGCAATGCTCCGCGGCGAATTACTTCTTCGCGGACGATGTCCAACTCATTTGCATGACTCCGGAGCAGGACTTCGCCGAACCGATGATGGTCGTCGCGGTCGACCATTTGAAGCAGATAAAGAACCGGGAGCGTCAGTTTCCCTTTACGCAGATCTGTGCCGAGCGTTTTGCCGGCTTTTTCCTGGTTACCAGCGATGTCGAGGCAATCATCGTAGATCTGGTAAGCGGTCCCGAGCTTCAGACCGTAGTTCTTCATTTTTGTGATGATCTCAGGGCTCGCCTCACTGATGAAAGCTCCCAGCTCCGCCGCCACAGCAAACAAAGCGGCAGTTTTCATTTCGATTACCTGAAAGTAATCGGCAGTCGAAAGATTCAGATCGTACCGGCGTCGCGTCTGAATAATTTCGCCCGAGCAGACATTGGTCGAGGCGTGTGCGATCCGGCGACAGATCTCGGTATTCGGAAAACTGGTAGCCAGCTTCATCGCGTGGGAGAAAAGGCAGTCGCCAAGAAGTACCGCGAGGTTGTTACCCCATTTTGCATTCACGGTCGGATTCTCTCTTCTGATCTCGGCGTTATCCATGATGTCGTCATGGACAAGCGTTGCCAGATGAATGAGTTCGACAATAACGGCGAGATCAACATGACTGGGACAGAGGGTTCCGCTGGCGGCCCCTGAAAGAAGCGCTAATGCTGGGCGCAGACGTTTGCCGCTGCTGCCGCACGCATAAGCGATGTATCCCTCAATAGCCGGGTCAAATGCTCTGGCCTGTTCGCGGATCCGCTCCTCGACGGCATAAAGGTGCGGATTGATGAGCTCCATGGCGTGTTGGAGCTTGGGCAAACTAGCTTCAGGGAAGGGGATCCTTGTGAAAAGTTTCACAAACCGAGCCTAGCTTGATTGATCCGTGGATTCAAGATATCAACGCCGACAGCGCCCGGCATCGCCGACATTGCCAACAACGCCAGCACTCGCTTTAACCGGAAATCGAAAACTGAAAACCGGAAACCGAAAACTTGGTTACAGACGAGTGCGGAGGATTACAGCAGACTCGCCCTTCGGGATCACTTCTCCCTTATGCGCTGTCGCGGGCACCAGGAAAAGATCGCCGCGGCGAAAGCGGTTTGAACCGAATTCGACGGTTCCTTGTACGACCTGGAAGATTGAAAACTTTCGTTCGTCGTTTGCGGGGCGAGGCGAATCGAGGCGCCAGCGATCGACTCGGAAATGCTGACAATGGGCAAGCGGTTCGTTGGCGTGTTCTTCGCAACAGGGCTCGAAATCATCGAAATCGATCGATTGAAGCGATTCGGGCACATGCAATTTCCTTGGTTTCCCATCCAGACCCAGGCGGTTCCAATCAAAGACTCTGTAGGTGGTATCGCTGTTCTGTTGGATTTCGAAAATGACGTTTCCCGCATCAATCGCGTGCAATCGTCCGCTTGGAAGTAAGATAAAACTATCGGGCCGGGTCGGATGCCAGTGAACCAGTTCGGCGACCGATCCTTTTTTGAGGGCAACAGCGAAGTCTTCCCGGCAGGTGCCCCGTTTCAGGCCTATGTAAATTCCTGCGCCTGGCTCTACATCGACGAAATACCAGAACTCTGTTTTTGGTTCTCCGCCTAGTTTCGCAGCTTGATGAGAAGGAGGATGGACTTGGATCGAAAGCGGTTGCGAAGCATCCAGGATCTTGACCAGGAGCGGAAAACGAGGCTGCGAATAACCTTCTCCGAATACTTGTGCGCGATGTTTTGCCCAGAGTTCCTCTAATGAGCATCCTTTGAGCGGGCCGCCGGCAACAACGCTTTGGGCGTCCTCACGATCTACAAGCTCCCACGATTCGCCGATGGCACCTGCCGGAAGTGTTCGCTGGAAAAGAGAACCAATTCTCTGGCCGCCCCAGACACGTTCCATGTATAGGGGCAAAAAAGTCAGGCATTCCATCATAAAGTCATCGGCGGGATTCGGTCAGTTTTCGAGCCTTTTCCTTGGCGGCGTTATAACCGGCACCTCAAAAATAGGGGTTATGCTTTCTAAAGCATAACGACGCGTGCTCGCAAATTCAAAAGACTTGTGAGAAGTTCGGGCGACGCATTACACTCTCTACCAACATTAAATGGCGCGGGTCCGTAAGCACAATGCCTGGAATGAAGTGATGGGACTGGTGTTCCTGGGGATTGGAATCGTTTTATTCCTGGCTCTTGTATCATATACGCCGAAAGACATCCCTTCCTGGGTCTGGTTCAGCTATATGAGCCCGCCTAATAACCCGGCCCAAAACTTTGTTGGACCGACAGGCGCGATCGTTGCCGGATTCCTTTATATGACGCTCGGGGCTGCCTCTTACTTAGTGGCAACCATTTTCCTCGGGTTCGGAGGCGGCAAATTGTTCTTACCGAACTTTCGGGTCGCGAAAAGGCTGCCCTGGGCGTTGCTGTTTCTGATCAGCGGTGCGTCGGTAATCCATCTCCAAACCTGGTTCCTGCACAACTGGAAACATGAGTTCAACATTTTGGGACCGGGAGGATGGACCGGGTACTGGTTTGGCGGGTTCCTGTTACAGAATGCGCTGGGACAACTCGGATCAATAATCTGCCTTTCAGTCGTGTATGTCGTCAGCCTGATCTGGCTCACCGGCATCCGTCCGATTTATTTGATCAAACAATCAGTCCTGGGAACGAAAGAGTTCTTCCAGAAAATTATTGCCGATAACGAACGGCGCAGATTAGAGGTTGCCGACGAGCGCGGACGCCTGGAGGCGAATCAGAAGAAACTCGAACGGGAGATTCGTAAACAGGAACGCGAGCTTAAGAAGAAAGGCGCCTTACCGGAAGAACCGGAGATCAGGGAGCGGCCGGAACCGAAAATAATCGACGCTTCCAGCGTGATTCCGGCCAAGCCGTCGCTTGCCGAGGCTCGTAGCAAAGGGACCGAGAAGGAGCCGGCTATGCAGATGGCAGAGAAGCGCATCGAGAACTATCAATTGCCTTCATTGGAGCTTTTGGATGCGATTGATCTGGAGGGACGCAAAGCGGCTGATCCGGCTGAGCTGAAACAGATTCAAAATGTTCTGATCGATACGCTGAAGCAATTTAATATCGAAGCCAGCCCCGGCGACATCACTCGCGGACCGAGCATTACGCGCTATGAAGTTTATCCGGCGCGCGGTGTTCGCGTTGACAAGATTTCCAGTCTGGAGCGCGATCTTGCGCGCGCGACCAGGGCCGAGCGGATTAATATTCTTGCGCCGATACCGGGCAAAGACACTGTTGGTATTGAGCTTGCCAACTCGCGAAAGGTAAAGGTTACGTTGCGCGAGATTCTCGAATCCGAAGAGTGGGGTAACACCAAATACAAAATTCCCGTGGTTCTTGGGAAGGATGTTTACGGGAAGATCATCCTGGGCGACTTGGCGCAAATGCCGCATTGCTTGATCGCCGGCACCACCGGCAGCGGCAAGAGCGTCTGTGTGAACGCTATCGTGGCGAGTATTCTCTTTCGATTTAGTCCGGATGATCTTCGGTTCGTGATGATCGATCCGAAGGTGGTTGAAATGCAGATGTACAACACACTCCCGCATCTTGTGATGCCCGTTGTCACAGATCCTAAGAAGGTCTTGCTGGCGTTGCGCTGGGTCATCAATGAGATGGAAAATCGTTACAAGATCTTTGCTAAAGTTGGAGTCCGAAATGTAACCGGATTCAATAGCCGGCCTAAGCCGAAGTCAAAGAAAGAGCTTGGATTGGAGGCCGAGAGTGAGCCGGAACAGGAATTGATTCAGGTGCCGCGCGACGATGATCTTGTCATACCAGATCGGATGCCCTACGTCGTAGTCATCGTCGATGAGCTTGCCGACCTGATGCAGACTGCGCCTGCTGACGCGGAAACTGCGATCGCACGAATAACACAGATGGCGCGTGCCGCTGGTATTCATATGATCGTGGCCACGCAGACGCCGCGAGCTGATGTTGTGACGGGCGTGATCAAGGCAAACATTCCCACTCGGATCGCGTTCCAAGTTGCATCTGCGCTAGATAGCCGAGTGATTTTGGACGAAAACGGCGCCGAACGGCTTCTGGGACAAGGAGACATGTTTTACCGACCTCCAGGCACGTCGCGACTGGTCCGATCACAGGGTGTTCTGGTAACCGATCACGAAATCAGGGAGCTAGTTGATTTTGTCTCCGCGCAGGGCGGCCCAATTTTCGATTCTTCGATCCAGACGCAATTAGAGGCAGCTGCTGTTCCAGACCAGGAAATCAGCGATGAAGACGAGGAATTGGTTGAAAAGTGTTTGGAGGTCATTCGCCAGGAAAAACGAGCCTCAACCTCGATGCTCCAGCGCCGGTTGCGTCTCGGTTATACGCGAGCCGCGAGAATAGTTGACATATTGGAGCAGAGGGGCATTTTGGCTCCCGGTGACGGGGCAAAACCTCGAGAAATTTTGGTGGACCTAGATCCTACGGTATAAATAGGCATTAAGTGTCAGAACCGAACTAATCTCCGGAACAAAGGAGTCGGTTGGGATGGTAGACTCGGTTGGAAAAAGATTACAAAGAGCGCGCCTCGCGAAAAAACTCGAGATTGATGATGTGGCCGAAGCGACTAAGATTCGGCCCGAAAGAATCATTGATCTTGAAGCGGATGAGTACGGTCATTTTCCCAATCTGACGTACGCTAAAAGTTTCCTGGCTAAGTACGCGCGATTTCTCGAGGTCGACATCCGGGACGAGCTCGAGAATTTTCACATTTCGAAGACGATTTCGCTCGAGGATTATCAGTACCTCGCCTCAGCGCCTGCGCCGGAATATTCTCCGATAAAGCTGCGGCTACGCCCGAAGGAATTCCGGGTTCCAGCCTGGGTTGTGGCGGCATTAATCCTGGTGGTACTGGTCGGAATTCCCGCGCTGTCGTTTCTTTCTAATAGAGTGTCGCGGGCTGGCAGTAACCGTGGAATCGACGCCCAAGATAAACTAGCCGTGGAAGCCGCGACGCCAACTGCCGCTCGGCCGGAAGCGTCTCGGTCATTGGCTCAGAGGCCGACTGCGGCACCAGCGGATCAGTCGTCTGCTGGACGCTCGCCGAATGCCGAGGTCGGTTCCGAGAATCCGATATTCGCAGTGGCGCCGAGCGAAAAGCGGATGGAGGGCGGGATAGAAGTCAGGAAGGCGCTGCCGGTCAATCCTGTGCCTGCGCCGCCGGCGGCTACCAGTCCGGCACCTGCGGTGGCCGCGTCGCCCGAAAAAACAAATGTCGAAGTAAAAAGAGCGCTGCCGGTGGACGCTGCGCCGGCTGCTTCACCAACCTCCGTTCCCGGTGCCTCGGTTTCGCCGGCTGAGAGAGAGAATTTAGCTGCGCCTCCTGCGAAGAGATTGGAAGTCCGGGTCCTGAGACGCACATGGGTGAAAGCGACTAAGGATACGGACGGAACACAGCCGGTGTTTGAAGGGTTCACCGGACCAGACAGCCATCCGATTGTGGTCGAAGGCAAACGATTCTGGGTCAATGTGCTCGATAAGGGAGCAATTGAAGTGCGGAAAGATGGCCAGCTGGTCGTTAATAATTCGGAGGACTTGGTGATAAGGTAGAACCCAGAACTCAGGACTCAGAACCCAGAATTCTCAGCACATGCTGTTATTCTTTAGTTCTGAGTTCTGAGTCCTGAGTTCTGAGTCCTGAGTCCTCGCCGATAATGCTTCAACCCACCAACATCCTTCCTGCTACCGGGCCTGTTAAGGTTGGCATGATCAGTCTTGGCTGCGCCAAGAACCTGGTTGATGCCGAGATCATGCTCGGAGATATCGCTGCGAATGGGATGGAAGTAACAGCCGATGCGGAAGAAGCCGATGTCCTAATTGTGAACACATGCGCGTTCATCGATTCCGCCAAGGAGGAATCGATCGAGGCCATTCTTGAAGCTCATCAGCGACGCGGATTGCGCAAAAAGGCGGGCCAGAAGCTGGTAGTCAGCGGCTGTATGTCGCAGCGGTTCTCGAAGGAACTCGCTGCGGAGATACCTGAGGCCGACGCGTTCATGGGTCTGGATCAAGTTGCCGATGCAGGAAAGATCATTCAGCAGGTGATTGCGAAAGAGTCGGCTCCGCCCCTTAACCTGGTGACTCCGAAGCCGCGATACATTCCAGATTACACGACCCCGCGTTTCCGTTTAACGCCGAAGCATTACAGCTATTTGAAGATCGCGGAGGGATGCAATCATCCTTGCAGTTTTTGCGTGATCCCGCAGATGCGTGGGCGTCACCGCAGTCGTCCGCTGGAGTCGGTTGAAACCGAAATCCGGAACCTGGTAGAGGAAGGAATCAAGGAAATTAATCTTATCAGCCAGGATACTACCTATTACGGAATGGATCTTTGGGAGGAAAGAGCTGGTCCGCGGCAACCCGTAGATTCCGCGCGCGGACCAACGCTGACTCGTCTTTTGGAACGGATTGAAGCTATCCCTGGAGAATTCTGGGTGAGGTTGCTCTACACGCATCCGGCGCACTGGAGCCAGGAGTTGATCGATGCGATTACTGCCAGTTCGAAGGTGGCAAAATATGTCGATATGCCGTTACAGCATATCGATGAAGATATGTTGCAGATGATGCGTCGCGAGACGTCTCGCCAGCACATCGAAGATCTGATCCACGCGATCCGGGAGGGAATTCCGGGCATAGCGTTGCGAACGACATTCATCGTTGGTTTTCCGGGCGAGACAGAAGACCACTTTGAGTCGCTGCTTGAGTTTATTGAACGGACTCGATTCGAACGGCTGGGCATTTTTACGTATTCTCAGGAAGAAGGTTCCCGCGCGGCCAAGATGGACGGACAGGTCCCATCTGCTGTGAAAAATGCGCGTTACCGGCGTGCAATGACCCTCCAGCAAAAAATCGCGGCTGAAATCGCACAATCGATGATTGGTCGTGAGATCAATGTTTTAGTTGAAGAACCCTTACTCGCGCGAAGCGAAAGCGATGCTCCGGATGTCGATACCCGCGTGCTGCTAAGCCGAACTGTGCCGGTCGGACAGTTTGCGAAAGTCCGAGTTTCCGGGACGCAGGTGTATGATCTGCGCGGCGATGTTGTGGTCTGAAGACTAGGAACGGTCTGTAATCGGGCCTGGCGGTCGAGCTAGGAAAGCTCAATCCGCCAATGACGGATGAAGCTAGAAGCTTCGGCCGAAGCCTCCGGATTCGCCGTGCGTTGAGCTTCTAGATCAACCTTCACCGCCTTAGGTTGACGCTCATGCGCCTTCGCGGCAAAGCTGCGAATCAAGTCAGCCTGGGGCGAAGCGCAGCGGCGCCCTAGGTATAATCCCCCCAGAGCCGCCGCGCACTGAATGTGCGCCTCAAGCGATGGCGCGGCATCAGGCAAACCCAGCCTTGGAAGAAGCTCGGCCCTCCAGGAAAAAGACAGGCTGCGCTTTGGCGCAGCCTGCCCTTTCTACTATTCTATTTGGCAGCAACAAGGAAAGGTTAGGTGCCTGGCGTTGGAGTCGGTGTAGCGGGAGCGGTGGCTGGAGTTGGGGTTGCGGCAGGCGTTGCGGGAGCGGCCGGTGTCGGCGCTTCTGCCGGGGTTGGCGCTTCTGCCGGGGTTGGGCTTGGGGTCGCGGCTTCTGCTGGAGAAGGTGAAGGTGAAGCTTTCGGGGACGGATGCGCAGCGGCTTTTCGACGATGGTGTACGCGCTTGTGCGTTTCAGGTTGGCCGGCGCTTTCGACTGTTTCACCGGCTTTTCTTATGCCTTTACCAACCGTCCGCTCAGTGGCTTGCACGCCATGCTTGACTGTCTGGCCAGCCGCTTTCGCCCCCTGTTCGACCTCCTGGGCATATGTTGCAAATGTTAGGCCGGCGGTTCCGGCGAGGATTAGTGCGAATTGTCTCATATTAGTTCAGTTGATAGAAGCGATAGTGCTGGACCCACTACCACAATAGACGCTTCGCATACCGTCACTTATTCGGATGCTACTCAAAAATGTTTTGCGCCAGAAAGCCGGGCATCGGATAGTTCGGACACTAGCCGAGTGACCAAACTACCATTTTTCGACCTCAAGACGCAGTTTCAGTCGTTGCGGGAAGAGATTCTGGCGGAGATTACCGCGGTTTGTGACGCACAAGCATTTGTTCTGGGGCCGAAGGTCGAGTCATTCGAACAACAAATCGCCCAACTCTGTGGTTGTAACACCGCTGTTGCCACCTCTTCCGGTACAGATGCTGAGCTGCTGATTCTGATGGCAATGGGGGTTGGCCCCGGCGATGCCGTGGTGACAACGCCGTTTACTTTTTTCTCGACGGCCGGCGGCGTAGCGAGACTTGGCGCAAAACCGCGGTTTGTCGATATCGATCCCGCGACCATGAATTTAGACCCAGAAAAGCTGGGTAAGTTTTTCGAGCGCGAATGTAGAGAATCACCGGATGGCTTGGCAACCAAAGATGGCCTCATCATCCGAGCCGTCATTCCGGTGCATCTTTTTGGCCTTTGCTGCGCTATGGATGGCATCCGCGAAGTGTGCGGCCCCCGAAGAATTCCGGTGATCGAAGATGCGGCGCAGGCATTAGGCGCGAAATATCCGTCGAAGGATCGAGTCGAGCGAGCAGGTGGAATGAGTGAGTTTGGGTTTTTCAGTTTTTATCCGACAAAGAATCTTGGCGCTTTCGGCGATGCGGGGATGGCTATGGCGCGTGACGCCGAGTTTGGACGCAAGATGAAAATCCTGCGAAACCACGGAATGGATCCTCGTTATGATCATTCTGAGATTGGTGGCAATTTTCGGATGGATGCCATTCAAGCTGCGGTGCTGTTGAAAAAGCTCCCTTGTCTCGAGCAATGGTCGAAACGGCGTTGGGAGATCGCGCAGCGCTACAAAGATGCATTTGCGAAATTCTCGCGCAAAATTATGCTTCCATTTGAGCCGTATGCAGCTCAGTTGGGAAGCGAAGGCCATATCTATCATCAGTTCGTTATCCGTACACCTGCACGTGATTCGTTACGTGAGCATCTGGAGGAACAGGGGATCGGAACAGAGATCTACTATCCCGTCGCGCTCCACCAGCAAAAATGTTTTGCCTACCTTGGCGAGATGAGGCTCCCCGAATCAGAACGAGCTGCTGCCGAGTGTCTGGCTTTGCCGATTTATCCTGAACTGACAGACCAACAAATCGATCGCGTCATAGATTCCGTAGCTCAATTTTTCAACTAATGTTCGACATCAAAGAAAGACCAAAGCTCGCAGAAAAAGCATTCCTGGTCAGAGTTTACCGGGTTTCCGGAGAACAAGAGGAGGCGGCGAGCCTTCTGGAAGAGCTGGATTCATTAGTCGACACTCTGGATATTCCGATCGGAGGACGAAAATTGGTCCGAGTTCAGGATTTGAGTCCCCGGTTTTTGGTTGGCGCTGGCAAAGCGGAAGAAATCGTTTTCGAAGCTCACAGTCTTGGAGCGGACGTTATTGTTTTCGACAACGAATTGACTCCTGCGCAGCAACGCAACTGGGAGGAACTCTCGCAAGTAGCGGTGATTGACCGGCAGGAAGTGATTCTCGATATCTTCGCAAAACGTGCACATACCAAAGAGGCGAGGCTGCAGGTGGATCTTGCGCGAATGGAATATTCGTTGCCTCGGTTGACCCGCGCGTGGCGGCACCTGAGCAGGCAAGCAGGTGGCGTTGGCGCAAAAGGTGAAGGTGAGACCCAGCTCGAGACCGACCGGCGACTGATTCGGAGACAGATTGATCGGCTAAAGGCCGAGCTTAAACTGGTTCGTTCGCGGCGCACGCTTCAGAGAAAGCATCGCGAGCGTCTTCCCCTGCCGCATGCTGCGATCGTCGGGTACACAAACGTTGGAAAATCGTCGCTCCTGAAGAAACTCACAGGCGCCGAAATGTTAATTGAGAACAAGCTGTTTGCGACACTCGATACAACGACTCGCCGAGTCGGTCTACCGTCGGAGCAAGGGTTGCTATTGACCGATACGGTCGGATTCGTTCGGAACCTGCCGCATCGTCTGATCGAGGCGTTTAAGGCGACTCTGGAGGAAGCAACCTTAGCCGATTTTCTCGTTCATGTTCTGGACGCTAGCCACCCGCATGTTTACGACTTTTTCGAGACTACGATGCAGGTCCTGGCCGAGCTCGGCGCTGATTCGAAACGGATGATCACAGTGCTCAACAAAATTGATCGGATTGAGGACCAGGCGACTATACACACTCTTCGGCTGCATTTTCCTGACGCTGTTTTTCTGTCTGTCCGGACCGGTGAAGGGATCGAAGAACTTCTATATCGAATGGCCGACATGTTAGCCGATCGTGTAGCAAAGGTTGAGTTGGCTCTTCCGTTGAACCGGACCGATCTGCTGTCGCTGCTCCATCGGGCGGCCAATGTTTTGAGTATTGGCTACGAAGATTCGCACGTAGCAGTGGTAGCCGCCGTTCCGCCCAAAGTACTGGCTAGAGTGAAGCAGTATATTGTGCGCGGCCGACCAGAGTTCCAGCCCGCCTAAGGCGGGCGTCTACCGTCGACGGTCGACCGTCCACCGTTAACCAGCTGTGAGAGCTTTCTCGGCTCTTGATGATCCTTGTTGCAGGGCGGCTGCTGGCCGCCGCCTACAGCACGCGCCTGCGAAAACGGTGGACGGTTAAGATCGGCCCTGAAGGGGCCGATCCCCGAGCCCCAACTCCTTCAACTGTGCCTCCAACCAATCTTTCGCTGTCCAGGACTTCACTCGCTTTCGAAGAGTATCCAGACGTGAAGCGCGTTCAGGTTTTAGCATTTCGAGCGCCTGGGCCATTACCTGGGCGATTCCTTCGATGTCGAGCGGAGAGATCAACAACGCACTTTCAGATGTTTCGGAAGCGACTCCGGCGGTTTCCGAGATGATCGCAACTCCAGGCCGCTTAGATACGATCGCCCACTCTTTGACGACCAGGTTCATGCCGTCTTCGCGCGAGTTGACGAAAAGCACGTCGCATTGTTCCATCGCTGCCAGCGCTTGTTCGCGGTCATTGGTGTAAAAGACTTTTATCGGTTTGAATTCGCCGGCGAAGCGATTGTTTACCTTTTCGATCGCTCCGTAAACTGCGTCCCGGTAATCCCGGTAGACACTCAGGTCGGTACGGGAAGGCACCAGAAAAGCGAGAAAACGGACTCGGCCCTGAAGGTCAGGCCGCATCTCGAGCAGCCGCCCGAATGCCTCGAATCCAATTAATTGGTTTTTACTTGGGTCAAGTCGATCGACTCGAATAATGGTGAGGCCGGCCAGGTCTGGAGCCAGTCTCGATCGGGCAGCTTCAACAGCAGGGGACCGCATCGTTTGATCAAGCTCTTCCGGGTCGGTGCTTGCCGGGTAAGCTCGCACGCGTACTTCGCGACCGTCAGCGGCACGCACTTTTCCTTGTGCATAATCGACTTCCGCGCCAAGTAACTCTTCACAACACATTAGAAATGGACGTGTGTCCCACTCCGTTTGCATGCCGACAAGATCAGCGCCCAGCAGGCCCGACAAAATGGCGTCTCGCCATCTTTTTGGAACCAATTTAAGAGTTGCCGGATCCGGAAATGGAATATGCGTAAAGTGAAGAGTTGGCGTCTTCGGAAAGGCCTCTCGCAAAAGCGCTGGCAGAGGATACAAATGATAATCCTGCACAAGAAACGCGCGTGGCCGAATCCCCGAAGCTCTGACCGCCTTTACTAACCGTCGATTGGCCTCCAGATAACCCTCATCCCAGGCCCGTTGACGAGCCTCATTGATCGATGAGTAACCAATTTCGCCGACCAGATGATGCTGCAACATCCAGAGCACTTCGTTACTGATGTTACCATAATAGGCACGGTAGACGCTTGATGGCAGCGGCACAGCAATCAGGTTGTAGTCCGGGTCGGTTTGATCAGCGACCGTTGTAAACAGAGCGCCCCGCGCTTCGGCGGCGGACGGAGGCTCTGAAACGCAACAGAACCAGGTGACGTCGGATCGACGCGCAAGCGGTCCGATCATGCTTACCAGTCCGCCAGTCGATGTTTTCGGGACCCATTGTTCATCTTTCCATACGAAATCGTTGGGACCACGATTTGAGATGATGATGATATTTTCGACTGCGGCCGGCGCCTGAAGCTGCTCTTGAGAAGTAGCCAATTCCCGCGCAAGACCCGCGGCCAACGTTTGCAGTTCTGCAGGTTGAGCGCTGATGACGCTTTCCATTGTGCCGCCGAACGTAAAGATGGAAGTCGAAGGTTGGCCGAGATAGTTGAGCACCGCACCATTCGCTGCAGTGTTTAAACCAAGAAAAAGTGGGTCAGGATGGATCAATCCTCGCGCGAATAGATTCACCAGCAACGGAGCATCTAACTTGCGGTAGGTGCACTCCGAATGAGTGCAGTTGATGATCCAAGCCGGGAGCAGTTTCTCAGTTCGCCGCAAGGTTCGGTCAAAGAAAGAAACATCGAACCCGTTTTCGCCTTCGACGATTTCCTGGATACGCCCTCCATAGACAACCACTTGCCCACGCTCGAGCATTGTATCCGCCAAGTCGAGCAGGTCGCGAGGAACCGGGGCGAAGACGAGCTCCCAATAAGGCCGGATATACCGGACAAATCGTTTTCGATCCGGCAATGTTAGCAAGCTCCAGATAAAGTGCAGGTTTGGCTGAAGCGTCTCGATGATTGGAAGCCAGCCGATGCCCTGAGCGCCGGCGGTACGCGCTCTTTCAAGTACGGTATTGACCAGTGAGCGAAGCCGCTGCGGTAGCGCAGGCAAATCTAGCTTGATGCTTTGACCTTGCTCCTGTGGTTGCGGGAATAGGCCAGTCTTCGAAACGATGTGAATGGTGTTGCCAATTCCCTTGGTATTGAAATCGCTTAATAACGAGAGGGTCACCTTACCGGAGCCGAGAATCAGAATCTCTTCCTCCGGCCGGATTTGTTCGAAGAAGTCGGGTTGGAGAGGAACAGTGAGGTAACGTGCGCTTCGGTGAAAGGTGCGATCCTTGGTCGAGGGGTCGCCCGGTGGAAACTGTCCAGTTGCGAGCACAACCTTCCGAGCGAAATATTTCTGCTCGCTATTAGTGACCAGGGTAAGATTCGTGCGGCCTGCCTCGATATCGACGATGTCCGCGTGGATGATGCGCGTAGGGTCAGTCAATTCCGCGCGCCGGTCGAACAGCGCTACGCGCAAATCTTGCGCATCGATTCGTAACTGCTCCGCAAGCGTCGTTCCAGCGGAGCCGGCGCCAACGATGGCGACATCGCAGGTCTCGTCGGGCATTAAGCTGGTCCAGTAGATTAATGGTCGAACGGATCGCTGGTTCCCTGCAGAACCCGGGGTCGATTCTCGACCGGAGGTCTCCAGTAGTGGAACAGCGGATCATAGTAGCCGGGATCGATGACTCCTCTACCCGTCCCATAGAACAGACTGATCTCTCCATGGATCTCCGGGCGTTTGCGCGGCTGTAGGAGATCCGATCCCTCCGCAACGCCACGGCTTACAGAGGTAGGGTTCGGATCGACGGTGGAACCGTTCGGTAACACAACCGCGTATACAACTTCACGGCGATCAGAGATAGCTCCAGTCAATCGGATCAGCCAGAAATGTGCTGGGCTTTTAACAATGGTCGCGCTCAGCAGCTTCGGATCGGCCAGGCGGTAATAATAAGTCGCCCAGTTGGTTCCAATCTTCACCGCTCGTTTTTGATCAATCATACTTGACGCAGCATGCGGATCTGCTTCGAAACTGTAGGTCAGTTGAGAGCCATCGGCTTCCAGGTGGCGATCTTGAAAAAGCACAATCGCCTTTGCAGAAATTGAACAGTATAAAATGGGGAGGGTGAACAGCAGCCAACGCATGCTAAGATTATTTATAGCAGGGATTGCGCGTGGAACAAATTCGCGTTGGGAAGAAAATGGCTCGTTCGGACTCATAGAAGGTAGGTCCCGCGTTGGCAGGACCACAAAGCTTTGATTATGAATATTCGTCGGCGAACTTTCGTACGGTTGACGTTTGTGGCTTTAGCCGGGACAGTTACAGGCATGGTGCGCGCTGAACAATCATCTGTCGGAAAGGTCAAAGTGAGGTTGCTCGGACCGGACGGTAAACTGGCTGAGCCAACACTCGTCGATAAGGTAGTCAAGACAGATGACGAATGGCGTAAACAATTAACGCCGGAACAGTACCAGATTGCGCGAGGGAAAGGAACCGAGCGCGCGTTTTGCGGGACGCTGCTCGACAATCATCGGGAAGGCATCTACTCATGCGTCTGTTGCGGCCTGCCGCTATTTGCATCCAGCGCCAAATTCAACTCCGGCACCGGTTGGCCCAGCTTCTTTCAGCCAATAGCTAAAGAAAATGTGATCATGGAAGCGGACAACAGCTACGGTATGGAACGGACCGAGATCCTGTGTGCGCGCTGTGACGGCCATCTCGGCCACGTTTTTGACGATGGCCCGCCACCAACCGGCCTTCGTTTCTGCCTGAACTCAGCCTCGCTGACGTTTCAAGATCTGAAGCGGCCGCTGTAGGTGGTCGGCCCCAAGAGTCGGCCCTTTCCGGACCGACGTTAACCGTCAACAGTCCACCGTCGACCGTTTTTGCTCGGCACGCACCTGCTGTTGGCGTGCAGGCCGCCCCTGAGGGGCTACAGAACTCAGCCCGGGGGCGCCTGCAGAACGCTCCACCGTAGACGGTTGACATCTGCCCCGAGTTGTGTGCGTCAAGTTCTGCAAAAAGGGATCCGGGCAAGGGGCGGAAGATTGTGTTGGTTTGGATAGTTGAAGTTTGTTGATCGAGGGCGTTTGGACTTATCCATAATCGCCCCGGCTCGCTTGGCTGCGAGA
>JBKPBY010000165.1:0-36370 GCA_046727075.1 bacterium | reverse complement strand
GATCATCAGGAATTCGGAACCGACGCCGTTGATATTCAGGAAGCTATTCTCAGCGTTTTTTCCGAAGACGGCGTGCTCGTCCTGATGGATATGGGAAGCGCGATTCTGAGCGCTGAAACAGCCAGAGAACTTCTGGCACCGGAACAACAGGAGAAAATCGCGCTCACATCTGCTCCGCTGGTTGAGGGTGGGATCGCGGCAGCCGTCCAAGCACAGCTCGGCTCTCCTTTAGAAGATGTAGCGAGATCAGCGCGTGAAAGTCTTGTCCCGAAGCAAGAACAGGTTCAAGACACCACACCGGCCAACCAGGCCGCCGTAGCGTCAGCAGACACGGCGGGAAAGCCATTCATTGAGCTCCCGATTGAAAACGCCCATGGTCTCCACCTTCGTCCGGCGGCAACTCTGATCAAGGCTCTGCACGCGGCCTCAGGAAGCGTTCTGGTAGAAAACCGAAGTGGCAAGCGCGGCCCAGTCGCCGCCAAGAGCCTTGTCGATTTAACCCGCCTCCAAATCCGTCGTGGTGACATTGTCCGCTTTACCGTCCTCGCTCCTGATGCCCAACCGATAATCGAAAACATTCGATCGCTGGTTGCAGATCGATTCGGCGAGCCGGAGACCGCTCCAATACCAGACTCCCTGCCGACCGACACCACAAAACCTTTTCCAGTTTCACCGGGAATCGCAATCGGAAAACCTGAAGTTCTTGAACGGCCGATGCCGCCATTACCAACCTATCGAGCGGAGACGCCGGCAGCAGTCGAACAGGAAATTGCCCGGCTCGACGGTGCGCTTTCAGTCGCGAGAAAGGACATCGACGAAAGAATCGACCGCTTACGATCCAGTCTGGGAGCCGACGAAATCGGGATGTTCGAAGCTCAACGATTGATCCTGAGCGATCCGACGATTGTGCAAGAAACGGAATCGAAAATTCGCGGTGATCATCTCAACGCAGCGGCGGCCTTTTACGATGTGCTTTCGCGCCACGTCGCAGAGCAGGAGGCGTCTGATGACCCTTACTTCCGAGCGCGAGCCGCTGATTTACGCGAGATTCAACGGATGATCGTTGGGCGCCTGACCAATCAGATGGAGAATGAGCCGGTCACACAACCGTTTTCACAACCAACTGTCCTGGTCTGTGATGAGCTGACACCGACGCTGGCCGAGGAGCTGCGGCGGCTCTCGGTCGTAGGTGTTGTCCAGCTTGACGGCGGCGCCACATCGCACGGGGCAATCCTCGCCCGGGCTCTTGGGATACCAAGTATCGGCGGAGCCCGAACGCTTTTCCCTAAGCTTCGCTCAGCGCACCGCGTCCTGTTTGACGGATCTCAAGGTTCTATCTGGATCGATCCGGAACCGGCGCTCGAAGCCGAGCTCAGCCAACGAAGAGAGAAGGAGCAAAAACAGCGTCAGATAAACCTGGAGGTGGCCAGAGAACCAGCAATCACCCTCGATGCAGTCCACGTCGAGTTCGAAGCCAATGCCTCCAGCGCAGCGGAGATCGCGCTCGCACGCGATTGCGGTGCGACAGGCATAGGCCTTTTCAGGTCCGAATTCTTGTTTCAGCGCTTTGTGGAAAAGCCTTCGGAGGAAGACCAGCTGGCCGCATATACCGCAGCAGTGGCACCGGCAGGCGACTCGCTGCCAATCACCATTCGTGTTCTTGATATTGGCGGTGACAAGCCGCTCAAATTCCTGTCGACCCCTTCTGAAGCGAACCCGTTTCTCGGCGTCCGAGGCATTCGCCTTCTCGCGGCAAATCCAGACTTCTTTCGCAGCCATTTGCGAGCGGTCCTGCGCCTCGCGGCGTCGTCATCAGTACGTCTGCTGCTGCCGATGGTGACCGAACTATCCGAGGTCGTCGCGACACGAGATTTACTCGGGCAGGTTGCCACAGAATTAGCGGAAAGGAATCTCCCACATCGTTGGCCCATTCCGCTCGGCGTCATGATCGAGACTCCGGCGGCTGCTCTATTGGTCGACCAACTGGCTGCCCATGTCGAATTTTTCAGCCTCGGCACCAACGATCTCACTCAGTACGTCTTGTGCGCTGAGCGCGGCAATCCTGCGCTTGCCAGATTTTCCGATGCCGTTCATCCCGCCGTTTCCCGCCTCTGCCAACGAGTGATATCGATCGCCACCGATCGGCAAGTAAAGGTCTCTATCTGTGGCGAGGTCGCTCTTCAATCGCTTCCGGTTTGGCTTGGACTAGGTCTGCGAAACCTGAGCGTCACCCCAAGCGCCGTTCCAGCAATGAAAGCACTGGTCCGCCAGCTCAACCTCGCGGATCTCACATCACAACTGAAGAGCCAGCTCGACACCTTCACCGACGCCTTCTCCGTCCACGCCTTCGCTGATGGTTGGAGCAGGGAACAGCCACGCCAAGACGCGTAGGCCTAACAGCCACGCCAAGACGCGTAGGCCTAACAGCCACGCCAAGACGCGAAGGCCTAATACCACGCCAAGGCGCCAAGAGGGATCTCACGCCAAGACGCCAAGAGGGATCTCACGCCAAGACGCAAAGACGCAAAGGTTAAGAGATTTAGAGATTGTTGACGATTCGATGAATGCCATTCTTGAGGACTGCTTCACCAAAATTGATCAAGAGCCCGAGGCGGAGTCCGGTCAACCTGAGATACGTCAGAAGCTACTTGAAATGAGCCGGTACTAGTTTCTCGACTGACTTCAGTTCGAGGATTACAAGGTCGCACACAACCACATCCATCGTGAACCCGACTTCAAACTTGATCCCGTCGTACATAAGAGGTGCCGGCATCTGATTGCGCACTTCGAAACCGCGTTTCTCCAACTCATAGACCATCAGCGGCTCATAGACAGACTCATAGACTCCCGGACCGAATTGCTTGTGCAGTTTGATTGCTGCGTCTACAACCTCTTTTGCAATCCGATCCTCTGCAAGCACACTACGTAAATAACACAATAATTATCTGTTCTCAAGTGTCCTTATAACTCTTAACCTTGGCGGTCTTGGCGTGAGATCCCTCTTGGCGTCTTGGCATGAGATCCCTCTTGGCGTCTTGGCGTGAGATCCCTCTTGGCGCCTTGGCGTGAGACCCCTCTTTGCGCCTTGGCGTGGTAGCCCGCATCCGCTAGGATGAAGAAATCAGGCGGCTTTATGACTGACCCCCAGCAATTTGACGAAAAGACTTTGGTCTACCTACGCGCGCTCAGTACACGGTACCCAACGATCGATGCCACACTTGCAGCGATTGCAAGACTCAAAGCGATCTTAACGCTGCGCAAAGGCACAATCCACGTCATTAGCGACATACACGGAGAGTTCAAGAAGCTTATCCATGTCATCAACAACGCTTCCGGGCGGCTGCGGCAACTGGTTGAAGAAGTGTTTGGCGACGGGCTCGATGAAACCAAAAAACTACAGCTCCTGAACCTGATCTACTACCCACGCGAAACCTACAACCACTTAGGGATCGGCTTTGAATCCAGTGAAAAGCGGCAGACCTTCTTGAGCGAACAACTCCGCCAGCAGATGAAAATCTTGCGGAGGGTGGCTCAACAATATGATTTGCAAAGCGTCGAACGCGTTTTCCCGGACACGGATCGCTCTATTTTTCGGGAGCTCACTTTCTCTCCGTTTTTGAACCGCTCAGACGATTATTTGGAAAGCTTGCTCCAGGAATTTGTCCAGCATGGCAGAGATTTGGAGCTCCTTCGCCAATCCGCGCACATTATTCGAAACCTTCTATTTTCTGAATTGATCATTGCAGGAGACTTTGGCGATCGCGGGCCACGCATCGATAAGGTCATTGAATCGGTGATGTGCCAGCCGAAGGTTGCTGTGACGTGGGGAAACCATGACGCCCATTGGATGGGTGCGTGTCTCGGTCAAGACGCCTGTATTGCGAGTGTTCTAAGGATGTCACTCCGTTACCAAAGGTTGTTCCAGCTCGAGATGGGTTACGGTATCCCGATTGCTTCGATCGAGAAACTGGCGCGAACGGTTTACGCGGATGATCCAGCAACACGGTTCCCGTGCCTGGGAAAGGGAATCAGGGATCCGCTCTCGATGGCGCGGATGCAGAAGGCAATGGCCATGATTCTGTTCAAATTGGAAGGCCAGGTTATACAGCGGAATCCGCAGTTTCACTTAGACCATCGCGCCCTGTTGCATCGAATCGATCCAGCCAAAGGCACCGTGGAAATCGATGGGAAAGCATACCCGCTACTCGATACCCATTTCCCAACCATTGACTGGAAAAATCCCTACGCCCTCTCACCCGAAGAAAAAGAATGTATGGACCAAATGCGGACGGCGTTTGTTCAAAGCCCAACCCTTTCGGATCAAATGTATTTCCTGGCTCGGAAAGGTTCGATGTACCTCATTCGGGACGAGACCTTGATCTTTCACGGTTGTGTGCCCGTAGATGAAGAAGGTAACTACATTCTTTTCGACATTGACGGCCAATCTTATGGAGGAAAGAAGCTATTCGAAGCTTTCAACTCGGTAGTCCATCGCGCGTTCCGTTTTCAGGAAAGGAAATATCTGGATCTCTTCTGGTACCTTTGGTCCGGACCGTTCTCGCCACTGTTTGGAAAGGATCGGATCGCCACGTTCGAGATGCATTTCATCGCCGACAAATCCACACATAAAGAAACCAAGAACCCATATTTTCAGTTCATTCACGATGTTGGTTTTTGCAGGAAAATTTTGACTGCTTTTGGAGTCGACGCCGAACACGGTCTCATTGTGAATGGACACGTCCCGGTTAAAATCGAAGAAGGAGAATCTCCGGTAAAGCGAAGCGGCCAGGCAGTCACCATTGACGGCGCATTCTCGGAAGTTTATGGGGACAAAGGATATACTCTGGTACTTAGTTCCCGACGCACGTCGCTCGCGCAACATCACCATTTCGAATCTGCTCAGGAAGTAATCGCACGCGGTACCGATATGATACCGACCGTACAGGATCTCGTTCAATTCGACCGCCCGCGAACGGTTTCTGATACCCAGGATGGCGAACAGATCCGACTGGAAATCGCAGCCCTTGAACTCCTGATCCGCGCCTACGAAGAAAGCGTGCTTCCGGAAGGATAAATGGAACGCCGAGAACGCCGGGAACTGAAAGAGGCGCTGTGATCACGGCTTCGCTGGTAGGGTTCGCGCTTCCGCGCGACCTGAACCCCTCGTGCGCCACGCTCACGACCTGCGGCGACGTGATGCCTGCATCAGCCCGTTTGTCAAGCGTTGGGTCAAGGTCGCGCAGGTCGCGTCCCGCCGCAGCCTTGGCGAAGGAGGAAGCGCGAACCCTACCCAATGACCCTCAATCAACGCATCGGTCGTCTTTCAGTTCACAGCGTTCTCGGCGATTCCGGCGTTTCTCCCCTTATTCTCGCCTCTACCTTTAACCTCAGCCCGTTCAACAAAATAAACCCGGTCGCATCCGACTGGTTATAGGCCTGAGTGGGATCGCCTTCCATTGTGGCGATATGAGGATTGTACAGGCTCACTGGACTCTTGCGGCCCGCAACGATCACATTCCCCTTGTACAGCTTCAGCCGCACCACACCACTCACATTCTTCTGCGATTCCGTAATCAAAGCCTGCAGCGCCAATCGTTCGGGCGCGAACCAGAACCCGTTGTAGACCAGTTCTGCGTACTTCGGCCCGAGTGAGTCCCGAAGGTGCATAACTTCACGATCCATCGTCAATGATTCTACCTGACGGTGCGCCGCGAATAAGATGCTGCCTCCTGGGGTTTCATAAACGCCGCGACTCTTCATCCCGACAAACCGGTTCTCTACCATATCCACGCGTCCGATCCCATTGCGCCCACCCAGGAAATTCAGCGTCTTCATGACCCAGAATGGCGAAAGCCGGATCCTGCCTTCGGGTGACCCGACAACGCTTCCCTGATACCCGAGCTGGGAAAGCAGCTTGCCGAAAGTTTCGTGACCCAGAGCAACGCAGATCCCGCGCTCAAACTCGAGCTCGAGGTATTCTGGTTCATCCGGAGCCTCCTCCGGAGCAATGCTGAGCTTATACATGTCCCGCAGGTCCGCCCCGCTGGCATCGACCCACGGATCTTCCAAAATCCCGCTTTCGTAACTGATATGGAGCAAATTGCGATCCATCGAATACGGCTTTTTCGCCGTCGCAGCCACCGGTATCCCTTGCTTTTCCGCGTACGCAATCATTTCGCTCCGGCCAGGAAAGGATGCTCTGAACTCCTCCAGACGCCACGGCGCGATGACCTTGAGGTCGGGCTCTAATGCGGCCGCCGTCAGCTCGAATCGCACCTGGTCGTTCCCTTTTCCGGTCGCCCCATGCGCAACCGCCTCAGCCCCTTCCGCCCGAGCAATCTCTACCATCCGCTTCGCTATCAAGGGACGCGCAATACTGGTCCCGAGAAAATACTGGTTCTCGTAAAGCGCAGAAGCCTGAAGCATTGGAAAAATGAAATCGCTGGCAAACTCTTCCCTCAGGTCGTCGATGCAGCATTTGGAGGCACCTGTCTTCAGCGCTTTCTCCTCCAGTCCCTCCAATTCCTCCTCCTGCCCGATATCGGCACAGAATGCGATTACTTCCGCCGAGTACTTCTCCCTGATCCATTTGAGGATGACCGAAGTATCGAGCCCGCCAGAGTAAGCAACCACGATTTTCATTGCGCCTGAATCCTTACATGGTAGCCGCCATTCCCGACCACCGATTCTTTTCCCCTTCCTACTCTACTAAGTTGAGTTTGTTTCGCAGGCAATATAGGATGTTTGCCCGTGAAAGTCTCTAAAAGAGGGGAGTACGCGCTCAGGGCTCTAATTGATTTCGGCCTCGCTCAAGCCCTCGGCCGCCCCATGCTCCAGGTCAGCGAATTAGCCGCCAAGGAGGACCTCCCAGTGAAATTTCTGGAGCAGATCCTGATGCAGCTTAAAACCGGGGGTTACCTCGAGAGCCGGCGAGGTAAACATGGAGGCTATTTTCTCGCCCGGCCGCCAGAGAATATCTGCATCGGGCAAGTCATACGCCTGATCGACGGTCCGCTCGCTCCTATCGCCTGTGTCAGTCAGAGTGCTTACGAGCGATGCAGCTGCCCGGACGAAGAGCATTGCGGTCTCCGAATTCTGATGCTGGACGTCCGGAACGCTATTTCTAATATCCTTGATCGATTTACTCTTGCCGACATAGTCGAAATCACCTTGCGAAAAATGCGCAAAAACAAGGTCCCCCTGCCGTTCGTCCTGGAGCCGCTGCTCAATCCCACAGGAAATAACCGCAAGAATCGGGGAGGCCGTAAGAAAGCGGTCCAATCCACCACGGCGGCGTCCGACTCGTAGGGTCACGTTGTTTGTCGGAACACGACAACAAATCAAAGCCAAGGTGAACCCGCCAAGGCGGGATCACTCCTGGCTGAGATCTGCTGTCGCTTCGCGACTTCGCATCCGCAGCCAGCACCCCCGAAAAAACCGCTTTACTCTATCGATTTGATGTGGTTTTAATCCCTATCCTAATAGTAGGGTTATTGCCACCATGGACATCTCCTCCATCGCCACGGCTCTGTTTTTCGCCCTTTTCTTTCCTTTGGCAGCGAACGCCGCACCGATCCAGTTACTCAACGTTTCATACGATCCAACCAGAGAATTCTATCAGGAATTCAACGGCGCCTTCGCCAGAGCGTATAAGGCCAAAACCGGTAAGGATGTCACGGTGCTGCAATCACATGGAGGATCCGGCAAGCAGGCGCGGTCGGTTATCGACGGCCTTGAGGCCGACGTCGTTACTCTCGCGTTAGCGGCCGACATTGACGCTCTGCACAGCCACGGCGACCTGGTGCCGGCCGATTGGCAGAAGCGGCTGCCCAATAACAGTAGCCCTTACACTTCGACTATTAATTTCCTTGTCCGCAAAGGGAACCCGAAAGCGGTCAAGGACTGGGACGACCTGATCAAGCCCGGGGTCCAAGTCATTGCTCCAAACCCTAAAACGTCTGGAGGCGCACGATGGAATTTCCTCGCAGCATGGGGATACGCTCTAAAGAAATTTGCCGGCGACGAAACGAAAGTAAGAGATTTCGTGGCGAAGCTTTACCGGAACGTACCCGTTCTGGACTCTGGTGCGCGAGGCTCTACGACGACATTTGTGCAGCGGGGGCTCGGAGATGTGCTGATTGCCTGGGAGAACGAAGCGTATCTGAGTATCAAAGAGTTTGGTCCTGACAAATTCGAGGCGATAACTCCAAGCACCAGTATTCTGGCCGAGCCACCAGTCAGTATCGTCGACAAAGTCGCCAACAAAAAAGGCACTCGCGAAGTCGCCACCGCCTATCTCGAATATCTTTATTCACCGGAAGGCCAGGAAATTGCGGCAAAGAACTTCTATCGCCCGAGACTGGCATCGATCGCCGATAAATATTCGCAGCAGTTCCCAAAGATCTCGCTATTCACTGTCGACGAAGTGTTCGGCGGATGGCAGAAGGCGCAATCAAAGTTTTTCGACGACGGCGGAGTATTCGATCAGATCTATCAGCCATAACCATCCCGACAAGTGGCCTCTCGAAGTCTACAGCTCTGGTATAAGCGCCTCGTACTTCCCGGGTTCGGTGTCACCATCGGCTTCACAGTTGTCTACCTTTCCTTGATTGTGCTTATACCATTGGCGGCAACGTTCGCCAAAGCGTCTGGCCTCGGCTGGGACTCCTTTTTCCGCACGGTGACCTCAGCTCGTGTAGTCGCTTCTTATCAAGTCACTTTTGGGATCTCTTTGGCGGCCGCAATAATCAACGTCTTGTTTGGTATGGCGACTGCCTGGATTCTCGTCCGCTATCGATTCCCCGGCAGAAAACTCCTCGATGCGGTCGTTGATCTGCCTTTTGCGCTGCCAACGGCCGTTGCAGGTATCGCTCTCGCGGCTATCTACTCAACCAACGGCTGGCTGGGGAAACCCATCTTTGCTCTCACGGGATTGAAAATCGCATACACTCAACTTGGCATCTTGGTCGCGCTCGTATTTGTTGGATTACCGTTCGTTGTCAGGACGCTCCAACCCGTCTTGCAGGATCTCGACCCTGAATTCGAAGAAGCCGCTGCCAGCCTTGGAGCTTCTCGCTTTCAAACATTCATGCGGGTGGTTGCTCCGGAACTCTTTCCCTCCCTGTTAACCGGGTTTGCACTGGCATTCGCGCGTGCAGTCGGGGAATACGGCTCGGTAGTTTTTATAGCCGGCAACATGCCAATGAAAACCGAAATTGTTCCTCTTCTGATTATCACAAAGCTGGAGCAATACGATTATCGCGGGGCAACGGCAATTGCTGTCGTCATGCTTGTCATTTCGTTCGTGATGCTGCTTCTAATCAACGGACTCCAGCGCTGGTCCAGGGGCGCAAACACACGCTGATTCCATGTCATTTACTCCTCCAAAAGCTCGGCCGACTCTCCATGATCCCTGGTATATCCGAGGCGGATTGGCCGCTGCAGCGATCATCTTTCTCGCTCTCTTTCTTCTGGTCCCGCTCTGTGTGGTCTTCTATGAAGCGCTGCAAAAGGGACTGGGCGCTTATTTTGCTGCTTTCAGTGATCCTGCAGCACAGGCCGCGATCCGGTTGACGTTGCTGGTGGCAGCGATCGCTGTGCCGGCAAATCTCATTTTTGGTGTAGCAGCGGCCTGGGCGATTGCCAAATTTCGATTCCCAGCGAAAAGCCTGCTTGTTACGCTGATTGATCTGCCATTCGCGGTATCACCCGTAGTTTCAGGCCTGATCTATGTCCTGCTTTTCGGCTCGCAAGGATGGTTTGGGCCGTTGCTGCAGGCGCATGGCATCAAGATTATTTTTGCGGTTCCAGGCATCGTTCTAGCCACGATTTTTGTTACGTTCCCGTTCATCGCACGCGAGCTGATTCCTCTCATGCAAGCGCAGGGCACTGATGAAGAACAAGCCGCTCTATCGCTCGGCGCCAGCGGCTGGCAAACCTTCTGGCGTGTGACTTTGCCTAATATCCGCTGGGGTTTGCTCTATGGAGTGATCCTTTGTAACGCCCGCGCAATGGGTGAGTTCGGGGCCGTTTCAGTGGTCTCCGGCCATATCCGAGGACTCACCAATACTATACCGCTCCAGGTGGAAATACTGTATAATGAGTACAACTATGTAGCCGCTTTTGCGATGGCCTCGCTCCTCGCATCCCTGGCTCTAGTAACCTTACTGATCAAGAATGTCGCCGAATGGCGGATACGGATTGCGGAAAGGGCGTCAAACAACCAGAACCTGGGATACGCGTGAAGATTGAAGCAAAACAGCTTATTCGCCGGTTTGACGATTACCTCGCCCTCGACAGAGTTTCCCTGGAGGTTGAAGATGGTGAATTAGTCGCGCTCCTCGGACCATCCGGTTCCGGTAAAACAACCCTCCTGCGTCTCATCGCAGGGCTCGATTATCCTGACTCGGGAAGTGTACTTTTTCAGGGGCGAGACGCTACGCACCTGCCGATTCAGCGGCGGCGCGTCGGCTTCGTTTTTCAACATTACGCGCTCTTCCGTCACATGACGGTCTTCAAGAACATCGCATTCGGTCTGGAGATCCTCCCGTTCAGGACGCGTCCAACACCAGCGGTTATCCGATCACGCGTTCGCGAGCTGTTGCGGCTCGTCCAACTGGAGGGATTCGAAAATCGTTTGCCTGCTCAGCTTTCCGGCGGCCAGCGCCAACGCATCGCTCTAGCGCGAGCCCTTGCCATTGATCCACGAATCCTCCTGCTCGACGAACCGTTCGGCGCGCTCGACGCAAAGGTGCGGCACGAATTGAGAGCATGGCTCAGATCACTCCAGCAAGAGCTAAAGATTACTACTCTTTTTGTCACCCATGATCAGGAGGAGGCCTTAGAGCTGGCTGATCGCGTGGTTGTAATGAACAACGCGCGTATCGAACAGATCGGTACACCAGTCGAAATCTCCACCGAACCCTCCACCCCATTCGTCGCCGATTTCCTGCGGAAGTCGAGTCCCACCTTCTAAGAAGCTCCCATTTCTCATCCTCATCCTCGTCCTCCTACCTAACACGCCCGCCATTCACCCACGACGGCGGTGACGTCCCTCTCACCTCCGACTTCTCTCCTCTCACCTCTCGCCTCCGACTTCTCACCTCCGACTTCTCACTTCTGACTCCGTCCGTTACCGGCGCTGTCGGCGTTCAATATTTCATAACCTTCTGCAAGAACGATCTCGTTACCTCCGACTCCGGGCGATCCAATACCTGTTCGGGTGGACCGCATTCGACAATCTCCCCACCGCTGAGCAGCGCAATCTGGTCGCCTACCCTGTGCGCAAAACCCATTTGATGGGTAACCAAGACGAAGTCACGACCTTCCTGGCGTAGCTCGCTGATCAAATCTAACACTTCTGCCGTCATTTCAGGATCCAGAGCCGAAGTCGGCTCATCGAAGAGCAGAATCTTCGGCTTGATTGCAATCGCGCGAGCAATAGCAACCCGCTGCCGTTGTCCGCCCGACAGCTGCACCGGCGGCTTATGGCCGTGTTCGGACAGTTGGAATCGCTGCAAAATCGACTCCGCCATCTCCTGTGCTTCCGCCGGCCGGTACCCATGCACCTTTTCAAGGGGAAGCGTAATATTTTGCACAGCCGTCAGGTGGGGAAACAGATTGAAAGCCTGGAAAACAGTCCCGATAGATCGGCGGTGAGCCAAAAGCGACTTTTCCCGGAAGATAATCTCCTCGCCATTAAGACGCAGGGTTCCCGCATCCGGCCGCTCGAGCCCGGCAATAATCCTCAACAAAGTCGATTTGCCGCCACCAGAAGGACCAATCAATGCAAGCGAATGAACCTTATCCAAATCGATGCTCACGTCACGTAACACCTCCTGGTTACCAAACGCCTTCGACAGGCCGTGAATGTTAAGTTTCATATCGGGTCTGCTTTTCCAGCCATTGAGTCCAGAGAGAGAGCGGGAGGGTCAAAACCAGGTAGCCCGCGAAGAGGATCAGGTAGCACTCGAAATTGCTGTACGTGAGCCCAGCCACGTTCTGAGCACTCCAGGTAAATTCATTGATGGCTATCACCGCAAGCAGCGACGAATCCTTGATCAAATCAACCAGCTTTCCGGCCAGAGGCGGAAGAATCAACCGAATCGCCTGGGGAAAGATGACGTAGCGATAGATCTGGCTCCGGGTCAGCCCGATAGCGCGCGCCGATTCGAGTTGCGAAATACCAACACTTTCGATCCCGCCACGGATGATTTCGCTAATGTAAGCGCCGGAAAAAAGCGACAGTGCAGACAGGCCGACAATCACCCGGTTCTCGATCTTGAACGCATCAGCAACCACATAGAATCCGAACGAAACTTGGACAAGTAAAGGTGACCCTCGAATGATTTCGACGTAGACGCGGCTCAAGACCTGAAGAACAAAGACCCCTGATCGCCGTGCCAATGCGACGATCAAGCCGATCAACGTGCTGAGCACAAGCGCAATCGCCGCAATCCAGAGGGTATTGAACCAACCTCTGAGAAACAGCCCCCGATAGTCTGCCACTCCGCCCCAATTCCAGGCGTAGCGCAATTGGCTGAATGAAAAGAAACAGATGGCAGCAACCAGCCCTGTCGCCAGGCCCGCATTCAAAACACGTACTAACCAGGGAACAGGCTTACCCCTATCCTCGGGAGGAACCCAGAACCAATTCAGGATGCGAGTTGGCATGGCGATTGTGGTTTCGGGTTTCGAGTTCCGGATTCCGCGTTTCGCGCATAGGACTACTTGCGCCGCGCCCCAGCTCATTCGGTACCCGGAACGCGAAACCCAACCCTATCCCTTGATCTTGTGTAGACACTCCAGCAAATACGGCACCAGCTGCTTCTTCCGTGAAACCACATTGGGCAGGTCATAAAGGTTCTCGCCGCTGCTGGGATAGTGAATAGTTGCTAGAAATTCTTTTGGAGCAGCCAGCAGAAGCAGCGAATTTTGAGTATTGACGTCAGTAACCAACAAAGCGGCAAAGTAGTAGCTCTGTTTGGCGCGATAAGCTTCCAGCTCTTTCCATAACGCCTCTTTCTTCTCGTAAAAATGCGAAAACCCTAGCTCCTCAATTTGAGCGACACTGAAGTTATACCCATCCTCCGAGTAATCCTTGCAATCGGCCACGATTACCTCCCCGGGTGCAAGAGTGAGCAGCGGAGAACCGACTGCAAAAATGCTCTCCGATAGCTCAGCGGGCTTTACATCCGCGATTCTGCTCAGTTCGGCCAGAACCTTTGCGTCGATCGGAGTCGCGGTCGGCGACGTCAAATTCAACGTATCGGAAATCAGCCCCGCCATTAAAAGTCCGGCGATCGGCCGATCGATCTCCACACCGTGCTGCTGATACGATAACGCGACCAGTGTACTAGTAGATCCAACCGGGTTATTCCAGAATAGAATCGGCAAATCGGTTGAAAAAGTGGACAGTCGATGATGATCCAGCACTTCGATGATTTGCAGATCACCAGCGCCTTGGACCGCTTGCGATAACTCGTTGTGATCGACAAGAACTAGCTGTCGCGGGATCGGCTTTAGGAAATCGCTCTTCAATAGAGTCCCGACCAGGCGTTTATGCCCATCGATCACCGGGAAAACATAGTCCGGCGAGTTCGCAGCGATGTGGCGTGCTGACCGCAGCAGGGTCTCCGGCGAAAAGCTGGTGAACTCTCGATCGACCATTTGCTTTACCTTTGCCGCCCCGCGGGAAAGCAGAACCGTTGTGGCTGTATCGTATTTGCTTGAAACGAGACGCACCCCTGCCTCGCGCGCTGCCGTCCGCACCTGCGAAGAAACTCCTAATCCACCAGTGATTACGATCCCCAAAACACCGGCACGAATTGCCTCCAGCTGCACATCCTCGCGATCGCCGACGAACAAGAACACTTCATTTGACTGCTGCTCTTTGAGCCTTTGAGCAAAAGCTTCAAGGCTCATTGCAGCAACCATCATGAAAACATTTCTCTGCTTGCTATCTGGTTCTCCTGCCAGGAATTGGCCCGCGAAAGACTGAACAATATCTGTTACCGAGCCAGTCACCCGACGCGAAGCCAGCGCCTCCTCACGCGGTGGAAACAGATAATGGCTGACCTTCCAGGCTGACAATAGCCCGAGGCATTGATCATTGGCGTCGATCACAGGTACGCCACGAAGCCGGGTTTCCTCGATCGAATTCATCGCCTGATAGATCGAAGCATCGCACGGGACGGCAACAACTTGCGACTCCATCACATCAGCCACTACAGGGGACAGATCACTGACAAAATCAGGAGCCGGCACGCCGAACTTCTGCAGCACTAGCTCGATCCGTTCGTTGATATTTCCCGCCCGCGCTGCGACCACGTCCGTCCACCCGGTTCTCCGCTTCAATTCTGCGTAAGCGATCGCAGAACAGATAGAATCCATGTCCGGATTCTTGTGGCCAATTACGATTGTTTGCATGGCTCCGCTATCGTCCGCGTTTCCGATCTTCAGTTCAAGCCACCTTCTTCATAACTTCTTCCCTTCCAAGCTACCCGGCACGCCAAAACGCGGTCCGCCTACATCGAAATCGTCCTTATAGTCGGTCCGAAGTTATTCATCGAGCCGGGGATGAAAGCAATTTAAGCAGCTTTCGAGCGTGAGCGGCCCGGGATTGTGAATAACTTCGGACCGACTATAAGGACGATTCAAATGGGACCCTCCTAAGCCTTTGCAGTGCCATCCCTGAAAATCGTTCATGTTTGGGAAGATTTTTCAGGCGGCAATAGCAGTAAGTTGATCGACATCAGCCCGGTGGGCGGCGCGCAGAGCGGTGAGCATGAGGCGACCACTTATTTTGTCGCCAAATCGATTAAGAAGCTCAACGGGAACACCGGTCGCTGCAGTGGTTGTTTTTTTCATACACACCTACGACTATCTCCGCCCCCCGGTGCTTTCCAGAGCGATTTGGTTGCGGCTCCGCCGCGCTAAGTCTTGGCGCCTTGGCGTGAGATCCCTCCCTCTGGCCTTTTGGCGTGATCCGCCAGAAAATCGGAAAATTACTATTTGAATTCACGGACGCCTTGAGGGATTTTGGTTTTTGGATTTTTGCGGATTGTTCTGGGGGGAACAGCAGCCCTTCGTATCCAGCGGATGCGGGGGGCTGTATTTTTTGCACTGCCTGGTCAGCCGGCACCATTTTTTTTGGACGCCGAAGTTTTTTCTTGTCGTATGATGCAACTTTGTCCGCGCAATGGATCGCAAACAGAATCTTTGGCCTATCGTCCTCCTTCTCGGCCTGGTTGTCTTGATTCTAACCGCAGCACTCGCGCTTGATCGGGTAACCAATTTGCCGGCTCGCATGCTTGACTCTTTGACCGACCGGAGCACCGCGAAGGCAAAAGAAATTCGCGACGCTTTCGTTCAATTGTTTCAGCTCCAACCGCGAGTCACCGTAAACAACCATGTGTTTTTTGAACAAACCAAGACTGCTCTAGAACTGGCGGTCGTCGATCGCGACACCGAAGTGATTCAGCAGTTGAGCAATACATGGCTCGGAAGCACCAAAACGATCCGAATCCGCGCAACGTACCGCGTAAAAGCAGGATTCGCCCTGCCCGAGAACCTCACGGTGAACGTCTCGGACCAGAACGTCACCGTAAAAGTTCCGCCAGCCGAGATTCTGAGTGTTGAACCGTTAACGGTTCAGGTTGAGCAGTTGCATAACGGTCTTTGGAACCAGATCCAGGCCAAGGATGTCGAAAATGAACTGAAAAACATGCCGGAGATAGCTCGCTCGAAAGAGAGCACGCTCCCCGCTGAAGCCCAACAAAAGTTCCGCGAACTGCTAACCGCAAAACTCTGGAACCTGCCGGTGAAGATCGAGATAGAGCAACAAAATGCGGAGAGGCGATGAGTCGAGGGCCAAGGCTTGCTGAGCCGCTACGGATCGGCAAAGATGCCTTTAACAAACGCTCGGCGCCCAAAATGCAAGACGGCACGTTAGCCAACAAAATCACGATTGCGCGCATCTGCTTGATTCCTCTTTTCGCTTTTGCGTTTCGAGAATACGCGGAGAGCGAGCGCAACGGCGATCCAAAGGAATTCTTCCGCTGGCTGGCAACCGCAGGATTCATCCTCGCTGCATTGACCGACGGATTGGACGGGTTTGTCGCCAGGCATTTCAACCAGACGAGCCGCCTCGGATCGATTCTCGATCCTATAGCTGACAAAGGTCTGATGTTTACCGCGATGCTGATGTTTGCCCTTTTTCGATGGCCAAACGGTCTCCCAATCTGGTTCCCCATCGTTGTGATCGGCAGAGACCTGATACTGGGTAGCGGGTTTCTGCTTTTGAGCAGGCTGATCGATCGCGTCGAGGTGCGTCCGACGGCGATTGGCAAGTTGGCAACCTTATTCCAGATTGTCGCCATTCTTTGGGTCCTGCTCGGGATTCGGGTCGGTCCCCCAATGTATGCCATTATCCCGGCGACGATTCTGACCGTTGTTTCCGGAGTGCAATACTTCTTTGATGGAATCCGCCAGTGGACCGCGCGGCGGGCTTGAGCGTTGATACTTCCCTATGCCAACCGTAGCCATCGTGGGGCGCCCTAATGTCGGCAAATCCGCCCTTTTCAATCGACTGGCCCAGCGTCGGATCGCCATTGTTCACGATCAACCTGGCGTTACCAGGGATCGGCTCATTGCAGACTGTCGATTGGGTAGCAAGCCGTTCACAGTTGTTGATACTGGAGGGATTGCCGGCGCATCCAAGGACGCGCTCGATGACCAGGTTCATTCGGAAGCTAAGCTCGCTATCGAGATGGCCGATGTTATCCTTTTCGTCGGCGACGCCCAGGACGGCATTACTCCCTCCGATCGGTCCATCGCACGGGACCTGCGATCAGCACGCAAACCAGTGATCCTCGTCGCCAACAAGGTTGACGATCCGAAACATGATCCAAACAGCGCTGAGTTTAGCGAGCTCGGTTTTGAACCGGTGTTTGCGATTAGCGCCGCGCATGGCCGCGGCATCCGCGAGTTAGTTGAACAGATCGACTATCACCTGCCTGCGCAAGAGCAACCCGCGCCCGAACTCAAGAGCCCAACCAAGCTGGTTGTCGTCGGCAGACCCAACGTGGGAAAGTCATCGTTAATTAATGCGATTCTCAATGACCGCCGGACACTCGTCAGCAATACGTCCGGAACCACGCGCGATTCCGTCGACATTGCATACCAGCGAAATGGCAAATCGTTTGTGCTGGTCGACACCGCCGGTATAAGGCCGCGTGGCAGACACAATTCGTCGGTAGAGGTCTTTAGCGTCATGCGATCCGAAAAAAGCATCCGGCGATCGGACGTCTGTGTGCTGGTAATCGACGCCACGACCGGTGTTACCGCCCAAGACAAGAAAATCGCGGGGCTGATTCAGCGAGCCGAAAAGGCGTGCATCGTCGTCATGAACAAACTCGATCTCGTAAGGCCAAAGACGCAGCTTGGAGCTTTCATGGATGCGCTGATCCGCCGAATCCGTGACGACCTATTTTTCCTCAGCTATGCGCCGATCGACGTTCTTTCGGCGTACACTGGCGAAAATCTGGAGCGCCTTTTCAAAAGCGTCGAAAAAATCGAACAGCATTCCAGAAGAACCATTTCCACCGGTCAACTAAACCGCCTCTTGGAAAATGCCCTCACCGCTCACCCTCCTCCGTTGCGTGGTACGCGCCGTTTAAAAATATTGTATGCTACCCAACTAGCAGATCGAGGCGGCATACAAGCCCCAACCTTCCTTCTCTTTGTGAACAACAAAGATCTCCTCGACGAAAGCTATCGCCGATACCTGGAAAGCAGAATCCGCGAACAAGCCGGCTACTACGGCCTGCCAATCATCTTCAAACTCCGCGAACGAAAGCGCTCCTCAAAGTAAAAGAGATTCGCTACTCCCGCGCGTTTCGCATGGGACGTATCGGTCGTATCGGTCCTATTGGTCCTATACGTCCCATACGATCCCGCGCTTACAGCCTCTCCACCAACCAATCCCTGCAATGCTCGATCCTCTTATACCGCAACATCTCGGTCGGCATCGTCAGCAGATTCTCTTTCAGCAATCCGCGGATGCGTTCATTCAACTGCTCGAGCCGCAAATGAAAGATCCGGATCCCGAAAACCGCTAGATCCGTGGTCAACGAGGTCAACGCCTGCCATTCGATACGAAGGAACACCTCATCTTCAACCTTTCCGCCGACCCGTTCAACGAAGCCGTGGCGAAGGCGGACCTGTCCGCCGTAGCCTTGGCGTAGGTGGATCTCCGGAATCTGGCGAGTCGGGTGTTGATCCAATTGGTCACTCGCGGTCAATCCCCAATTTGTTCTGTGGTAACAGCGCCCTTCTGTAAGCCCAGCTATAAACGGAGCGATCTTCGCGCCCAGCGCTGGGTTCAGCCCCGGCACAATCCCATGCGCCGAGACGAGCGGTTTTCCCATCTTCTCCTCCGGATGCCAACCAGTCGGAAAGCAGACGCACCCTCCGACTAAGTTCTGCGGGCTCTGCTTTTGAACCAGCACGAAATCTGGTTCCCAAATGCCGCCCAGTTGAGCAAAGTCACTGATCTCCGAAGTCGCGATCCATGTCCCGGCAAAACGAATCACCTCTTTCGATACATCGTTTTCAAAGACGCACCGTATTTGCTGTTCCGCGATCACCCGGCGTCTCTCCGAAAGCAGACTCTCGTCATATCGATTGCGGAAAAATTTCCCAGCATCGATTGAGGTGAGCCCCATCATAGGCCTGTAACCCGGCTGCGCGAAGAGCCATTCAACGATTAACTCGTCAGGAAGAACGAATCCGTGGGAATCTTTCAAGGATGTCAAAACGAGGCCGATCTAAAGCTTGTGCCCTGCTAACTCGAAGGTGGTTGAGGCCGCGCACAAGGGTCATTTCGTAATGAAAGTAAACTTACCAACAAATCATTCGATTGATCCGGTACCAAAGTTATATCGGCGCTTCCTTTTAAAAGCCGCTCCACTTCCAACGTTTCGTAAACCGCATTTAAAACATCCCTGTCCTGACCGATCTCCCGCAACGCTTCGCCAATCATTTGCGGCCGGACCGATCGCGCTTTAGCAAACTCCGTCGCCGCCTGTCTCTCTGCTGAACTTTGAATGATGTCGACCTGATTCTTCCCGGCCTGCCGAATTGCAGCCGTCACTTGCCGCAGACGATTTACCACTTTTTGCTCTATCTGACTGATCATGAGCTGGTCACGGAAATGGACCTTTCGAACATAGACCGATCCCAGCTGATAACCCCATTCCTCCGCCTTGGCCGAAACTTCTTTCCGCACAAGTCGACTCATCGCATGCCGGTTTTCCAGTGTGTCGGTCAATGGTAGGTTGCTCAAACAACGGACTGTGGCGTTGGCGACATTCGCTTTCAGCGATCCCCGCGGATCAACATTCTTAAAGAGGTAATCTACTGGATCTTGCACGCGCATTTCGTACCAGACACCCACTCCCATCGGTGTGCCTTCTTCAGTATTGACCGGGTTCCCGCGCAGATACTCCTGATCAAGCCGCATATCGATCTCGTAGATGCGTCCGAAGAATCGAACAAGGGCAGCATGCGGACCAAATCGGAGCCAAGGAAAATGCAAGCCTGGTTCGGGAATTGTGGCCAGCACTCGGCCAAACAAAATGTAGACCTTGCAACGCCCTTCCATGACCGTCGTGAAGAAATTCAACATTAACAGAAACCCAAGCGCAGCGGGCACAGTAATCCAGCAAAGGAAGAAAGCGATAAAGAAGGCGATCAGAAAATTCACGATGCTTTCTCCTTTAGAATGACGCGTTTCGCCCGCGAAAAAAGTTCCAGCCGTACATTACGAATGTACGCCGGCAGCGCGTTCTCACCGCTGCGTTTCAGCTCGGTAAGCTGCTGCGCCATCCAACGCAAAGGCTGCACTTCAGCTTGCGCGCGATTTGTTTCAATCTCTACAGCTTTTCGCGATTGCTCGATTCGTTGGTCGGCATTGGCTTGAGCAAGGCTGATGGCTGCCGAAACTTCGTTGTGCGCCGTGTTAATAGCTGCCAGCGCCGACTCGATATCCGTTGGTGGATCGATCCCGGTGATTAACGAAGCATCCAAAAGAATCCCGTATCTGCCTGACGATGAGAGGCATTCCCGGTCCATCTGATCATTCAAATCGTTGAGATTCTTGCGCAGATCATTAATCGAAACTCCTACCTTGGCCAATGCCTCGTTCGCCTTCTCCAGAAGCGGTTCCGTTGTCGACGTGATTTGGGGCGCCTCGTAGTTCGCAATTCGCTCTCGTAAAACAGAAACGAAATAACCGATGACATGAGAAATCGGTTTTTTTACACCAAACAGATACGCGTAAAGGTTCTGTTCGCTCACCCGATAGCGAATCTGGCCAGTCAACCCTATGTTCAGCTGATCTTTTGTTACAGCCTCCAGAGCCGCTCCCGGTTGCCGCTCCTTCGGAGCGTCTGGATCAATCGAAATATCTACCGTCTCGATCGCAACAGATACTTTGTATATCTTTTGCCAGGGTAAACGGAGATAAGGTCCCCCAGGCTGGATCACGCGAATTTGTGGATAACAGTAGCGCTGCCTTTCTTCCTCGTTGAGATGCTCTGCGATCGGCAGATCCAGACTTGTCGCGTTCCTGATCCGTTCCGCCTTGCCGAAATTAGTCACCACCGCCCGCTCATTTTGATTCACCGTGTAGAGCCCGCCAAGCAGGCAGTAAACAAGGAGGAACGCCAGAATTCCGAAACCGATCCCGAGCAAGATCTCCATCGATGCCGCGGTTATAAAGCAGTTGCGGAGTCGCGGCAAGCCGGAATAGGGTGGCTCTCATGACCTGCCCTGGATACCAAAAACTATCCGAACGCTCTCGAGAAGTTCACGTGGTTAGATCTACCGCCGCGTTACTGGAATGGGATCTGGAAACGTATATACCACCGAACGCTGCCGCATTCCGAGCAGAGCAACTCAGCTATTTGGGTACAAAAGCACATTCGCTTTTTACCAAACCGATTGTCGGCCGATGGATTAAGGAATCAGAGGACTTCGGTTTTGCGCCCGAATCACTGGAAGCAGCTAATGTCAGGGAGTGGCGACGAACCTACAATCGCGCCATAAAAATTCCGAACTCGTTAGTCGAGAGGTTTGAAAAAACACGGGTCCTCGCCTACGACACCTGGATCGGCGCCCGCGCGGAGTCAAACTTCTCAAAATTCCGGCCGCATTTGGAAAGGCTTATTACCCTGCTCCGGAAGAAGATAGATCGGTGGGGATTTGAAGAATCACCCTATGATGCGCTGTTGGAAGACTACGAACCAGGTGTTCGCGCGAGCCAGCTGAAAACGGTGTTTGCAGAGCTCCGCGAGGCTCTGAAAAGCATTCTTGGAAATGCAAGAACCAAAGACGTGCCGGAAAGCTTTTTAGATGGTGACTATCCCATCGCTGGACAACAGACGCTTTCAAAAGAAATCGCAGAAGCGTTAGGATACGATTTCCGGTCTGGCCGCATTGATACGACCACGCATCCATTCATGACAACGCTTGGTCCATGCGACCAACGAATCACGACTCGCTACAATGAAAAACGATTTGAGATGTCACTCTACGGCACGATGCATGAGACCGGACACGCGCTGTATGAGCAGGGTCTACCGAAAGAACCTGTCGGACTGCCAACCAGTGATTCAGTATCGTTGGGCATTCATGAGTCTCAATCGCGCCTGTGGGAAAACCACGTGGGAAGAACTTCTCAGTTCTGGCACTTGTGGCATACTACGGCCTGTAAACATTTACCAGATCTGGCACGTTATTCTCCAGATGACTTGGCCCGAGGAGTCCAGCGAGTCGCTCCCTCGTTTATTCGCGGTGAAGCGGACGAAGTAACATACGATCTCCACGTTTTGCTTAGATTTGAGATTGAATTGGATCTGATTGAGGGGCGATTGAAAGTGAAAGAGTTGCCAGAAGCCTGGAATTCCAAGTTTAAGGAGCTTTTCGATTTGGAGGTACCAGATGATCGGCGCGGGGTCCTTCAGGATGTGCATTGGAGTCACGGTACATTGGGCTATTTCCCTACCTACACCCTCGGGAATCTGAATGCGGCTCAACTGATGAATGCAGCGGAAGCTCAGGTGCCGGACCTTGCCGGACACCTGGCCCAGGGCCGTTATCAGTCTCTTCTGCAATGGCTGCGCGAAAAAGTTCATCAACACGGCAAACATTATCTGCCTCAAGACTTGATGCGCCGCGCAACCGGCGAGACGACGCAGGCGAAATATAGAATCGAGTATCTGCGGCGGAAGTACGTCGGGTGATTCGTGTTAGGCGCTCCGCTGTAGGGCGGCAGGCCCTGCCGCCGACACCCAAGACGTTCCATGCCGCCCACCACCCCTCGCGGCCGGTGGTTCCATCCGTTTCAACCAGATGCATGGAACGCGCTGGATTTTGGCGGCAGAGGCCTGCCGCCCTACAGCCAAAACTTTCCGTATAAACCCGGTTGTTGACTTTCCCGATGTAACGTATCCTCCTCCGCTGTGTATCGCCGTGTAGCAGTCGCCACCACATTTTCACCTCGCTTCATGGCAGTTTTAGCCGAAGCAGGACGACTTAGTGCATCGCTCGAAGCACCATTGTGCTTGATACACGCGGACTCTTTTGCATCCGACAAAGAGGACCGTTTCCGCGAGGCTTTGAAGGGTCTTGGGCTAGATGAACGCGCGCCCATTTATTTCGAATCGGGTGACCCCGTTGAGGCAATTCTCAAAGTCCAGCAGGATCAACAGATCGATCTCCTGGTTGCGGGCGCCCTGGAGACCGAATGTGTTCATCGCAATTTTACCGGCAACGTTGCTCGAGAGCTTCTACGCAGGGCACCGTGCGATCTTATGTTCTATACCGAGCCGCGCGAACAACCGGCCCCTCCAGCAGTCGTTTTTGTCGCAATTTCAGATTTCTCGGAACTCAGCCGCGAGGTTTTCACTCGCGCGATCAAAGCCGCAGAACAGTGTTCCGCCCAAAAACTTACGCTGATTCATGTCCAGACGACATTAGCGCAAGCCAGGGAAAAAGTGTTAGGCGCAGCCAGTGAATCTCAATCGGTGGAAGAGACAGTCGAATCCTGGTTGCGGGAGCATGAAGGCTCTCCGGTCCAGCTCGATTACCATTTGCTACGCGGTAACACCGGATTCACGGCTTGTGAATACATACAGTCCAACGGCGCCGACCTTCTATTGATGCCATCCCACTTCGGCAACCCAACTCAACCAGTCTTCGCGCCAGCCCTCGACTGGATAATCCAGGTTATCCCGACCAATCTGTGGGTCATCCGAAAGATCGGATAGGTGGGGTAACAGATGTATGCATGGTTTGCGTACGACGACGCGATAAGTCACGATCCTCCCGGTCGTGGGCAACGGTCTATGGTCGGTAGGGCTGCGATTCATCGCAGCCTCGTGCGGGTGGCAGCCACACCGGCTTTCCAAATCGGTTCCACGCTTACGCCAGCAACTGCCGCAATACGAACGGCAAAATCCCGCCATGCCGATAGTAGTCGATCTCGATTGGTGTATCGATCCGTAGGGTCAATGGCACTTTTTCGGTCTTATCGTCCTTACGCTGAATCTCCAATTCAACCTGTTGCCGAGGCTCGATCCCTTTGCTCAGACCTCCAATACTGAAAAGCTCCGACCCATTCAGTTTCAACGTCTGTGCGTTAACGCCGTCCCGGAACTGCAGCGGCAGAACACCCATTCCAACCAGATTACTGCGGTGAATTCGCTCAAAGCTCGCCGCAACGACAGCCTTGACTCCCAGCAGCCTCGTCCCCTTTGCCGCCCAGTCGCGGCTGGAGCCCGTTCCATATTCGTGACCAGCGATGACAACTAGCGGAACGTTTTCTTTTTGATACCGCACCGCCGCGTCGTAAATGGTCATCTGTTCGCCACTCGGATAATGGATCGTCACGCCTCCCTCAACGCCTGGAACCATCAGGTTCTTGATTCGGACGTTTGCGAAGGTACCCCGAGTCATCACCCGGTCATTACCCCTCCGGCTACCGTAACTATTGAAATCAATCGGCTTCACACCGCGTTCGATTAAATAACGGCCAGCCGGCGATGTCTGTTTAATCGCTCCGGCGGGCGAAATATGATCGGTCGTAACAGAATCACCGAAGATCCCGAGCGGCCGGGCATTTCGCACTTCCTGGAAGTCGCCAATCTCCATTGAAAAGTCCTCAAAGAAAGGCGGTTCCTGAACGTAGTCGCTTTTCTCATCCCATTGGTACAGGTCGCCGGTTGACGACGGTATTTCGTTCCATTTCGGATTCTGGCTCGCGAAATCCGAATAGAGTTGCCGAAAAACTTCCGGCCTCAGCGCCGACTCCATCGCTTGCCGAACCTCCTCCAGAGTTGGCCAGAGGTCCTTCAAGTAGACCTCACTCCCATCTTCGCCTTTACCGATCGGATCGTGTGCTAGATCGACATCGACTCGACCCGCGAGCGCAAACGCCACCACCAACGGCGGCGACATCAGGAAGTTCGCTTTTATATTTTGATGGATTCTCGCCTCAAAGTTCCGGTTCCCGGAAAGAACCGCGGCAGCCACCAAATCGCCATCAATAACCGCTTTCTCAATGTTCGGATGCAACGGACCCGAGTTGCCGATACAGGTGGTGCAGCCATACCCGACAATGTTGAATCCGAGTTGGTCCAAGTACGGTTGCAGGCCGGTCTTCGCGAGGTAATCGGTGACGACCCGCGAGCCGGGCGCCATCGAGGTTTTAACAGTTGGATCTACGCGCAGCCCGCGCTCGACCGCTTTTTTCGCCAACAAACCTGCCCCAAGCATCACGCTAGGGTTGCTCGTATTGGTGCAACTTGTGATCGCTGCAATCAGTACGCTCCCATGTCCGATTTCGCCTGATTTAGCAACATCTGGCGACTTCGAACCGTTCACAGAAACCGTTGCCTTGGTCGAAAGCGATTCCTTTGACATTCCATAACCACCCTCCGACGGTGATTTCACCAGCAATCCGCGGAATGTGTCACCGAGCTGGCCCAGATTAATGCGGTCTTGCGGACGTTTCGGGCCTGAAACACTCGGCTGCACATCGGCTAAATTCAGATCAATATCGACGCTGTATTCGACCTCGCCTTTTCGCGGCATTCCAAACATGCCCTGACTCTTGAAGTAGTTCTCAAACCTTTCGCAAACCTCATCCGACCGGCCCGTTAATCTCAGGTAGTTAACCGATTCTGAGTCGACCGGGAAAAATCCCATTGTCGCCCCGTACTCCGGTGCCATGTTTCCGATCGTCGCGCGGTCGAACAGCGGCAGTGAGGCAGCGCCGTCGCCATAGAACTCAACAAACTTTCCGACCACCTTTTTAGCGCGAAGCAACTGAGTCACATGCAACGCCAAGTCCGTTGCGGTCACACCCTCGCGCAAACGCCCAGTCATGTGAACACCAACCACTTCCGGTGTTAAGAAATAAACGGGCTGGCCGAGCATCCCAGCCTCCGCTTCAATCCCGCCCACTCCCCATCCGACAATTCCTAGGCCGTTGATCATTGTCGTATGAGAATCCGTTCCGACCAGTGTATCCGGATAATAGACTTCCCCTTGCGCAGTCGAGGTGCTTAAGACTCCTTTTGCCAGATATTCCAGATTCACCTGGTGCACGATGCCGATTCCCGGCGGAACCACTCCGAACGTCTTGAAGGCCTGTTGGCCCCACTTGAGAAATTCGTACCGTTCGCGATTCCGCTTGAATTCCATGTCCAGATTCAAACTGATTGCCTCGGGAACCCCGGCAAAATCGACTTGGACCGAGTGATCCACCACCAGATCCACCGGTACCAGCGGCTCGATGATCTTCGGATCACGTTTCATGCGAGCAACAGCGGCCCGCATCGCAGCCAGATCTACCAATAGAGGCACGCCGGTAAAGTCCTGCAGAACAATTCTCGCGACGACAAACGGGATCTCTTCTTTAGCCGGGTCCTTCGCGTTCCAGTTCGCTAACGTAGCGACATCCTTGTCCGATACTTTTTTCTCGTCGCAATTTCTCAGGACCGATTCCAGGACGATTCGAATACTGACAGGGAGCCGAGAAACTTCCCCAACCCCAGCCTCTTCAAGCGCCGGCAAAGAATAGAGGTTACCTTTCTTTCCTCCACCCGCGTCGAAAGAACGAATTGTACTTGCTGGATCCATAACGATTTTTAAGCGATTTGCTTCAGCTTCGCTGCAATTGCCGCAAAGTCTGGAAGCTGTTTCGGATTGTCTGAGCTCTCGGCATACTGAATCACGCCGCGCTTATCGACGATGAAAGCAGATCGCTTCGACACGCTCGCTGGCAATAGATTAGTGCCCGGAGGGAAGTTATCGTACACTACGTCGTAAGCTTTCGTGACAGCGTGGTCAAAGTCACTCAATAGACGAATCGTGATTCCTTCCTTCTGAGCCCAGGCCTCCAACGCAAACGGGCTGTCGCCACTAATTCCGAGCACTACCGCACCCAGCGCCTCATATCGAGCGTCCTCCTCCGAAACGCTGCACATCTCCGAAGTACAAACAGTGGTGAATGCACCCGGGAAAAACAGGATCAGAGCGTTCTTCTTTCCTTGATAACTGCTGAGCTGAACGACCTGAATGCCATCTTTGTTCTTGCTTGGAAGCGAGAAATCCGGAGCCTTGGTGCCAACTGAAAGAGCCATGATAGGAATGTGTTAGGATGTCTTGACCGTTGATCAGGGACCAACAATCAGAGGGTTGATTCACTATAGAAAGGCGAACCTGCCGGTCAATGCCGATCATCCCCCTGAACGAGACACCAATCTCGTTCTCGCGCGTCGGCCCCGAAATGGCCGCAGAGCGAGGACGAGAAAGAGGAATAGGACGCCTTACATGCCCTAAAAACCGAAACCCATCAGAGCGTCCCGCTCACGTTTTCGCCGCACTATTCTTGCATAACCGTTGAAGCGTCGACCGCGCCTAAGCTCTCGACTGCGCTGTAAGTGCCCGCCAAAGAACGCGGCGGGACCAGGCATGACACTGAGTGCAATTCTAAACCACACAGGCGTGCTGTCCGAAAGAGCACAGATAGAAGCAACGACCGTGGCGCCATACAACAATGACAACAAAGCGGCGTGCGCGATAAAATAGGCGCGCGCGAATCTGAGCGCGACATATCCTCCAAAGATCATTGTGCCAGCGTCGAGAGCCAGTTCGCCACCATATCGTACATCCGTATCAAATGAGCCCTGCAGAACCGCCATGCCGGTGATTGCCAGCTGAGCAAGCAATCGAGCAAGGCAAGCGGCAATGTAACCGGCTGCAAGGACCTGAACCAGATTTCGGCGCCCCGCCCAGACGAAATCCCAGATGGATGCCAGCATCTGCTCAATGTAAGAAACGATATTTCGATATTTGGTTGTAAGCTGTGACATAGATCTCAATCAATTCCCGTCGCCTTCTCGGGCCTGGTTGCCTGGCGTTCACAGCTTACAGAGGAAACCAGCGACGCGAGTTTCAAGAAATCGGAAGCAAGGCCAGAAAAAGCGCCCATTGCAGCGATGATTAGAAATTTCGAGCCCGCGAAATTCCAGATTAACTAGCAGCGCTTGGAAAAGCCGTAATGACTATGCGGCGGTCAGGCCCCGAGCACCAGGATTTTTCGGGCGCCCTCACCCGATCGGGCCATTTCCATTTCGCGTCCAGAATAATACCATCGCGCTGCCGCCCTAACTAACTGGACACCCTCTTTACCGTCCGGGCACGAATTTCGGGAATATCCACAGGTAACTGCTGTCCCAGGGCATGACCGCCAGTGTGCAATCGCGGCAAAAGAAGAAACCACAGGCATGCAGATCATCATCGCCAAAGACCGGAATGGCGTGACTCTGGGTGCCCTGCCGAGAATGCCTGACATAGCAAAAATGACCCGATCCTGTTTCGACTGCGGAAGCCCAATACCAGCAGATTCTAATTCCCAAAAATGCGAGCTTTGTTCGCTCAAGGCTGTTTTCTATTCGCCTGGTGATCAGACATCATCGCCGCAGATTCTGCTGCCTAAGGCACTGACAGATTGGTCGATTCCCACAAACCGCATCGGCAATTATGAACTGATCGAGGAGATAGCCAGGGGCGGAATGGGTGTCGTTTACAGAGCTCGTCAGATGGGCTCTCAACGCATTGTTGCGGTCAAAATGATTGTACCGCAACAACGATCAACCCCCGAAATCATCGCGCGCTTTCGTGCCGAGTGCGAAATAGTCGCCAGTCTCGATCATCCAAACATTCTTCCTATATACGAAATCGGCGATTTAGATGGCGTGCCGTTTTTCAGCATGAAGTTCGCCGAGAACGGCTCGTTGGCGCAATACCAAAAGCTACTAAAAGGTCGATTTCGCGACATCGCGACCCTTATGTCAAAGGTGGCACTCGCAGTTGACCATGCGCATCGGCGCGGCGTTTTGCATAGAGACCTGAAGCCCGCCAATATCCTTTTAGATCATAACAACGAACCGTTAGTCACTGACTTCGGCCTGGCGCGCCGGCTCGAGCAAAGTTCAAACTTAACCGTCTCCCATCTAGTACTTGGCACGCCCAATTACCTTTCACCTGAACAAGCAAGAGGCGATACCTCGCGACTGACCACCAGCTCGGACGTCTTTAGTTTGGGATCGATTCTTTATGAACTGCTCACCGGAAATCCACCATTCGCTGGCGATGATCTGGTCCAGATACTTCGGCGGGTCATGGACGCTCTGGTAGTCCGTCCTTCGCAGTTGAAACCTGGCATACCCCGCGATCTGGAAACGATCTGCCTGAAATGCTTAGCAAGGGATCCAAAGGATCGTTATGCCTCCGCCAAAGCATTCGCGGACGACCTGCTATTCTGGTTGGAGGGGAGATCGATAGCAGCGCGTCCCTCCTCTGCCTCGCTAAAAGTCTGGCGGTGGACAAAGCGTAACCCAATCGTCGCCTCGCTCGCTGCGCTGTTGTTGTTTGCACTTACTGCGATCGCTGTTGGCTCAACCATAGCCTCGATGCGACTGAATGGGGCGCTCGAGAAAGCATATCTCGCGCAGGCAGACTCCGCTCAACACACCGGCCTTGCCGGACAACAGTTTAGCGCGCTAGACGCTCTTGCTCGTGCCGCGAGAATTCGGCCCTCTCTGGCAGCCAGGAATGAAGCGGCTTCCGCGCTGGCGCTCGCCGATTTGCGTGTCGCCAAGACATGGGAAGCTAAGGGATCCATTACTACGCCGCTTGTCTTTGACTCGAAGATCGAAAACTATGCGGTCGCCGAGCAAGCAGGGGTTATCAGCATTCGACGAGTGTCGGACAAAATCGAAGTAAATAGAATAAACTACAATGGACCTGCTGCAGTTGCTCTGTCGCCATTTTGCTTTAACGACCGCTTTCTAGGTGTCCGGCGATCCGACAATCATTGGGTCTTCTGGGACTTATCGTACAAGCCATCTAAACAGGTACTCGACGCCGAGGCCGATTCTTACTTAGAGACGAATGATACCGTACGTATTGTTGATGGGATTGATGTCAATTGCGCTGCCCAACCTCGCGCACCCCGCATCGCGCTGACCTTACCGAATGGCGGTTTCGCGATCTACAACCTTTTGACAGGGTCTCTGGAAAGAAGGTTTCAAGCGCCGGAAAGGGTTCAAGCGGTCGCCTTTGAAAATTCAGGAGCACAAATAGCCGTTGGCGACCCGAATCACGATGAAATCCTTATTTTCGATACCTCAACAGGGGCGCAAATCGCAACGGCCCACTGCTTCGGAGCAGCTGCTTCTCTCGCCTGGAACCCCTCGGGAGAGGAACTGGCCGGTGGCGGGATGAAAGGTGAATTGTCCTTTTGGAACCCCAAGAATGGTGAATTAATTGATAGCGTAAGCGCGACCAGATCGAGCATCCTGCAGCTAATGTACAGCGCGGATGGAAGCTATCTTCTTTCTGCCTCAACCGATAACAATGTTCGCCTCTGGGACCTGGCTAGTCGTTCTCCGGTCTGCAGGCTGTTAAATTGGGGATTCATACCGGCACTGAGATTGTCTGAGAGGGATAATCAGCTGGCCGTTGCTTCGCCTGGGAATTCAGTCAGCGTTGTCGACCTGAATCTGGATCCTGTTTGGCGCACTCTATACTATCCGAAAAAGAAAGAGGCATCCGCCAGTGCAAACTGGCTCGCCTTCAACCAGGATGGTTCGCTGCTAGCGGTCGCCTCAGGCGGGACCAGACTTTACGATACTCGGACTGGAAAATTGATAGGGGGGCTCTCACAAACCGGCACCGAGTCTGTTTGTTTCACGCCGTATGAGAAAGGCGAGCGACTTTTGGTTTCCGGAGGGAAAAGTGGCCTTGTGAGTTGGCCCATAAAAAAATTAGCGAATTCCGTTCTTGAGATTGGCCCTCCGAGGCTGTTGGACAACACCCCTGGGTACCGAATGTTCGGTGCAGATCGCCTGGGAACACGTGTCGCTTTGGGAAATTATGATAAGGACGAAATTAGGATCTGGAGACAGGAATTCCCACAGAATCCAACCTTGATTAGGGAAAGAGCACCTATTTTCGGCGCTGCAGTTTCCTGGGACGGTAGATGGTTAATTTCTACTGTCCAGGATCAAAGTCTTCCTCCCGGGGCCGACCGTTCCGCAAGGGTTTGGGACCTTGCTTCAGGCGAAATCGCCAAGCAGTTCGATGGAAATATAGGATTTGCCGGCGTCGGCAGATTTAGCAGCGATGGGAAATGGCTCGCAATCATAGGCGAGACTAACCAGGTAGTTTCAACATCAACTTGGCAACCAGCGACGCCGACACCAAACAATCTTATAGAGATATCGTTTTCGCACAGCGGCCAATTCATGGCCGGTGCCTTTGGATCGCGACTCACTCTATATTCATTTCCAAAAATCGCGGAGCTGTTCACTATTGATGCGCCATATGATCTCGCGGAGGATTTCTATCAAATCGCTTTTAGTCCCGACGACACAAGGCTTGCCATTCTTTCTTATAACGGCGCTGTCCATTTGCTGGATATACCCCGTCTCCGCGAGGGCCTCCGGGCAATCGGACTTGATTGGAATTCCGCTGCGCCGGCTCCTGCTTCTCAGTCCGAGAAAGCGACCGAGCCCTTGAAGATTCGAGTCATCGAAAAATGACGACTCTCAATCGCATCTGATGCCCGCAGCATTCAGCGCCTCGTGCAATTCCCTGATGTGGTTGTGGTCGCGGGTTTCCACCGTGCAGAGCACCTGAACCGCAGAGACGTCTGCGCTCGTGAATGTCCGATCATGTGCTATCTCTTTCACGCTCGCCCCAACCGAAGCGATAACTCGAGTTAATGCTGCCAGACCCCCCGGACGATCGCTGATAACTGCAGTAAACCGAGACAGCCGTCCATCCGCGACAAGTCCATGCTCCACAACCCGATTCAAAATCGAGGGATCGATATTGCCGCCACAGAAAGGCAGAACAATTTTCTTCCCTTTAAGCTCGGGAACTTTTCCAGCCATCAACGCCGCAAGTGTTGCGGCCGCGGATCCTTCTACGACCCCCTTCTCAAGTTCCAAAATACGTAAGATTGCCAGTGCGATCTGGTCTTCGGTCACTAGCACAAGATCATCAATCAAATCTTTGGCGATCGAGAACGCGTGCTCCCCTGCCTCGGGCACCGCAAGCCCGTCCGCCAGAGTTGGCTGCATTTCCACCGGGACCGGATGCCCCTTTCGCACCGCCGCCGAAAAGCTTGCGGTATGCTCCGCCTCCACGCCGATAATCTTTATGGTCGGGCGCAGACTCTTCACAGCCAGAGCAATCCCGGCAATCAAGCCTCCGCCACCGATCGGTACCATAATCGCCTCCAGATCTGGAACTTGATCCAGTATCTCCAACCCCATCGTTCCCTGCCCTGCAATTATCGCCCAATCATCGTACCCATTGATGTATGTTAGTCCCCGCTCTACACAGAGTTGGTCTGCCTGTTGTTGCGCTTCTGCAAAATTTCGTCCACCGACAACCACGTTTGCACCTAGCCGTTGGCAGGTTGTGATTTTGATCAGCGGGGCCGATTCCGGCATCACCACAGTGACTGGAATCCCTAACAGCTTGCCGTGGTATGCCAGCCCGAGTGCGTGATTCCCAGCAGAGGCCGCAACCACCCCTTTCTTCTTCTGGTCATCGCCAAGAACCAACAATGCGTTGCGTGCTCCACGTTCTTTGAAACTCCCGGTCCGCTGCAAGTTATCGAACTTGCAGTAAATCCGCGCATCGGCGATCTCCGAAAGCTGGATCGAACTTGGACAAGGCGAATAATAAATGCCGCTTTTGATCCGTTTCTTGGCTTCCTGAATGTCGCGGAGGGTGATCACGCGGTTTCTTTTATCGCCGGATTTTGCGTCTAATGCAAAAACATCGCCGTCATCGCCGACATCGCCGACAACGGAGAGCACTCGGTTGGTTCTACGATTTCCAGCGTTAGCATTGCTGCCGCCAGTGCGAAAGGTTTTCAGATGCCGGCGATGTCGGCGATGACGGCAATGTTTAGAACCGATCGTTTAGAAAGCCCCGCGCCCGCTTGATTTCAGTATCCCGGTGCCGGCGATGTGAACGGTGACGGCGGTGACGGCGTTGATGTTACCGGCGGTGCCGGCGCTGTTGGCGTTGACACCGCCTTGCCCATAAACTGAAATTGATAGGCCGTGTCAGTCCACGCTGCACCGGTCATTCCGAAGTTGTATTCGGGCTGCCCAAGTTTTCCTCGCCGGACATCGGTCACGATCGGTTCGGCGCCGCGGACAGACCGAATCGGACGCGAAGTCGCTACAACCCGTTGCGCACCTTTGTCCGCCGCCAATCGCATAATCAAATTTGGATCGACTTCCGGAATCGGATAAACCGAACGCACCGACAAAAACCCAATTTTCCGATAACCTTCCCGGGCAAGCGCTCGAACCGCCTCGTTGAACTTTCCCGGTTCAACGGTTTGAGTCTGAACCTGCTCAATCCAGACTAGCGCTACCGGGCTTCCGCTTGTCTGGTCCTGATACATATCCAATAGCGGCCCATAATAGTACCATTCTTCACCCGCTTTCCGCCGATTGACGTCCCGGGTCATCGCGCATCCGCACAGCAGGAAGGCAACTAGAAGTAGGACCTTTCGGGATTTCATCGCTAAGTGTCTGCTATCAAGCGTCGTCAGAGCGTCAAGCGCAAGCTGAAATAGGTCGCGCAGGCCGCGTCTCGCCGAAGTCCGACCTTTGCCGGACGAAGGCGGAAGCGCAAATCCTACCTCCCGCGTGCCGAAGGCACGGCCGTCCTTCTACACGGTCTTTGATTCAGATTCGATCGGTTTGGTCGGGCCTCCTTCAACGCTCTGGCGTTCAGACTTGGCCAAAGCTAGAGTGCATTCTGGACAATCGCCGAGAAGTGGCCACTCGCTTCCGCTCAAATTTTCCACCGAAATGACTGTCGCGGTAACAGAAACAGCAGGGCTTTACAATCCACGAAGACCGTTTCTGCAGCGGATGCTACGCCCCAAGGTCGTCGCGTTAATTGGAGCGACGGAAACTGAATATAGCGTCGGCAGGACCTTGGCAGAAAACCTTCAAACGTTTGGTCGGAATTTTTATCCGATCAACCCCAATCGCAAAACCGTGCTCGGCATAAGAGCTTTTTCAAAGATTGCCGACATACCTTCTCCGGTAGATTTGGCGGTCATCGCCACACCTGCTCCAACTGTTCCCGACATCGTAAGCCAATGTGAGAAAGCAGGTGTTCCGGGTGCCATAATTATTTCTGCCGGATTCAAGGAAACCGGTGCGGAAGGTATCAAACTGGAAAGAGCGATCCTCGCTCGACGTGGGCAGATGGGAATTATCGGCCCGAATTGCCTGGGTGTGATGATTCCCTCCATCGGGTTAAACGCGACTTTTGCCGGCCAAATGGCTAACTCCGGAAGAGTCGCCTTCATCAGTCAAAGCGGCGCTCTCTGTACCGCCGTTCTCGACTGGAGCCTGCGAGCGAAAGTCGGATTCAGCACCTTTCTTTCCATTGGTTCAATGCTGGACGTCGGTTGGGGTGACCTCATCGACTATCTCGCAGACGACCCCTCAACACGCAGCATTCTGATTTACATGGAATCAATCGGCGACGCTCGATCGTTCCTTTCAGCCGCTCGTGAAGTCGCTCTGACTAAACCGGTCATCATTATTAAAGCCGGACGAACCGGCGCTGCGGCCAAGGCGGTAGCCTCCCACACTGGAACTCTCACCGGTAACGATGCCGTATTGGATGCGGCCTTTCGTCGTGTCGGAATCTTGCGGGTCAATACGATCGAGGATCTGTTTCAAATGGCTGAGGTTCTCAGCAAACAGCAGTCATAACGAATGCTGGCGGCCGTTTTAGCAACCGACATGTTGGTTGCTGAAGGAGGGGAAATCGCAGCCCTTTCTGAAACGAGTCTGGCACAACTCAATACATTCCTTCCCAGTCACTGGAGCCGGAACAATCCCATCGATGTTCTTGGAGACGCAGATTCCAATCGATACAAAAAGGCGATCGAAATCGTCGCTGCCGATCCAAATAACGATGGAATTCTTGCAATCGTCACGCCGCAAGGCGTTACCGATCCAGCGTCAATCGCAAAAGAACTGACGAATCAAAAAAACTTCCGCGGCAAGCCTATTCTTGCGAGCTGGATGGGAGCGGATCACGTCGCCGAGAGCATCGCGATACTCAATGCCGGCGGTATACCAACGTTCTCCTATCCGGATGCAGCTGCTCGGTCGTTTTGTTACATGTGGCGTTACAGTGAGAACCTGCGCTCCCTATATGAAACGCCCGCGCTTGTAGTTGAAGGACTAGGCCAAAGTCAAGTCCGAGCCGAAGCGTTGATTCAAAACGCTCAGAAAAGCAATCGTACCCTGCTCACCGAAGGCGAATCGAAGGAGATACTGGAAGCGTACGGAATTCCAACGGTCGAAACCGTCATTGCCAGGAGTGCCGAGGAGGCTGTACAGGTCGGCGCCAGGCTCGGCGGAAGAGTTGTTCTAAAGCTCTATTCCGAAATAGTAACTCACAAAACCGATGTCGGTGGCGTCAAATTGGACCTTCACGGAGCAACCGAGATTCGCCAGGCATACCACGATATTGAGAAATCGGTACACCATATCTGCGACGCTTTCCTTGGCGTTGTCGTCGAACCAATGATCCAGACCGATGGATACGAGTTGATCCTAGGAAGCAGTATCGACCAGCAGTTTGGACCCGTTCTTCTCTTCGGTTCCGGGGGCCAATTGGTCGAGATCATGAAAGATTACGCGCTTGGACTTCCTCCCCTGAACGCCACATTGGCCCGGCGGCTGATGGAACGGACACAAATCTTTTCCGCCCTGAAAGGTGTGCGCGGACGCGCTCCTATTGACCTGGCGCAGCTTGAGAGCGTGCTCGTCCGATTCAGCCTTCTTGTCGCGGAACAGCGACGCATTAAAGAAATCGACATTAATCCGTTTGTAGTGTCTCCGACTCAAATGCTTGCACTCGATGCGAGAATCGTTTTACACGACCAAGACACACAAGATCTGCCTCGGCTCGCGATTCGTCCCTATCCCCAACAATATTCCAGCAGTTGGAAACTTCGCGACGGAACCCCGATCACGATCCGTCCGATCCGACCCGAGGATGAGCCGCTCATGGTAAAATTCCATGGGACGCTTTCCGAACAAACGGTTCATTTCCGTTACTTTCAGCTATCCACACTCGAAACGCGCACGGCGCATCAGCGGCTGACCCGGATCTGCTTCAATGACTATGACCGAGAGATTGCTTTAGTCGCGGTCCGCCAAGAACCGGCCACCATGGAGCATCAGATCATCGGTGTAGGTCGACTCATCCGCGTCCCTGGCACCAATGAAGGCGAGTTCGCCATAGTGCTGAGCGACAATTTTCAACGGCACGGCCTGGGAACTCGCCTCCTGCAGTTGCTGGTTCAAATTGGTAAAGAGGAAGGGCTCAAAAAGATCTTCGGCGAGATCCTACCGGACAACTACGGAATGTTACAGGTCGCGAAACGTGTCGGATTCACCGCGCGCTTGATCAATTTGCCGAACTGATGCACGCCGAGATCAAATTATAGAGGTGCCAAATCGTCCGTTGCTGCAACTAACCATTCTATCTTGGGCGTTCATAGTAGTCCAAGTTAGTTCAGCCAACCCGCTTAAATACAGGATTAGAACCGATGCGTACTTGACTGAACTAACATGGACAGATATCATATCTGGTATCACTTTCCTAACCGCCTCTACCTACTAACCATCCTCTAACCTTATGTTCATTTACCGGCGCAAAACCTCACGCG
>JBKPBY010000164.1:0-10480 GCA_046727075.1 bacterium | reverse complement strand
CAATCCGACAAAATGAACTCCCTTTTGATCGAAGCTATACCAGCCAGCTCCTTTGCCCTGTTTGCCGAACCGATCTTTGAACTGAGTTCCGCCATCGTAAATATCGTGCTCGCCGGGGACATAAAAGATGTCTTTGGTTTTAGACTCCTTCAGGACTTGATCGAGCGTGTCGAATTCCGACGGCTCCGAAAGATGCGTCAGGTCTCCTGTGTGTAGCATGAACTCCGGCACCTTGGGCAATGCATTGATCTTGGCGATCGCTTCGCGCAGCGTGCCGACGACGTCGGTGTTTGCAGGTTTGTTGAAGCCGATATGGCTATCGCTGATCTGGACAAAATTCATTTCAGCCGTCGCAATCTGGGAAGAGCCCTCCGCCGCTTGCGCAAATGTTGCTGAGCTGAGGATCCCTCCATTAATGGACCAGACAATCCCTGTCCCTGCCCAGGCCATGCATTTTAGAAAGCCGCGACGATCAATTGTATCGTCGTGACCATTTTCGGATATGTAGTCTTTCATGATGTAAGTCGGTAGTCTTCGGTTTTCAGTTTTCGGTTCTCGGTTATCAGTTTTTCGGTTTCGCGGTGCGGAAGAAACGGAAGCGTCGCCTTAGTTTCCAGAAGCAGTGGAAGGTCGATTTATTCCCGGTGAGAGAGGGATGGGGCCAATAAGACCGATAGAACCGATAGGACGTATGGGAGAGATAGGATTGGAAAGGCGTTGACCGTTGTAGGGGCTTCTTTGAAGGTTGGAGAGATGAACAAACACGGGCGGCCAATTGTTGGGATAACGATGGGAGATGGTGCGGGAGTGGGACCCGAGATTATCGTGAAGGCGTTTGGTCACCGCGATCTTTACCAGCAGTGCCGTCCGTTAGTGGTCGGGGACGCCGGGCGCTTACGAGAGGCTGGAAAAGTTGTAGGAACAGATTTGCTAATCAGCAAAGTTGAGCGCCCGAGTGATGCGAGATTCCTGGTCGGTAGCATCGATTGTCTCAGCCTCGAACTCCTTCCGGCCGGATTGAGGTGGGGCCAGCTCTCGCCGATTTGTGGAGACGCCGCCTACCGATATCTGGAGCGTGCTGTAGCTTTGGCGAAAACCAAAGAGATCGATGCGATCTGCACTGCTCCACTGAATAAAGAAGCGTTGCACGCCGGGGGACATCACTTTCCTGGCCATACTGAGATTCTGGCTGAACTGACTGATACTGCGGAGGTGTCGCTGATGCTGTTGACCCCGAAGCTGAAGGTGATTCACGTGACTGCGCATATCGGGCTGATTGATGCGATTGCCAAGATCGATGCGCCGCTGGTTGAGCGAACCATTCTACGAGCACATGAGATGTGCGAACGTCTGGGTTCGGACCAGCCGCGGATCGGTGTGTGTGGAATTAACCCGCACGCTGGAGAGCACGGGCTTTTCGGAAGAGGCGAAGAAGAGTCAAAGATTGAACCGGCGATTTTACGTTGCCGGCAGCGGGGATTAACGGTTGAAGGTCCGTTGCCAGCGGATTCTCTATTTTACCGGGCCTCGCGCGGCGATTTCGACATCATTGTCGCTATGTACCACGATCAAGGACACGGGCCGGTAAAGGTGCTTGGAATTGAGTCCGGAGTGAATATCACGGCGGGTCTGCCAATTGTTCGGACATCAGTCGATCACGGGACGGCATTTGATATCGCGGGTAAAGGTGTGGCGGATGAACGTAGTTTGTTAGCGGCAATCGAAGCAGCAGTCAGGCTGGTGAGGAAGGTGTAGGCGTATTGGAGTGACGGCGTATCGGCGTACGGCTATAGGTAGTACTCGACTTGCGGCTGCTCCATGCGGACTTCTTCGGAGGGCAAGCCATAGCGAACACGGTGCCACGCGTTGTTCATGTACCCTTTAAAGTTCCAGACGTTTTCTGGATTTTCCGGTTGAGTGTTCGCAGCAGAGTCCCAGGCACGCACACAGATCAATTCACCGACAAGAAGCTTGGGAATCAGGACTTCCCATCGCCGCCAGACGCCCGCTTCTGCCGGGTCGAGAAATGCCGCTTCAATCCACTTCTGAGGCTCTCGATAGCCGACGTCTACTCTAACTACTCGCCGGTTTCCACCGGCAGTTGCGTAGCCTTTCACCAGAAGTCCGTTCGAGACCTCTTCAATGGAACAGACACAGGAGTTTACCGACAGTTCGCCAAGTTCGAGCGCGTGATCCCAATCAGCGCTTCCGGAGGAGATCTCCGGCGAAAATAGGCGATAAGCGTGCGCGTGGAACATGTTTTCCGACGGCATGGTCAGCAGATTAATTCTCTGGAGCCATTTGACGCTTCGCGCACCGATGTAGCCGGGCACTACCACTCGAAGTGGAGCGCCGTGTTGCGGAGTCAGCGGCTCATGATTCATCTCCCGGGCAAGCGTCACGTCCCCTGCGAGCGCACGCTCCAGCGGAATTGAAGCGCCAAAGAATGTCTGTTTGCCTTCCTTTTGACAACTGTCCGCTCCGATGAACTCGACGTGTTTGACTGAATTCTCATAACCCACGAAACGTAGGAGATCAGCCAACGAGTAGCCTGTCCAAACCGCGTTACTGATCGCTTCGTTCCCCCACTCCACCTCATTCGGGACCGGTTTTACTGCAATCGCGCTCGCGCGCCGGTTTCCGGCACACTGAAGAGTTGCGGTGATTTCTTTCTTAGGGAGTGACTCAGCAAGGCGCTCCAGCGAGAATTGATCGGAGTGTCCATCCAGGCCGCACACGGTCAACCGGAATGTCGTAGGGTCGACGAGCGGAATACCGGCGTGTATACGCAGGAAAAAATCAGCTTCGGGCGTTATGAATTGCTCAACCAGTTTAGGTAAAGGCGGACCGCCGTTTGGCGGAGATTTCTGACGAAAGACAAAATCGGGATTTTTCTGAACTCTCTCACCCATCGCATGACCCTAGCTCAAACAAGGGAAGTCGTCACGTGCATGAACAAATGGCTAAGCTTACCACCGGGAAAGATCGGCCTCCTTTAGTTCACCGCCAGGCAACCGACGAATCCAAAAATCTCAGGCGTCCGCGAGATCACCGTAACTTTGCGAGGAAGCTGTGCGGGCCCTGCAGCTTGCAATCCCAATCTCGGGACCGCAAATGGCGCGATAGTGGGAAAAGCTCCGCTTATTGTTTTCTCGCCCCTCTAACAATCCCAGGGCTATCCGCTAGTTGCCGCATGTTGGCACGGTGGCTGCTTATTTCACATTGTCCGTGACGGTGGCACGGAAGCGCCGAAGTAAGGCGTTCTCGAACACACCAGCCATGTTGTCACCGTTACGGCAGGGGCCGGGCCAATCGCCGCGCAGTTGATTGCCTGGCTTCACCCGCCGATTCAGCGGATGTCGCGTCTCGGGGCGTCCTAACCGATGACGATGGCATCCGCTGATGTGTGGGGGAAGAACGCCGACATCGCCGTCAGCGCCGAAATCCGCCGTCGCCAAGGCTATGGCGGACAGGTCGGGCGTCAACGCTGGCAAGCGCGTAGATTCTAGATCCACCGCCGAACTTTGAGGCGGTAGTCGTCGTAGGAATCGCCGAAGGTCTGATGCATCAGTTTTTCTTCGAATGGGATCAGTACGAAATGGATGAGTCCGAAGAAAAGGACTGGTGGAAAGAGGAAGTACCAGGATCGAGTCAGGAAGAATAGGCCGAGCAAGAATATTACGGTTCCGAGGTACATCGGGTTCCGCGTGAATTGGTATGGGCCGCTTTCAACAAACGAGCGCGGTAGCTGGCCAGGTCGGAGCGGCGTTTTGCGTTGTACAAATATCGACCAAGCCGAAAAGCCGATCGCAAATCCAACGAGCAAAAGTAGCGCGCCGATTTGTTTATGAAAAGGAAACACGATCGGCGGAATTGGTAAGAACCAAGTCAATAACCATGCAGCCAGGATTAGTACCAGCGCCAGTATCGGAGGCGGTAGGACCAGCGGACTTCTTTGGTTCACAGGAAACGAATGTGGGGAGAACAGTTCGCAATCATAGCATCGATTTGCAGGCGCTGCGAAGAAAGCTCCTTGGGAAGGCGACGCTTCCGTGAAGGTGTTCCGCGCGGCATAACCGTTGCATCCGTGTCGGCAAATCCAGCGCTGGATAGTTCAATGATGGCGGCGATCCGGCCGCTGCCGGACCGCCCTCCAGGCGCGAGTAACTAGAATCCGATCGGTACGTGAAACCGAAGGAGATGTTGGAGAGATCGATCGCGGCCAGCGGTCAGACTTGGATCATGCCGCCATCTACGAACAACTCGATCCCGGCGACGTAGCTACTGTCGTCTGACGCCAGGAATACGGCTACCTTAGCAATTTCCTCTGGTTGGCCAACCCGACCTAAAGAAACAGCGGCAGCAAAATTGTCTTTGAACTGCCGAAACTCTTCTTTGGTGTTGGTCAAGCCTTCCATTGCTGCAGTTTCAATTGGACCCGGGCTGATTGCATTGACGCGGATCTTGCGGGCTTTCAGATCGTTGGTCCAGGAGCGAGCAAAAGAGCGGACAGCCGCTTTGGTCGCGTTGTACACGCTGAAGCGTTCAAATCCCTTCGACGACGTGACGGAAGCGTTCAAAAGGACGGATGCACCGTCGGTTAGAAGCGGCAGCGCCTTTTGAACGGTGAAGAACAGGCCTTTAACGTCGAGTTTTCTGGAATTGGTGCTCATGAATTATATATCGAACAGTACATATCTAAGTGGTCGACAAATGCTGGTCAATGGATTTATTTACCGATTAGTATGAAAAGAGTCGGGTATCGGCGGCAGAAGCCTGCCGCCCTACAGCTCGAAATGCCGCGAGAGGGGAATACGGAAACGCGGGGACGGCCGCGAGCCTTTGATGCTGATCAAGCACTCGATCGCGCGCTCCAGGTATTCTGGCGTCAGGGATACGAAGGAACGTCGCTGTCGGACTTGACCAAGGCCATGGGGATTAATCGTCCAAGCCTGTACGCCGCCTTCGGAAATAAGGAAGCGTTGTTCCGCAAGGTGCTGGATCGTTATGCAGCCGGGCCGTCATCGCGGGTCGGCCAGGCACTGAGCGAGCCGACCGCGTATGCGGCGGTAAAGCGGCTCCTTTATGCGAACGCCGAACTCCAAACAGACCCAAAGAATCCGCGGGGCTGTTTAACGGTGCATGGCGCGCTGACCTGCAGTCCAGAAAACGTAACGATCCGACGAGAACTTGCATCACGCCGGCTGACAGCCGGTAACGATTTACTCAAGCGCCTCGAACAAGGAAAATCGGAAGGCGATTTACCAGAGAGCGCTGATCCTACTGAGCTGGCCCGCTATTTCATCGCTGTCATTCAGGGAATGGCGGTGCAAGCAACGAGCGGAGCGACGCGGCAGCAGTTGGAAAAAGTTGCGGATCTGGCCCTTTTGGCTTGGCCGAGAGAAGCAGCGTCGCCTTCGGGGTCACAAGGCAAACAACAGCACAAGAGGAGTTCTGGTATGTCGAAGCAGAGACCGGGCGCGAGAGCGGCCCGATAGAGCTCAAATGTCAATTGATATGAAAGCAGTCCTTCTTGATAAACCGGGTCCACCTTCCAGCCTACGGATTGGCGAGGCCGACATTCCCGTTCCTGGAAAAGAGGAAGCCCTGGTTCGGGTGTACGCGACCAGCTTGAACCCGGTTGACTACAAGGTCGCCAGCCAGGGATATCATCTGTGGCGTTATCCGCACATTCTAGGAGTAGACATAGCCGGCGTGATCGAGGCTGTCGGCGAAGAAGTGAAAAACTGGAGCGTTGGAGACAAAGTTTTCTACCACACGACTTGGCGAAGACCGGGATCTTACGCTGAGTTCAATGTCGCGCCGGCGCACACATTTGCTGCAATTCCGAGCGGTATCTCGTTCGCGCAAGCCGCGGAGCTACCGGTTGCCGGTCTGACGGCATATCAAGCACTTTATCGCAGACTACATGTTTCCGAGGGAGACATCGCTCTCGTGCACGCTGCCGCCGGTGGCGTTGGTGGTTTCGCGGTTCAGCTCGCGAAGGCGGCAAAAGCGTTCGTCATCGGCACCTGCTCAGGACACAACAAAGATTATGTGAAGGAGCTGGGTGCTGACGAGGTGATCGACTACCGCTCAGAGGATGTCTTTAAGCGGGTAAATGAAATTGTTGGGGAGCGCGGCGTCGATGCGATCGTCGATACCGTTGGCCCAAGTAACGGCATCGACAATCTGAAATTGCTCGGACCCGAAGGCGGCGTGGCGTTCATCGCTGGCTTTCCCGATCTTTCCGTCGTGCCCGACCTCCCCTATTCGATCTCTATTCACGATATCGGATTGGGCGGCGTTCTCGCTTCGCCAGCCTTTCGCAGGAGGCAAGAAGCTCTAGGGAAAATGGCGGCAGAACTGATGAAGCTTGTCGAGGACAAGAAAATCAGATCAATCGCAAGCGAGCAAATCACTCTCGATAAGATTCCCGGAGCGTTAGAGCGTTTATCCGGAGGGCATGTCCGAGGAAAGATTGTTGTCAAAATACAGTCGTAGGGCGGAAACTTCCGTCCGAATGGATGCGCCTGATCGGCATAACCGTTTTAATGGTCCGCGAGGCGGTCTCGCGATTACGCTTGTTCGCGGTATAGCGATAATATAAGAGCAAGGCAAATGTTCGGTCGCGCCTTGCATCGGGCTTCACCGTTAGCACTATTTGCATTTTGTACCGCGCTCTCCGCCTGTGCGGTCGTACCGTCAGATCGATCGGGGTTTATTACGGTTAGCGGTCAGCCGAGCAACGTGGGCGACGCCGGGATCGCTGCGCGCGCCTATCACGATTGGGGAGCTTATGATCGGGACTTGGCTGCCGTTGCAGGCAAAGCTGCCAAGTGGATCAGCGAACGTGGCCCTAACGCGAGCAGGCCTGCGCTCGTACTCGACATCGACGATACGGCGCTGTCGAACTGGGAGATTATCAAGCTGGATGATTTTGGACGGCCAATCGCTGGTCCATGCGACCCTGACTCGGGCGGGCCCTGTGGCTGGGCGGCTTGGGATCAGCTTGCCAGGGATCCCGCAATCGGACCAACCTTGCAGGTATTCCAAAAGGCTCGCTCCGCCAACGTCGCCGTGTTCTTTATTACTGGTCGGCCGGAAAATCAGCGCGCAGCAACAGAGCGTAATCTGCGCCGGGCGGGTTACGGCGGCTATGCCAGGCTAGTCATGGTACCAAACGGCGCCCATTTCGCCTCGGCCGCAGATTTCAAGACGCCGGCCCGAGCAGAGATCGAGCGGCAAGGATACACCATCATCGCTAATATGGGTGATCAGCCCTCCGATCTGCGTGGCGGCCACGCAGAAAAGAAGTTTCTATTGCCCAACCCGTTCTACCGGGTGCCGTGAGACACCCCTCTTTGCACTCGACGACCGGCCTAAATCCGCAGGATCTTACCCGGGTTCATCAGATTGTCTGGATCGATTGCCGCCTTGATTGCACGCATAACATTTACGCCCTCGCCGTGTTCGGCGAGTAAGAAATCGATTTTGCCACAGCCAACGCCGTGCTCGCCTGTACAGGTGCCGTCAAGTGATAGCGCGCGATGAACGAGCCGTTGGCTGAGCCGTTCGGCCTCAGCCATCTCCTTTGGGTCGTTCGGATTGAGTACGAAGCCGATGTGAAAATTGCCGTCTCCGGCATGGCCAACGATAGGGGCGAGTAGAAACGAGGCAGTGAGGTCCTTTTGCGTTTCGGTAATGCATTCGGCCAACCTAGAAATCGGCACACAAACATCGGTTGCCCAAAGCTGAGCGCCATCGCGCAACGCTTTATTGGCGTAGGCGACATCGTGGCGAGCGCGCCAAAGCTTTTGGCGATCCTCTGGGTTGGTTGCCCAGGAAAAGTTTGTGCCTCCGTGCTGGGAGGCGATTATTTGGACCGCCTTCGCCTGCTCTGCCACGCTGGCGTCAGTCCCGTGGAATTCGAGCCACAGAGTCGGTGCAACCGGCAGATCGAGCTTTGAATATCTATTGATTGCGTCCATCTGTACCGCGTCGGCCAGCTCGATACGCGCCACGGGCACGCCCGCTTGGATGGTCTTGATCACGACGATTACCGCGGCATCAATGCTAGAGAAAGAGCAGACCGCCGAGGAAATTGCTGGGGGGATTGCGTAGAGGCGGACGGTTACCTCAGTTATCACTCCCAGAGTTCCCTCGGAACCGACAAAAAGCCGGGTCAGGTCGTAACCCGCAGCGGATTTCCGCGCCCGGCGCGCGGTGCGAATCACACGCCCGTCCGGCAGCACAACTTTGAGCGACAGCACGTTTTCGCGCATCGTACCGTAGCGTACCGAATTAGTGCCTGAAGCGCGCGTCGCCGCCATGCCGCCAATGGTGGAGTTGGCACCTGGATCGACCGAAAAGAAGAGGCCGCTGCTGCGCAGATGCGCATTCAATTGTTCGTGCGTTACGCCCGCCTGCACAGTAGCATCGAGATCGCCGGCGTTGACCTCTAAGACCTGGTTCATCCGCGAAAGATCGATACAGACTCCGCCACGTAATGCTGCGACATGGCCTTCCAAACCGGTGCCGGCGCCAAAAGGCCCAATCGGGACCTTATGCCGCGCACAGACCTTGACGATCGCGCTCACCTCTTCGGTCGACTGGGCAAACGCAACGGCATCCGGCGGCATGCGGGGATGATAGGAGGCGTCTCGGCCGTGCTGCTCCCGTACCGGCGCGGCGGTTGACAGCCGATCGCCCAACAGTTGGTGCAGGCTCGCGATGGCGGCGTCGCGCGCTTTAGATGCACTCGATTCAACAGTTACGGGTGAGGCCATAGCTTCTCACGCGTCCCGGAGCATCATAGGGTATCTATTATCCGATCCCAATCCGTTTCTTTCTTGCCGACAACGAGACAGGCCGGTAAGCGGAAGCCGAAACTAGATGATTCCTAGCGACATCACGGGAACGGTGGGTCAAACGCCTGTCGTAGAGCTGGCGCGGCTGGCGAGGGGCTTGCCGGGGCGCGTGATTGCAAAACTCGAAATGCGAAATCCTGCCGGAAGCGTAAAGGACCGCGTAGGTTCGGCGATGATCGCAGATGCGGAAAAAAAGGGACATTTGCGGCCGGGAATGACACTCATCGAACCGACGGGTGGCAACACAGGGATTGGCCTCGCGTTTGCGGCGGCCGTCCGCGGCTACCGACTAATCCTGACGATGCCCGAGACGATGTCGACGGAACGCGTAGCGTTGCTAAGACATTTAGGGGTCGAGGTAATTCTTACACCGGGTATTCTAATGACCGCAGCGGTCGAGCGCGCTCGGCAGCTTGTTCGCGAAATCCCGCGGGCATTGATGCTCGATCAATTCGGGAATCCGGCAAACTCCGAAGTTCATCGATGCACAACAGCCCTGGAGATTTGGGGGCAGACGCAGGGGGCAATCGATATTTTGGTCTCAGCAGTTGGAACTGGCGGGACGATTACCGGTGTCGGGGAGGTGCTGAAGCAACGGAAAAACAGATGCTCATGTCGTTGCGGTCGAACCGAGAGGCGCGGCTGGCAAACATTCGATGCCGGGAATAGGCGTCGGATTCATTCCCCAGGTGTTGAACCGCGAAATCATCGATGAAGTAATCGTTGTTGAGGATGAGGAAGCTTTTGCCGCTGCCCGCCGGCTCGCGCGTAAAGAAGGCATCTTGGCCGGTATTTCTTCGGGAGCGGCGGTTCACGCTGCGTTGACAGTAGCCAAGCGAAAGGAATCGGCCGGAAGGGTGGTCGTAGTAATATTAGCAGACTCAGCGGAACGCTACGTGACATCGTCGCTGTTCGCGGCTAACAGAGCGATTAGTTAATGGCACTGCGTCATGATGTCTTGGGTCAGGTGACCAAGCGCAATATAGCAGTAACGGGCTGAGTAGAGACGTTTGTACTGGAGCCGGCAATTGGGCTCGAACCGATGACCTGCTGATTACAAATTAGTGGCTGTAGATGATCTGCTGTGAGCCGATATGATTGGTTTTGACCCGCCCAAGTTCCAGATTTCGCCACCGGCACCAGGGAATTAGCCGAAGCTCTTGCGGCGTCCAATGCCAAAACTATCATTGGAGGCGGCGATTCGGTAACCGCGATTAAACAGTTCGGTCTCGCGGGAAAGATGACTTTATTTCGACAGGAGGTAGCGCATCTCTCGAGCTTTTGGAGGGAAAGGAATTGCCCGGTGTCGCGGCCCTTACAGATCGGTGATTAGGATTGGAAAAGTAAACATATGCTTGTAGAGAACTAAAATATGAATATCGGAAAAGTCAGCTCGATCTTGGCCCATAAAAAGGCCTCCGCCGTTTGGTCGATTGGTCCGGATGCGATGGTGTTTGATGCCATCCGGTTAATGGATGAGAAAAACGTCGGAGCGCTACCGGTTGTAGACAATAAAACACTGGTCGGAATTGTTTCCGAGCGCGATTATACTCGAAAAATCATCGTGAAGGGAGGGTCTTCCAAGGATACCCCCGTAAGTGGCATAATGA
>JBKPBY010000163.1:0-5630 GCA_046727075.1 bacterium | reverse complement strand
TTTTGGGATTGCCTTCACTTCCCTGTTTGTCAGACGCGCCACCACTCCGGGAGCCGGCCTCATCTGGGGCCTGGGTGCCGCATTGCTTCTTTGGTTTGCAATGCCGGCCGGAATTGATCTCTTGCTCCTCCGTTCTGCCTCTTCCGGCGCAATGCTAAGCGAAGCTCAGATGCGGTTTCCGAGGCTTGTCGCTTACTTGGTTTGCCTTGGCATGCCAGTCGGTGTGGTCATTGGAGTTCGCGGAGTCCTTCGCAGGAAGCAAGCCCAGCCGCAATTTCGTTGGGGCCGTGCCGTGGTGGCTGGGGGGCTGGCCGGAACCATTAGCGGACTTGCGTTTAGCGGATGGGAGTACGCCGGAGGTTACTTACCGCTGCTCGGGGGACTGCCGGAGTTCCAATCTCAGGCGGCGGTAATCCTGCATTTCGCGGTGGCCCTGCTCATCGGCTCAATTTTCGGTATTCTCTTTCAGCGCGATGTGCGGGGCTATGGCTCGAGCATGGGCTGGGGTCTAGGATTTGGAATCTTCCTCTGGTTCTTTGGTCCGCTCACGGTTTTCCCCATCCTAAGCGGTCAGCCACTGGATTGGTCTGCTGACCAGGGTACCGCAATATTCGGTTCGCTGGTCGGCTACATTATTTATGGATTCATCCTAGGTACTGTCTACGCGTTTCTGGACCGAGTATGGGTGAGACTGTTCATTCAATCCGACCCATTGAATCGCGAACGCGAGGGCCCGGGCTTTCATTTTTTGCGTTCCATCGAATGGGGAGGATTGGCTGGGCTGGTCGGAGGCCTGGTCTCGATTCCAGTCATGAACGCAACTGGCATTCTGCCTAAGATCGCTGGGCTCGATACCAGTTTCGGCGGCATCCGCGGTCCGATCATCCACCTTGTGGTAAGCGCAGGAATCGGGATGAGCTATGGCTTCTTATTCCGCGATGAGGCCTCCAGTATAGGTCTGGGTGTTCCTTGGGGATTTCTATTCGGCGTCATCTGGTGGTACGTAGGCCCACTAACTCTTTTGCCGTTGATCTTGACCGGGGTCTACGATTGGAGGGCAAGCGCGGCGGTTGCTCTTTTTCCGTCGCTTATCGGACACTTGATGTACGGCGGGACCACCGCATTTATATTCCTCCTGTTGGAGTGGCGCTATAAGCGATGGCTGCTTCTCGATCCTCGCCTTGCAGCCCGCGAGCAGCGCCGCCTTCGCCCGGAAGGAACGCCGGCGCCGGCACTGTGGTTCTTCGCGCTTGGTCTCGGTGTACTGCTGCCAATTCTACTCGGCTAAGAGGGGTAATGGCAGCAACTGCGCCGATATTGGACCAAAGTCTCGTTGAAATGTTCGTGGTTTTTGATAATTTTGGTAACCAAGCTGGAGTGGATGCGAGATCCGGTCACGGATACCTGTCGAGAGAGAAGGTCAGCGAACTGATCACGTTTTCCCACAGTTAACGAGAGGAAGTCTAACAAGAAGAAGCAGTCTGGAAAAAGAAAATAGCCCTTATGAAAACGTTAGCCTTAGCTGCAGTTGCCCTTGGGTCGCAAGCAATCGTCTCCTTTGCCGGACCACCTCCGTCGAAGGAAGTTGTTGCACCACCAGCACCACCACCACCGGTTTCATACTTCAGAGGGAATGAATTCGATATCGGAGTCTTCGGGACATATGCAACCGGAACGAGCCAAAACCAAACAAGGACAACCACCTTTGCCAATGGCGACGTCGTCACGATCTCCACCGGCGGCAGCCCTCACGGTTGGGGTGGAGGCATGGATTTCACGTATTACCTCCCTTGGAAATGGATAGGGTTCAGGTTCCAAGGTGCGGGCGTTGCACTCTCCAATTCGCATTTGACGGGCTCCATCACCGGAGCCGGTAACTCATTCCATTTCAGTCGAACCAACTCATTGGATGCAGCGGCGGGTATTATAACGGGAGACCTCATCCTGCGACTTCCGCTGGATGACTTCTGGCCCAATGTTCATTTAGCGCCATACATAATTGGCGGCGGCGGCGGCGTTTTCACGGGCGCGGGAGGAACCACGATACACACGCGCTTTCCAGAGCTAAATCAGGAGTTCAATAACGCGTCTGCGGACGTAGAGAACAATCGCGGGCTCGGGCACGTCGGAGGTGGATTCGAGTATCGGTTTACTCCACATATCGGAATCTTTGGTGAGGCCACCTATAACTGGGTCGCTGGCGGCCAGCATAATTTCAATTCGTCAGTAAAAGACTTTGTACAGACTAATTTCGGTCTTAGATTCGCATTCTGAAATAGCCAAATAGCGGCAGCCGGCGCCTTGGAGGTTTCAACAGCGGCAGAAACACCTTCAGGGAACAACCAAATGCCTATCCCGAGAAAAGGGAAACGCTGATTCGTTCGGGTCAGACAATTTTCACCCCGCGAACTTTACCTGTCGAGTCCCCCAAAACAGAGGTATTTGATTTCCACAAATTCCTCGATGCCATAGTGAGAACCCTCTCGACCAAGCCCTGACTGTTTCACGCCCCCAAACGGAGCAACTTCATTCGATATCAAGCCCGTGTTGATGCCCACCATGCCGCATTCAAGGCGCTCGGCCGCGCGCCAGATTCGCCCGATATCGCGGCTGTAAAAATAGCTGGCGAGGCCAAATTCTGTATCGTTAGCCATTTCGATCGCCTGCTCATCCGTATGGAACCGAAACAACGGCGCCAGTGGGCCAAAGGTTTCTTCTTTTGCGACTTTCATCTCCGGCGTAGCATCCGCCAGAACAGTTGGCTCGAAGAATGTTTGACCGAGCACGTGCCTCTTGCCACCCAGAATCACGCGGCCGCCTTTCGCAAGAGCATCCTGAATGTGCTCTTCCACTTTCTCGACGGCGGCTTCATCGATCAAAGGACCTTGTTGCACTCCGGGTTCAAATCCGTTCCCAACTTTAAGCTTCGCGACGGCACCTGCTAATTTCTCCGCAAAGGCATCATAAACGCCATCCTGGACGTAAAGCCGGTTCGCGCATACGCATGTTTGGCCAGCGTTGCGGTACTTGGAAATGATCGCCCCCTCGACCGCAGCATCCAGATCGGCGTCATCGAAAACTATAAAAGGCGCATTACCGCCGAGTTCCAGGGAAAGTTTCTTCACTGTGGAAGAACTTTGTTGCATCAGCAGTCGGCCCACCTCGGTCGAACCAGTAAAGGTTATTTTTTTTACGTCCGGATTGGATGTCAATTCGCCGCCGATCTCCCTGGAACTCCCGGTCAAAACGTTAAAAACTCCCGCTGGAATCCCTGCGCGCTCCGCCAATACCGCAAGCGCCAGCGCCGAATAGGGTGTCGAAGTTGCGGGCCTCGCGACCATTGTACATCCCGATGCCAAAGCGGGTCCGGCTTTTCGGGCGATCATCGCAGCGGGAAAATTCCATGGTGTGATAGCGGCGCAGACTCCAATCGGCTGCTTGATCACGACTAGGCGCCGATCACTCCATGGAGACGGGATCGTGTCTCCATAAACTCGCTTGGCTTCCTCCCCGAACCATTCAATGAAGGAAGCGGCATAGGCGACTTCACCCTTTGCCTCGGCAAGCGGTTTGCCCTGCTCCGCAGTCATGAGCGCTCCCAGATCGTCGACCTTGGACATGATCAAGTCATGCCACCGCCGCAGAAGAATGCTCCGTTCCTTGGCAGGCTTGCGACTCCAATCGATAAAGGCGTTCTTTGCCGCTTCGATCGCTCGCCGCGTTTCGTTCGCGGTCATCAGGGGAACTGAACCCAGAGTCTCCCCGGTTGCGGGATTGTTAACCTTCAGCGTCGCGCCGCTGTCAGCATCGCACCAGCGGCCGCCGATGCAGGCCTGTTGCCGAAACAGGTCCGGATCTTGCAAAAGCAAATTAGTAGTCATAGGGTTTGATTGAATTATTCTTCACGCTTTGCAGCTCGCTTGGAACTCGTAATTGTCCTTGCCCATTCTTTCAGGCTACGTCATCGGACCGGCGGATTTCACTTCTGCACTTTACCCCCGCCTCATACATTGCAAAATTCTTGTTGAACAAAGCGGCTAGCTTCCTTGCGCTGGTCTCATAAGCCGCTTTGTCAGACCAGACCTTGCGCGGAACAAGTATTTCGCCCGCAACATTTGGGCATTGGGTCACGACATCCAAACCAAAGGTTCGCTCTCGGAGGAAAGATTGACTGCTTTCGCGTAACAGCCGCCTTCAATGTTGAAGGCACCTTCGTCACTCCAGCAATGCTCATCATCGCCTATGAGTAGGCAACGAGCGTCCCGTTCTCGGCGATGTGGGCGTCCTTCTTATACAGAACGGCATGCTCATAAAGAGCGCTGGGCGGCAAGTTGCGGTGAACCTCCTCAACGGTGAGTTCGTGTTCTTTCAGGTTAAATGCGTTCATATCTTCTGAATCTTCTTTGGTTCGAAAGCAACCTCTCGCGACCAGTTGCCATCACACCAACTGACGAACTCCCAGATAGTCTTAATTACACTCGAGCTCAGCGTCCTAAGAACTGTTCTGATAACGACCTGGCATCTAACTAGTCGGTAATGTTAGTTACCTGATCCTCTGAGTAAAGAGGGTACATAGCTCAGGAGCCGGGACAATTATCTATCCAACAGTCTCGGCCATGGGCGAAAAAGTTCGGAATAAAAGCCGACGAACTATTATCTAAATAGATCGAGTACCGGTGAGTGTTCATAGCCTCTCGGGAAGCTGGCAATAGGCGATGATCTGACGTGTCGTGACAGGACTCGGCATTTCGAACTCACCGGACTCACTAACATCGTTACTAACCCGGGTCTGCGTCTGCGGACTTCGATACTCCCCATCTTAAATTATGAAACGAAAGTCACTGGCAACCGCAGCAGACAATGCTCGGCGAGATTTGGAAGAGTAGGAAAAAGCTGCTGACAGTCCGGCCCAAGGAACGCAATGGTTATGAATCCCGTGGACCCTTCTGATCGCCATAAACTGTTGAGGCCCACGGGCGGGAACAGGTGCAATCCGAAGATTGTGCACGATCCCGCTCCGCGTGTCGTCGATTGGGGCATGCCGGAAGATGTGCACGCCGGAGACTTTACCTTCTCAGTGATCGAAGCTGCGCTGTCAGTCGGGGCGTCTGATATTCAACTCACTCCGCTCGATGAATCGAGCAAGGCCAGTGTCCATTTCAAAATCGGCAGCGCCTTTATTCTTCAAGCGCCGATGACCCAGATCCAGTTCGGAATCATCGCAATTTTCCTAGCTCACATCTCCAACCCGTCCAGCGATCACGATCGTTTTGTAGCGCCTGATGGGACCCCGTACTCTCTCCGCTTTTTCAAGATCCGCCTTCCGGACAACCACACCGCCATCCGCATCCATCTGAACGTCCCGGACTGGAACCGAGTGCTGGTGTGAGTGCAAATCGAGTGCTAGGTGCAGAGCCGATCAGGCAAGCGGTTCTGCCATCGTACGCATTTGGATCTCGATGATCCGCGAGTGGGGCGCCTGGGTGCAGGCCAGCAGGACAGCGCCAGCCACGTCTTCCGGATCGAGCATATTCGACTGGCTGACGCCCTCCTCCGTCCGGCCTCGCCCGAGAGCGAATTCGGTCTTCACCCCGCCGGGGCAGATCACGCCGACCTTGATTCCCTGGGTA
>JBKPBY010000162.1:0-8649 GCA_046727075.1 bacterium | reverse complement strand
TCGCTCTCGTAAGCGGCTGGTGCTTGAATTCGAAACGAGCGGATTACGCCAGAACGAGTTCTGTCGAAATTGTTTGGCGCTGAGCACCTTGCGCCGTCAACTCAAGAAGCGGCGCTTGAACAAAGCTCAACCATGTCGCACGAGACACTGTTATCATGGATTCGGGTGTCAGGTGGAGGCAAGAGCACAGCATTTAGCGGATACATGGCAGCAAACCATAGGCGTTTTTGGATGGTCCGAATGCAAGGAAACCGGAAGACGTAAAGATGTTGGAAATTGGGGAAACGCAAATTTCCGCCCCGCGGACCTTCATTTTTTGGCGGACAGGTTGGAAAAATGGCTGACGCTGAGATGCACCGGTTCGAGATTATTGCCGTCGATTCGGGATTTCCCTGTCAGAAGAAGGACTAAAAGAACCAAAAGGACTACCATGAGCATTCTCACCAACGAAAAATGCACGGCCTGCCGTCGCGACTCACCTCGAGTGACTGAGGAAGAAATGAGCGTACTCAAGCCTTTAGTGCCGGAGTGGAAACTGGTGGAGCGCGAAGGAATTCAACGATTGGAACGCGTTTTCCCTCTCGCGAATTTTGCGGAGGCTTTGGCTTTCACAAATCGAGTCGGGGCGGTAGCGGAGGAGGAAGGCCATCATCCGGCGATCTTGACGGAGTGGGGCCGGGTAACAGTGACGTTATGGACCCACAAGATTCGAGCTCTTCATCGCAACGACTTCATCATGGCGTCGAAGCTGGATTCTCTGCTCACTAGCGGGTAGAGAATTAGCGTTTGCTGGCCCAATCCCTGGAGCCGGAGGCCGCCTGCCCCGTCGGCGCCGCGAAATGGCTGACTCTCTCCCTACCACACAGTTTCTATGAATTATTGCTCGCCTCGCATCACAACTTATGAGGAGCTACACATAAATTGTGTTATGTGGAGCGCGAAGCTATGTGCAGTGCGCCGGACAACTACCGATACGTGAAGTGTTTATCAAGCTGGTTTGACGCTTCCATTGCACATAACTCACCCCGCTTTTCTGCAATATCAAACTTGTCGAGATACGGACGGCTGACAGATTCTGACGGCTGATGTGATCGAGGTCTAGGCATAGCAGAGCGGCGCCAAACAAATAACCGTGTTCTAGGTTTCCATTCAGACTGTCGGGCCATGGCGCGCAGGCCGACATCAGCGGAGCGGGAAGATTCAACTTAAGGGTCAGGGGTTACTTTCGCTCGTTTAAAAGACGTGACCCTAATGGTTCCTTCCTGCAACAGGGAGAGCGCGAATGTCGTTGGCGACTTCTGAGAGACTGTTGTTGAGCTGATGATCGCGGCCGTTTAGCCGCCGTACGAGAGCGCCAGGGATGGCCTTGGCGTACAGGTCGAGGTGTTCAACCGGTGCAATATCGTCCTTTGTTCCATGATAGAGAAGGACTGGTACGCCGGCAGGGAGTCGGACGGCGATGTCTTGCCGGGGCTCGATGTCTTCGCTCGTCCATCCGCCCGGACCGACAAGCGGCGCGGCAATTAGTATGATCGCTCCCAATGCGGCCTTCGGGCGGCTCTCCGCGAGAGCGTTGATAAGGATCGTTCCACCAATCGAGTGCCCGATGACGATCGCGCCCTCATGAAGACCGGCAAACTCCTCTTCGAGGGCAGCCTTCCAAGCCGAGTATGTGGGATCGGATTCATTTGGCATGAGCGGGTAACGTATTTCGTAATCTCGCCCAAGCTCGCTGCCAAGGCTATCGACGAGCTTCTTGTCCCACTGGTCATGGGCTCCTTCGCCGCCACCCTGAACAAATAAGATCTGAGTGATCATTCTTGGCGCTCTTCTTAACAAGACTTTTTCGTTGCGCTATGATCAAGCAATTTCAATCGCGACAATTGGGACGGCTGCCGGGAGCTCTGGAAGTTAAGGTATCACCGAAGGAGAATGCATATCACGGTCCTTTAGTTGCTTACCTGCGCCCGGATCAAATCGAGGTGCTGACGCATTTGACCGAAGGAGGCCGGGAGCAGATCGGCCAGATGATCGAACAGGGCCTCTGGCAGAAGCTTGAGAAAGACGGCCTGCTAGAGCGTTATCGTCAAGAGCACCGATTGCCGCAAGATTGGCCTTTTGGCGAGCAACGAGCTGACTGAACAAGATCTCACACTCTGGAGAGGGCATCGGTGAGTAACCCATTAGGGAAGAAATTCAGCCGCCAGCAGATACAGGAACGCAGCCTCCTGAGCCGGCTGTGGATGTGCGGTCAGAGCCAGTGTCTGGCAGACTTCCCGAGGATTTTCGCTGCGCAGATGTACCGCGAGAACTGGGAGGGTTGCCGGGATCTGTGGAAATTAAACTATCACCGCAAGAGAGTGAAGTTCACCGTCCTCAAGTAGAGGCTCTATCTACACCGCAGCCCTGACATGGGAATTCCCATATCACTTGCTGCACTTTGACATAACTGGGCCACAAAAGAGCGCATGCTGCTCTAGCAGTTGAGTTTATGACTGCAAAGCGATCAGATCTGTTTCGTGCTTACGCACTGCTTATCGCACTTTTCAGCGCCGCGCAAGTCTTGTCGCCGAAGGGTTCACCTTCGCGTTGACGATGGAACTCACTGAGCGGCTTGGGTTCGCCGCACTGGGTGCACGTTTTCGTTTTTTAGCGGACTCTGACGCCGGGGTCATGGGAGAAGCACAGAGCAATTCCGCCCCCCTAGCAAAAAATTGTCTAAAGCGACGCTCTTTCGTTGCCGTATACACTGTTCGAAAAATGCATACAAGCGCCAGAGCGGATCAATACGAAGACGCCTGAGATGAAATTTCTGCTCATACTTTGGACCACGTTACGCAATGCATTCGAAGCCTCGGTATGGGCAACCTTAGTCTGGACTGCCGCGGAGCCCTTTCATCCAATTAGGTGGATCTACGCGTTCTGGATCTTCTTTACGATTCTTTTTCTGCAGGGACTCAAGGTCCTCGGAGCAGAACCTTGGCTTGCTCGGGTAATGGTGATGATAGACCCCTTGCTAGTCGGATCGGCAATCTGGCAGGGCGTCATGTGCGCGCTCATCCCGGCAGTCGTGACAATCGTGGTTGCCAATTTGACCTCATCCTGGCATCCGGATTGGTTGCGCGTATTTCTCTTCTTTGCGTGCGGGTTTTACACTCTCTGGCGCAGCAATGGGAAGCGGAAAGCTGTGCAAGCGTGGAAGGGCGAGCCGATGTGACTGCACCCGCTCGACCGTTAGTGACTGGCTCAGTTCTCCTTATGTCAGCCATCACTTTTTCGAAGGCTTCGGCCAAGCCGTCGGCCACGACAAAGAGATAGATCGCACAAAACGCTCACTGCGCTTGTAAAGTGAGCAAGAAAAAACATGTGCCGCTATCCGCGAATTTGCGCGGAGCGGAACGGGCCGCATTCCGGCTGTTGGGATCGGTGTACTGATGAAACCTGGAAACAACTAACCGTGGAAACTCCACACTTTTTGAAACATGAAGAAAATAGCATTGATGCTAACAACGATGGGACTAGCTCTAGTGGCTAGTGTTAACGCCCAAACTTCCCAATACGATCCGTATTACGGGTTCAACGGCGGCTGGCGCTACAAAGACAAAAACGGCAACGACGATGGCGGCATGCAGTATGACCCATATGCTGGCTTGAACGGTGGCTACCGGCTTCGAGATCAGAATGGTCGCGATCGTGGTCACTACGAATGGGATCCGTATTTAGGCCTCCACGGCGGCTGGCGCTACAAAGAAGACTAACTAACCTGGGCCGGCTCCGCACAAGCTATCAAGACTCTTAACGAAGAGGCACCGCCAGCACAGGAGCAGCACCTCCTTGATGCCCTCGGCTACCTCTATCTAGCCAGTGCGGCTTTATCCAAAATATGAAAGCAGAAATTAAAGAACAGAGCGAAGCAACGCCAAGCCAATTAACCACGCCGCCCAAACGCAATCGCGCCACCACTCGTGAGCAGCTTATGACCATTGTCGCGGCGGCGATCTTGTTCGCCAGTCCCTACATAGTCCACGAGTGGGTCAACGTCGCACAACAAACGGATCGCTACGAACAATCCAAATTATTGCATCCCACTGCCCCTTGGTTATGGGGAGCCGTCGGCCACCGTCCGTCATAGAGGACAAAGCCAACCAAACCGGGGAACACGCGGGAATTAGCTGACTTTGCCTGCCTCGGCAATAGAGCCAGCCTCGACAATAGAGCCAGCCTCGACAAGCGCCTTGGCCCGACAGCTTTTGCTTCTCGTGAGGAAGCTGAACAAGCAGCAAAAAACGCGCCTCGTGCTGGGGAATGGAGTAAACCTCAATGACTGCCAACCTGTTTACCGCCCCGGTTTTATGAAACCGCGTGTAGTGCCGCAAGACAAGATGGAATATTACTGCGAACTCATCGCCGCCAGTTGGCTGCGACTAGCCCTGGTCTTTTTATTCTGCGTCGAACTTTGCTCCCTAGGTGACCTATCGCATTTCTGATTCAGAAGCGGGCTCTAAGCCAGCCGACTTGCCAGGCTGAAACAGGCGGCGATAAGTCCAGCAAGCCCGCCCCAATGCAGCGGTCCGGATGGCCGCTGTGTCCGTTCTTCCCCGGCGGTTAATCATCGTGCGCTTTGAGCGGTCGCCGACGGTTCTGCAACTTTCCAGTAACAGGCAAGTCCTTAGTTGCTCAGCAACCCTCTTTCGTGGATCCAATGGAGACCTCCGACTTATCGTTTTTCCAAGTTCCGTATCAGGCGTAAGCTGAACCAAAGATGAAAGGAGCAAGATATGGCAAGTTTGGATCTCGTTGCGTTGTGGGAAGCGCACTGCCGCTACGAGTTCGCGACCCGTGATGTCGATGCCACCATGGCAACGATGGTGGCGGAACCCTACGTCAACCACATTCCTACGATGACGGGAGGCGTCGGGCACGATCAACTCAAGCGTTTTTACAAATATCATTTCATCGGCGTGAATCCCCCGGATTTTCGGCTGACGCCAATTAGTCGTACCGTTGGCAATGATTGCCTGGTCGACGAATTTATCATGCATTTGACGCACACCACTGAGATTGACTGGCTTCTGCCGGGTATACCACCTACTGGTCGCGTGGTCGAAGTACCGGCCGTGGCCATCGTCAAATTCGAGGGCGACAAGCTAGTCCATGAGCACATCTATTGGGACCAGGCGTCGGTACTGGTACAGGTTGGGCTACTCGATCCAAAAAGCCTCCCTGTAGCAGGTTCTGAAACGGCACACAAAGTCGTGGATAAAACCAGGCCAAGCAACGAGTTGATGTCGCGCTGGGCCACGAGCGAGGGAAAGCCAATCTAGCCGGCCTTGATCGCTGCCAGGTGTCCTCATCTTCCGATCGCGATCACGGTCGGCAACGAGCCGATTATCTTGCTGGTAGGCGGTAGGCACGATTGCGATTGTATATAACCGCAGCTTGGGAACACGAGTTCAAGTATTCGGCCCTTCCGATCACACCCGGCTTCGCCGGCAGTCTCGGGCTGTCCGCGACCTTTTTTTGGCTCGAGCGAAACCGACGGAAGTCATTCTCACTCCTATGAAGCCGACGTTGTAAAGCCCCCGGGTGTGTTTTTTCTGATTTCTTCATTGTTTTCGTTGGTTTGTGGCCGTTTCCATGCAGATCGCGACAATAATCCTTGCGGAGATTTACGGAGGCGTTCCAGCGCGCAAGACCTGGGGCAACGCGCCAAGCGGCTCCCAGAGCCGATGTTACCCCTGTTACCCCTGTTACCCTTGTTACCCGGCAAATATAAGGGGGTATGGTTCCAAAATCCGCTGTCATCTCTCATGAACAACAAATCAGCCGTTAAATCCGCTTTCGCACCGATGAAACCTAAGGTCGGTTTACCGACCTTAGACAAGCCTGAGGTTGTTGCCGTACCCGAACCAACGCCTTCTGGAACCGCAAGATCGTTGATAAACGACGAAATTGCCGTCCAGGTCAGTTTCTGGCTGGAGGTTGTCGATAGCCCCGATAGGCAATGTCCAGCTTGGGCATATGCCGGCAACCCGCGCGAAGTCGATATCTTCGGTCGGAAGGTCGTTGCCGTCCTGAACATCGCCCACTGGCCGGCAGCAGCTGCCGTGGAACGCAAAGATTGGCGCGCCATTAAATGGCTGGTCGCGATCGCGATCCTCGAACGCTTAGCCTTGCAGCAGCATCCGATCCTTTTCGCTGTTCGGTTCCATCTCTCTCAGCTCGCTTTGCAACTGCCACGGGTCCAGCCGTGGCAAACCGTTTTGTAGAGCGGGTATCGGTTGAAGGATACGCCGTTTGTTGCCGGCCTGGAATCCGTGCCTTTGGTGGTTGGCACGCTGCGTCAGTTTGGCGATCTCACCGTCCGGGTCAGCGCCGGCAAAGTCGAAGCGTGGAAGGCTAAGCAGAGGGAGAAAGCAAAACAGAAGTGAAAGCGATCAAACCGGGTGTCTATAAAAATAATCCCAGCGGTTGGAGGATCCGCCAGCGAGTTTGTATATGCTCAAGAAAGGACCCAAATTTTTTTTAGAAGCGAGCAGTGTTTATCGTGGTACGATACAAACAAAGTCTGGGGGCTAGAGCTTACCAGGGGTCACTCCTCCATTTGTAAAAAATTGTACGTTAAACCGCGAGCCTGAAGTAACGACAGCGCCTGAGCTTCTGTAGTGCGGCCTCCCGGGCCAGTTTTTGATGGGATCGAGGACTTGTTCAGCCTAAGTCCAGTCGAGCCGGGTATACACCAATTCCCCTCGTAAATTCTGGCCTAAGCGTACAATTTTTTACAAATGGAGGAGTGACCCCCGCATGGCGGAAGCTTGTCCGGGCATATCGACCTCAGTGCTCAGCCGGATCGCCACATGGCATATTCGGGAGGAAACCTACACCAAAGCGCTCGCGGAGATTGTGAACCATCACCACCAAATCGATCTAGCTGGACACTGGGGTGATGGGACCACCTCTTCATCCGACGGTCAACGATTCCCTCCCGGGGGTCGAGGTGATGCCCGGGGACAGGTCAATGCGCGTTATGGGACCGATCCTGGCGTGACATTCTATACGCACGTTTCGGATCAATATGCACCCTATTACACCAAACTGATCAACGCCACTGTGCGAGACGCAACGCGCGTGCTCGACGGGCTACTTTACCATGAGTCGGAACTCCAGATCGAGGAGCACTATACCGACACCGCCGGGTTCACCGATCACGTGTTTGCGCTCTGCCATCTACCGGGATTCCGTTTTGCTCCTTGGATTCGGCATATTGGTCAGACTCGACTCTTTAGCGTAGAAAAGCCCTCCCGTTATCCGACCTTGGAAAAACTCATCGGTGGAACCATTCACACCAAGCAAATCACTGCGCACTGGGACGAAGTCTTGCGATTGGCCTCATCCATCCAACAGGGCACTGTCACCGCCTCGCTCATGCTCCGCAAGCTGGGCGCCTATCCACGGCAAAATGCACTCTCTTTGGCCTTGCGGGAAATCGGGAAACTAGAACGCACGTTATTTTTGCTGGAGTACATCCAGAACATCGAGCTGCGAAAACGCATCCATGCTGGCCTAAATAAAGGCGAGGCTCGTAATGCGCTGGCTAGGGCCGTGTTCTTTAACCGTTTGGGGGAACTGCGCGACCGCACCTACGAAAACCAGCAACATCGGGCGAGCGGCTTAAATCTGGTTGTCGCCGCCATCGCACTTTGGAACACCGTCTATCTTGAACGCGCCGTCAACGCGCTTCAGGAACGCAGCTATGTTATTGACCAGAAACTCCTTGCTCACCTCTCCCCGCTAAAGTGGGAACACATCAACCTGACCGGAGATTATCATTGGCGACGCGACGGTGGCCTGCGAAATCGGAAGTTGCGACCACCCCGGACCGCCTTTCACCGCCCGCGACCTTTCCTTAGCGTGCAATTTTTTACGAACCGGCAAGTGACCCGTAGAGTAGCATCTTCACTTCACAACTTTAGAGCGGGTTCGCGCTGCTCGATTCCGTTGGTCCGTTCAAGTGTGGCTGAAATTTCTTTGTAGGCGGGGATTTTAGCAAGAGGTGAACGGGCCTTCGGATCGACCAAGACGTTCCCTTCCGGAAAGTGGACTTCCAGCGTCCCAGTTGTGACCGGCGCAACAAGCACTTTTCCATCGTAAGTACCAAAGTCATTGTGCAATCGCACGTGATCGCCAGATAGAAGACCCAGTCGACGTGCGTCGAGCGGATTCATCAACACACCGTCGCGCGTTGCCGCGGTACTAGCATCGATGTCCTCGTGGACCATGCTGTTGAACTGTTTGCCTCGACGCGTAACCACCCGAAAAGCTCCAGCCGGTAAGCTTACCTGCGGTAGGCTCACAGCTTTGAAGTGAGCCTTACCATCCACAGTGGAAAACTTCTGACCTGCGCACAGCATTGGGCCGCCATACTGGAAGCTGTCGCCTTTCTTTTTCAGATTCTGTATGCCGTCGTAAAAAGGAATCGTCCGAGCGATTTCTTCACGGATGGCTTCTGTTCCCGCGAAGGCAAGCTTGTTCGCCCACTCTGGCCGAACCCGTCGCGCAAGCTCCAGGAAGACTTCCCACTCTGAGCGCGCTTCGTCGATCCGCGGCCCCGGAATTTCGGGGCTGAAGATGACCCGACGTTCTGTACTG
>JBKPBY010000161.1:0-5173 GCA_046727075.1 bacterium | reverse complement strand
TGGGTTGGCTTACCGATGACCTCAGACCAGAGCCGGGAAAATGATCAAGACGGCCGGTTCCGAACTACGCACTGGAGCGTTGTCTTGCTTTCCGCTCAGACGCAGGCGCCTGGCTCGCGAACAGCCCTGGCCAATCTTTGCCGGCTCTATTGGTATCCACTGTATGCTTTTGTTCGCCGCCGCGGCTACAGCCCCGAAGATGCCCAGGACCTGACTCAAGGGTTCTTTCTTAGTCTGTTGGAACGCAAATCGCTCCGCAGGGTCAGCCCGGAAAAAGGAAAATTCCGTTCCTTCCTTTTGGCGTCGCTGAAGAATTATCTGTCCGATGCGTTCGATCGTGACAACAGCGCGAAACGGGGCGGCCAAATCGAATTTGTCGCGCTCGATTTTCAAGACGGCGAAGAACGCTATCATGACGAGCAGGCCGATGATCTCAGCCCTGAGAAAGTCTTCGATGCGCGCTGGGCCCTGATACTTTTGAGCCACGCAATGGGACGCCTTCGCACAGAGTATGTTTCCCAACATAAGACCGCAATAATCGACGCGCTGCAACCGTTCCTGGATCCCACCAATAGTAAGCGTTTGCCTTCGTACGAGGACGTTGCCGACAAACTTCAGGTCAGCCTCGGCGGGGTAAAAACGTTGATCCACCGTTTGCGAAAACGATACAGCGAAATACTACGGGAGGAAGTCGCGCGAACGGTGACTGATCCTCGAGCCATCGACGACGAAATTCATTCTCTCTGCGAAGCGCTGATCGCCTCAGAGGGCCGGCTTGGAGCTTGAGAGGCGACAGAGAGACTGAAAAAAGTAGCCGCGACGACGACGGAGCCGCAAAACCTCCTAAACGCTTTTCCGCGATCCCACCGGCGTTCTCGACGTTTCCCACCTTGCACTCCGCCACATTCATGGCATCCTACCCATCCACAACGCACCCGTAGCTCAATTGGATAGAGTGTGTGACTTCAGATCACTTCCGGGATCACATGGTTACCCATGAGTTCGGAATTTTTGATGCACCCTTAGCTCAACTGGATAGAGCGACGGTCTTCGGAACCGTAGGTTGCAGGTTCGAGCCCTGCAGGGTGCATGATTCAGCATCAATAACTTACGTCGAAACACTCTATCAATCGACGAGTCCGGTTCCACTTCTTAAGGGTTGGGGACTCAGACGAGCTTGGCGGGATGGAGAAGATCCGCAAAGCCGAGGCGGCGCACAAATTCGGCACGGATGCGATCCAGCGCAGTCGTCACAACCTCTGATCCATCCTGGGCAGGATCGACAGTGACACCAAACGGCCGCTTACCGAAAGGTGCATTCACGATGTTCACGATAGCGCTTGCGACGGCGTAGACATCGGCATCCGGTGGCACCGTACCCGTGAGGGCTTTGAGCGCCTGCTCCTCAAGCCCGGCATAGGGATCATCCTGATACTCACGCATGCGCGCCTTGTCGTCAGGGGTGCCAGAGTGCGCAAAGTGGTTCGTGCCGGTGGAAAATGCGCCAGGGATCACGATTGAGGTCTCGACACCCCACCGGGCGAGCTCTTTCGCGTAGCTGACCGCCAGTGCGTCCATAGCTGCCTTGGCAGCGAAGTACGGAGCAAGATAAGGCGGAACACCACCATTGGTACTGCTGCTCCGGCCTTTGCGAGCGCGCGTGCTGCAAGCGCACCAAATCCACTCGATGCTCCCGTGAGCACCATTACTTTTTTCATGGTTTTGCTCCCATGTTCTGATGTGTTCGTTTCACACGCCAATCAGGCAAACCCGCCATTTGCGCGCAGGATCTGAGCATTGACCCAGCCACCATCCGGCCCGGCCAGGAATGAAACAACATTCGCAATGTCCTCGGGTTGACCCAGGCGCTCGATGGGCGCGAGCTTCGAAAGCTGCTCGATCTGCTGCGGTGTCTTCCCGTTCAGGAATAAGTCTGTGCCCGTCGGTCCAGGCGCCACCGCGTTCACCGTGATATTGCGTCCGCGCAGTTCGTTCGCAAGAACAGGCACCATACCCTCGACGCCGGCTTTCGACGCGATATAGGGTCCATAGGTCGGAAATGATTTCGCGAGCACACTGCTGGAGAAGGCAATAATGCGTCCACCCTCCGCTACGTTCTGTGCAGCCTGCGCAAACACCAGAAACGTGCCGCGAAGGTTGATGGCGGTTACCTTGTCGAAGGTATCGACGTCTCCTTTCGCGATCGGCGAGAGCGGCATGATTCCTGCGTTGTTGACGACTATATCCACGCGGCCGAATGATTCGATCGTCTTCTTGAACAGCTGTTCGACCTCTTTCGGTTGGCTCACGTCTGCCTTGACCGCCAATGCTTCTCCATCTGCGTTACGAATCTCGTTCACAACCTCTTGGGCCTGAGCGCCATTGCCCGCGTAGTTCACGACAACGGCAAACCCATCCGACGCCAGCCGCTTCGCGATGCTGCGCCCGATGCCACGGGATGCTCCGGTTACGATTGCTGTCTTTGCCATAGCGTTCTCTATTTCTCGCAATCTACATATAAATCCAATACATAGTGCTAATATTGCCTATGCGTCTAACGCAATTAAGACAGGCCGACCTGAACCTGCTGGTTGTCTTCGCGGTGTTCGCCGAAGAACGAAACGTCTCCCGCGCGGCGGAGCGCCTGCGGTTGAGCCAACCGGCCGTCAGCCGCGCACTCCAGCGATTGCGCGACATGTTCCACGACAACCTCTTCGCGCGCACCGCCGCGGGATATGAACTCACGCCGCAAGGGCAGCGCCTTCTGCAGGAACTCGAGGTCATGCTACCGAAACTCGATCGCCTGTTGAGCGGATCGAGTTTCGATCCAGCTGTCGAGCAGGCGAACTTCCGCCTTGCCGTCACGGACAATGCTGCCGCGATCCTGGCGCCGGTGCTGTGCCGCGAAGTCTTGCCGATCGCGAAGAAGGTGCACTTCGATTTTGTTGCCTGGCACCGGGGGAGCTTCCACGAAGTTGTGCACGGCAGCGTCGATCTCGCCTTTGCCGCGAGCTCAGTAGAAGCTCCGCCACCGCTGCAAAACCAGACGATCTATGACGAGCAGTTTGTTTGCGTTGTAGATGCGAAGAGCCGCCTTCCGAAGTCGCTCACACTGGCACAGTACATGAAACTCGAACACATCTGTATCAGTATTCTGGGCGGGATTCAGGTGTCTCCTGATAGGACTCTGGCCACGATGGGACACAAAAGGCAAATCGCTATCCGTGTCCCCTACTTCGAAGCTGCTATTCGCTGTGTCCCAGGAACGAAGCTTGTAGGAACTGTCCCGCGTAAGTTTGTAGCCGGAATGATCCACAACCCAGCCATCAGGATCCTCAATCCTCCGCCCGAAATTGCCGCTTTTCGTTATGAGATGACCTGGCATCCTCGCCTCAATACGGACGCGGCTCACGCTTGGCTGCGGGCCACGATGCGACACATCGGAGAAGTTGTAGCCAGAAGCTAAACCGCCGTATTTGAATTGGCGCGTAACCTTCCAACTCACTCGTTGAAACGATCAGTTTAAAAGTGGCTAAGATTCTTCATTTCTTAGCCACTTTCTTGATTCATCCCTGGCCCTTTCTGATCTGTTATGAGCCAGAGTCGTACAGCGGAGAACAGCTTGCGAAGCCTGTCTGCAAGCTTCATGATGGGGCACATCAAATCATACTCGCTCATTTATACGACATGACTTCGGATCACAGGGTTGCAGGTTCGAGCCCTGCCGGGTGCAAGCGAAGTATTAGAGCCGATCTACAGGCGATTCTAGGCCCCAAAAATGATCGAAACTCCAGCGTTTTCTGCCTTAATTTTGCCTTAATTATTTGCAATCTCGACGCCGATTCTCGAGCGCTCTAAGTGCCGGGTCTCGAGATCCGTTTGTCTCATACGCCGCTAAGACTAATATTCAGGGAAGAGAGATGAAGTTGGCGCTGATCTTGCCTGCCATTATCGGGATGCTCGACTCCGAGATGTCAGCCTTAGGGCAAATACCAGGATTTCCTGACGGACGGCCTTTGGAAATGTCGCCGACATCTCCTACGCCAAGTCGACCTACCCCCACCCCCAGCAAACCAATCCCCAGCGACCAGGTCATTAACTGGCAGCATTGGCAAAGTTTCCGGAACTACCGCTGCCGGAAAGGCTCGCGCCTAGCTGGAAATTGGGAACGTTATTTGGAATTAGAGTTAACTGCTCCTCTAGTCTCGCTGCGTTTTACCGGAATCCGTTACGGTGAGGCTTCCGTCAACCATGTCGTACTCTCGCCGGACAATCGTTCAATCCAGATCAAGCTGGTCTACGGTCCGGTGGCCAAATGGCGCTGGAACGTGACTGCTTATCCCGTCACTCAAAAACAACCGTCGGACCAGTAATCGCAAACCGCCTTGCGGAAATTCTCTCGAGCGAGAAAAGGATTTGCGTCCGGCGGGGGTCGAACCCACAGAACGAATGGGGCCCGGAGACAATTACAAAGAGGAAACAACATGATCCCTTCGGATTGGCTACCAGACCTTCAAGGCCGCAAGGGTACCCTGCGCAGAAGGTTCACTGCTCACGGAAAGCTCCAAGCCGATCACAAAATTGTCTCTGAAGCCGATCCGCAGAAAGAAACGGACGTTCTGATAGCCCTCGATGACACGTTTTTCAACGTGTGGGTCGCTCGCGTCGTTAGGTACGAACTGCAGCGGCGAGCACAAGTTGAAGAACGTTCGTAATCGGTTGCTCGCGATCGACGATCATGTTAGCGGCGATGATTTGGCGAAGCACTCCGGATCTGTAAATATGGGTATCGAGATCAAACACTTGTTCGGCGCGCAGGAGACGATCGACGACAATACGCAAATCGTCCGGTACATGAAGTTGAGCACGTTTGTGCTTCTTTTTAGGCGACAACCAAATACCTGGAGGAGACAATGAAAACGCACGCACTGTTAGCCCTCGTCGGGCTAGCGACGGGTTTGATCACGCCCGCATTTGCCCAAACGACGCCCAAGGAGCTTGTAGGAACTTGGACAATCGTTTCGATCACGCTGTCTGGAAGCGCGCCAAGTAGGTAAACTGACGGTCAATCCGGATTCCCCTCACATGATGGGCACTGGTAACAATGAAATGTGGGCGACCGGGCATGGAGTGCGATTATTCAAGGGGAGAACTTCGGTCCTACACAAATCAA